>CANHVO010000208.1 GCA_947463915.1 Planctomycetaceae bacterium
AAGAGTTTCGGTGGTTTACGCAATGCAGCCGAAAGTCTTGACGACTTTCGCTACAGAAAAGCCCAATTGACATTGAGCAGAATGCGAAACAGCGATAGACGCTTACCAGAAAATCGATAGGTCCAAAAGTGAGACGGCCTCCGAGGTCGCTTGGGGCTCAACGAAATAACTTTGCGCATACGCAAGCCCCGGTTTTCCAATTGCTCGACATTCGTCGAAAACCGAGGCAAGCGCTCAACGGTTATTGGTTTGTTTCGCCCGAAGACATCATATGGATGTGCTTAGTTGTGCTTTCAGATCGCCCGAAACCGCCTAGTATGCTTAGTATGTTGCTGCAATTTAGGGGGAATGAAGTATAATTGGAGGCGAGCTTACGGTTCGATTGCGGCGGTTTCGATTGCGTTTCGTTCCGTAGCATCGCCACCCACCCACCTCGATTTCGCTGAAATCGCTAAGAAAAGCCCTCCCCCATGCCTTCCCCTCGATTCCTGATCGCGATGGTTCCGTTCTTATTTGGGACGTTGGTCGGACCGATTTTTGCTCAATTCAGCGCACCGGAACTTCAGTCATTGCAGCAGCTGGGTTGCAAAATTGGCCAGGCACTGCCACCTTCGGTCGGTGCCGCTGGTCAGGGTTTGTTGAATACGACCTCCCTGTTGGGAAACCAAATCCCGGGAGCTGAAACGGTTCCGGCTACGTACGGTGCGGGCTTTTATCAATTGCGAGCATATGGCGGAAATGGTCTGTCCAATGGCCGAAGTTTTATGGTGACCGATGAGCCATGGGTACTGGTAACTGGAAACGAAAGCGAAGTGAACCCGGCGGTGATTGCTCCTGGAACCATGTGGCAAGACGAATGTCCAGATCGAGGACGAAACTACTATCGACTTAAATTCGATGTCGACCGCAGGCTGGAACTGCAATCGTTCGCCTTAGCATTCGATTCGAGGGCACGGCTCGTCATGTCCTTGCTCGATTCTGAGCACATCACGATTGCAACCATCAGCGCAACAAACGATCGAGATGCATCGCTAACACTCGATTTGAAAGCCAACACCGAATACTTACTGATGGTACACGATCATATTTTCCGAGGTGGAGGTGACTATCGCTATGCATTGAAGCTTGTCGATGTCGCTTCAGCGGAGAAATCTCTCGCCGAGTCAGAGAGAATCGTTGATCGTTGGAGGCGTATGGCTATTCCCAAGACAACGGATCCTCGCCCGTTATCTTTTCCTATCCTATGGCACCCTCGTTCGGCGATGCTTCGGGCGCCGACAGACGCGCCTGTGGTGATTCATGAGGAAAGCCTTTTCGAAGGGCTTAAACCGATGTCTGTGACCTGGCCAACGATTGTGGCTGGTCAATGGAATGCCAACGACGACGTCGATAACTTCGATTTCGAATGCGAAGCCAAAACGGATGTGTCGGTCGAGTTGGTATCGCAGCGCCTTGGCGAGCTGTCCGATGCGTTGATCGTCGCTTTCCGAATTGAGAACGCCGGACAACCAAATGAAGTTATGCATCGTCTGGTCGAAAACGATGACGGGCCCGGCGTTGGCAATGGAGAAATGCGATTCGGAATCAAGGACCCGATGTTTACCTTCCAAACAACAGACAAAGGTATCTATCGCTTGCAAGTTCGTAGTCAGCAACGACTCGATCGCCTCTCAGGTTCACCCAAGTACGCACTTGAGATACGCAAGCCGAATCCAGGGTTTGCACTAGGGACGCATTTAGCGACACCCGTTCGCGACCTTGAACAATCGAAATCGACAAGCCCGACCCTTTGCGCAGGTGGTGCGTTGATGGTTTCGGTCCATGCATTGCGATTCGATAATTTCGCAGAGCCCATCGAATTGAATGTGAGTGGCTTGCCGGATGGGATTCGAGGCGGGAGCGGTGTCATCGCTCGAGATCAAAATTCGGCAACGCTCAACTTCTGGAGTTTCGGCCCAGAAGGGAAAGAACGCAAAGAGATTGCAAACTTGGAAATCAAAGGCTCAACGGAAATTGGCCCGAGATCGATTTCCGCAACGGCTGTCCCTCTCGAGGTTACATGGAATTCCATTGATACCTTTCGCTCGCCGATTTCCAAAATGACAGACGCATTAAAACTGGTGAAGACGGAATCTTCGATTTGTCCCATGACGATCGAGCTTGGTCCAAAGGATATCGACGCCAAATCCCCTATCCGGATGGATGTCATTCGTGGTCAGCCGCTCAAGATCCCCGTCCGAGTGACTCGTAGAACCGGAGGCGAAGTGGCGGTGACGGTTCGATTGCATCACAACCCTGCAAAGACGACTGCGGCCGAGATCAAACTGGAACCAACCGTTGCCGAGGGAATCCTCGATTTACAAGTTCCTAAAGATGCGCCGTTAGGCGAATTCATGCTCGGCGCACTATGCGAAGCTGCCGTCACTATACCAAACACAGATCCTGCGGCAAAAGAAAAGACCAAGGGCATTACCTTGCAATTGCCTACCTCCAACCTGCGTATTCGAATCGGAGATGCTCCATGAAATTCCTAACTCGATGCTCACCAAACACAAGTCGATGGACGGTTTCGTCGTCTGTCGCTTTGTTGGCAATGACGCTTGTCAACAACAGCGTGCTCCTGGGCCAAACACCGATTTACTTCGAAGATGCAGTCGCTCCAATCTTGAGGAAAAACTGCACCGCCTGCCACAACGCGAAACTGGCGGAAGGTGGCTTGAAACTTGAGACGCCAGCCGATCTCGTCAAAGGTGGTGACTCAGGACCTGCGTTTGATCCTGCCAATATCGATGCGAGTCAATTGCTAACACGGCCGGTAGGTGACGCAGATACCATAATGCCTCCTGTTGGCAACAAAGTCGGTGCGGAACGCCTAACACCTGAGCAAGTTGCGGTCATCAAAGGTTGGATCGCTGGCGGTGCATTGTCGCGCGGACCAGGTCAAAGCATGGCCAATCACGCGAATCTTCGACTTCCTGAAGGCGCCAGGGCCAGCTATGCAGTTGCCATGTCACCTGACAGCGCGTTCATAGCCTACGGGCGGGGTGGCGAGTTAGTGATTCATAACGCGGAGCGGCTTGCAGGGCCTCAACCTCTGCCTGCGGCGCTTGATGCGACACCATTGCAAGTTATACCGAACGCGCATCCTGACTTCATTCAGGCGATTGCAATTAGTCCCGATGGCCAGCGCATCGCGACGGGCAGTACGGGCCAAGTAAAGATTTGGAAACGATCGGAGCCTTCGTTGGACGCAACTCGACCAGCATTGGCAGCCGTGGGGATTGACTTGTCCAAGGTCTTATGTGTGTCTGCTGATAGTAATTTGTTTGCAATCGTGGAAGGTGTGCCAGCCGTTCCCAATCCCGCGGATCCCAATGCACCCGGCGTTGGACCAAGCTCCATTATTAAACTCACGAAGAAAGATGGCAGCGTGCTGCATACCTTTGCCATTCCCGATGCATCGATCTCGGCTGGTGTCTTGAGTCCATCAAGCAATCGATTGTTTGCTGTTGGAGTGAGCAACTTGCTTTACAGTTGGGACCTCGCCGCAGCTGCTCCGATAGCTCCAACGACAACTCAGCTCCCGGCTCCGGTCCGCAGTTTGAATGCGATCGACGATGCGAATCTACTGGTAGTCTCCGATAGGAAGGCGTCCGTATGGCAGATCAAGTCGCCAGTGTTGACCGAAGTCGTCCTGGACCATCCTCTCGCAGCGGCGGTCAATGCAGCAGGACCAGTGGACGGATTGAGTTTGTCGCCCGATCGTCAGCTCGCGTGCACGTTGACATCGGACGAGCCAACGGGCAACACGGCCTTGAAGCTGTGGAGCGTCGCTCAAGCCAAATTGGTTGGCGGCATTGAACGAGACCGCAACGAGCAGCTCGTTCTAGCAGGTTCCGATCGTGAACTTCGTCGCAACCAGGCCATGCTAGATCGGTTCAAAGCGATGGTGGCCGAGCATGAGAAGACAGTGCAAGCGGAAGAAGCTGCCGTCAAATCGGCACAAGAAGTCAAAGACAAAGCGGCCCAAGCCATGGAAGCCAAGACCAAGGAATTACAAACAGCTATGCAGGTGGTCACCGATCATGAAAAAGCCATGGCGGAGGCGAAAACAGCCATGGAAGCTGCAATGGCAAAGCTCACACAATTGACCACGGAGCTTGAGCCCAAGAAGAAGGCGTATGCAGATGTCGAGAAGAAAACGGCGGAGACGAAAATGATGCTTGAGAATGCCAATCAAGCTCTCGTGGGCATTCAAGAAAATCAAAAATCCGCGGTCGCGAAACTAGAGGAACGCAAACAAAGCGTGGTCGCACAGACCGAACTCTTGACCGCAGTACAGACAAAGAACGCGACCTTGAAGACAGCCAACGAGGCCGTACGCTTCTCTGTGCAGTCGGTCGCGTTCGATGGTGCGGGGCGAATTTCTGCAACGAAGCTTAAAGACAAAGCACCAACCAATGGCCTCGATTTCTTTTCGATTGATACCCTCGAACGGACCGAATCACGCCCGGTTGCGCAACCGATTGTATCTGCTGCTGAACTCAATGCGATCGTGCGCGATGCTCGCAGTACTTGGCAGCAAGAGAGCATGTGGGACTCACCAGCGATCGTGGTTGATCGAGCGACTGCTTTGGCGTTTTCACCCGATGGCTCAACGCTCGCCATCGGAAGTGGATTGGCGAGCCGCAGCGGCCAATTGGCAATCGTGAATGTAGCGGACGGAAAGCCAGTGAAGTCGATGCCGGAGTTGCACAGCGATACGATCCTCGGTGTGGCTTATTCGCCTGACGGTCGGTGGCTTGCAAGCTGCGGCGCGGACAAGATGACGAAACTATTGAATGCTCAGACTTTTGAGCCATCAAAGCTTTTCGAGGGGCACACGCATCACGTTCTCGCACTGGCTTGGCAAGAGGATGCGAATCGACTGGCAACGGCAAGCGCTGACATGACCGTTAAGATTTGGGATATTGAAAAGGGAGAGTCAGTGAAAACCATTGCGGGTTTTGGGACCGAGGTGACTTCGATCGCTTTCCTAGGTTCAACGGCCAATACCGTTTCAGCCACGATGAACAAATTGGTACGGATGCATGATTCCAATTCCGGTAATCAGAGCAAGCAATTCGGGCCAGTGCCAGACTCGCTCTATTGCGTAGTTGCATCGCCCAATGGCAAGTTCTGCATTGCGACGGGGCAAGAAGGGATCGCAAGGGTTTGGCAGATCGAAGACGGGAAGCTGGTCGCCGAGTGGAAGTAACCCAAAGTGGGTCGCACCTGCCGCCGTGGGTCGCACTTGCCGGGTGCGACTTTCCACATCATCTTCCACCAGCCCAATGTCGCCCTAGATTTCAAATGCGAATCGCTGTATGACCTTTGATTGACCGTGCCTTATTTGTTTTTGCAAGGATGGCTTTAGTATGCAAATCATGCCAAGCTCATGGGCGAACCCTGCTGCACTCAATCAACAAGCTCTTGGTGATTCCAAACATAGCACTGCACCAAAAAGCAGCGCTGTAGGAACGGAGCCAGTTAATCCGCTTGAGGAGTCAGGTAAGACTGGAGATCGCGACGCGAATGAGCGTTACGACGGCCCGCAGCAATCCGGGACTGCGACCGGGAAAGAAGCGACGACGACTGCAAGCGAATCGGAATCGATGCTCTCGCTACCGGCAGGCGATGGTCAAGATGAAACTACGCTCGATTTGCTGGGGTAAGCAATCCACAGAGCACTCTCGTTTTGAAACGGTCTTGCTCCCCTTCTCCTCCCCGGGAGGAGAAGGGGCTGGGGGATGAGGAGGTTCGAGCATTGCGTTGGAATGGCAAGACCCTCAAGATTTTGCAAAATACCTCAAAAAAGCTGCGACCTCAGCAGGATACCTGATGTGGCAACTTGTTCGCAATCGACAACGATGCGGTGCAAAGTTCCGACGGGAATACGTCAAGGAACCTTACATCCTCGACTTCTATTGCCCCTAAGCAAAACTTTGCATCGAATGCGATGGCTAACCTCATTTCACTCCAGAGGGAATTGCGAAGGACCGTGCAAGAACTGGATGGCTCAATGCGCAAGGGATCGAAGTCATTCGATTTACCAGCCGAGAAGTTGAACAGGATACACAACGAATGATCGATGAGATTGATGCCGCTTTGAAGCGACGTCTCCAGGGCGCTCCACCTCCTCATCCCCCGGCCCCTTCTCCTCCTGAGGAGGAGAAGGGGAGTTAGTGTGGGAGGGCGATCAGCTCCAATGGCGTCCTCCGAATCAGTAGTGAGTGGCACCGCCGAACACTATGGGACCGTGGAAGTGGCAATCAATAGTGTTGCTACAATGAATAAGTCGGGAGCAGTTAGCTGCGTGACTATATTATCCACGCCCCGTTGCATTCTTCGAAGCGACGATATAGGAAATGATTTCATGATTTGTAGTTCTTGCTCCCCTTCTCCTCCTCGGGAGGAGAAGGGGCTGGGGGATGAGGAGGTTCGAGTATGGCGTTGGATTGGCAAGACCCTCAAGATTTTGCGAAGCACCTCAAAAGGGCTGCAACCTCAGCAGGATACCTGATGTGGCAGTTGGTTCGCAATCGACAACGGTGCGGCGCAAAGTTCCGCCGGGAATATGTAAAGGAACCTTACATCCTCGACTTCTATTGCCCCGAAGCAAAACTCTGCATCGAATGCGATGGCCAGCCTCATTTCACTTCTGAGGGAATCGCGAGAGACCGAGCAAGAACTGAATGGCTCCATACACAAGGGATCGAAGTCATTCGATTTACCAGTCGAGAAGTTGAACAGGATACACAACGAATGATCGATGAGATTGATGCCGCTTTGAAGCGACGTCTCCAGGGCGATCCACCTCCTCATCCCCCGGCCCCTTCTCCTCCTGAGGAGGAGAAGGGGAGTTAGTGTCGGAGGGCGATCAGCTCCAATGGCGTCCTCCGAATCAGTAGTGAGTGGCACCGCCGAACACTATGGGACCGTGGAAGTGGCAATCAATAGTGTTGCTACAATGAATAAGTCGGGAGCAATTAGCTGCGTGACTATGTTATCCACGCCCCGTTGCATTCTTCGAAGCGACGATATAGGAAATGATTTCATGATTTGTGGTTTTTGCTCCCCTTCTCCTCCTCGGGAGGAGAAGGGGCTGGGGGATGAGGAGGTTTTAGTATGTCGTTGGAATGGCAATACCCTCAAGATTTTGCAAAACACCTCAAAAGGGCTGCAACCTCAGCAGGATACCTGATGTGGCAGTTGGTCCGCAATCGACAACGATGCGGCGCAAAGTTCCGACGGGAATACGTCAAGGAACCTTGCATCCTCGACTTCTATTGCCCCTAAGCAAAACTTTGCATCGAATGCGATGGCCAGCCGCATTTCACTCTTGAGGGAATCGCGAAGGACCGAGCAAGAACCGAATGGCTCAACGCACAAGGGATCGAAGTCATTCGATTTACCAGCCGAGAAATTGAGCAGGATACGCAACGAGTGATTAATGATATCGATGTCGCTCTGAAGCTACGTCTCCTGGGCGAACCACCTCCTCATCCCCCGGCCCCTTCTCCTCCCGAGGAGGAGAAGGGGAGTTAGTGTGGGGTTTGGGGTTGCTTCAATTTGCATTCTTCGAAGCGACAATATAGGAAGATGATTTCTTGATTTGTAGTTCTTGCTCCCCTTCTCATCCTCGGGAGGAGAAGGGGCTGGGGGATGAGGAGGTTTGGGCATTGTGGCATTGTCCCACCGAGAAGTCGCCTGCCTTAGCACACCAAGCATGTTGCTAACGTTGGGCTCTAGGACCAAGTTCGCCATGTATTCAATAAAAAATCCGGCTGAAGCCGGTACACCAGCTTTTAGCTCAAGGCAGGATGGGATGCTTCGTATTCGGAGATCTTGCTTTCGTTTTCCAGTGTCAAGCTGATGTCGTCTAAGCCATTGATCAGACAGTGGCGCCGAAATGGCTCGACGTCAAACGATGCTACGAAGCCGTTGTCGTCACTGACGAGACACTGCTCGAGATCAACCGTCAATTTGAATTGAGCTTGGGCCGCGTGACGCTGAAAGAGCTCTTCGATTTGTTGTTCCGAGAGCTGAATCGGCAACGTTCCGTTTTTGAAACAGTTGTTGTAAAAGATATCGGCAAACGAAGGAGCGATGATGGAGCGAAGACCATAATCGGCAATCGCCCAAACCGCATGCTCGCGTGAAGAGCCGCTTCCGAAATTGCGCCGCGCGATCAGAATCGAAGCGTCGCGGTTACGGGCAAGGTTAAGCTCAAAGGTTGGATTCGGTGTTCCGTCCTCGTTGAATCGCCAATCGAAAAACAGATACTGTCCGAAGCCGCTTCGTTCGATTCGTTTTAGAAATTGCTTTGGAATGATTTGGTCGGTGTCAACATTAGCGCGGTCCATGGCCGCGACTACGCCGGTTACTTTGGTGAATGGTTGCATGGTGTTGGGATGTGTTTAGATGAAGTGGATAGTTATTGTGTTTAGTCACCCTCCCTCCGGGAGGGTCGAGCGAAGCGAGGGGAGGGTGGAGTGCGAGTAGCAAATGTTCAAATCAGTTCACCCTCCCCGGCCTTTGGCCGGCCCTCCCAGAGGGAGGGTGGCAAAATCAGGAACCGGGGCTAGCGCCCAACGGCTAAATTGCTAGGCTCGGTAGTCCCATTGGCGAATGTCGACGAAGTGTCCAGAGACAGCGGCTGCGGCGGCCATGGCTGGTGAAACGAGGTGCGTTCGGCCTCCTTTTCCTTGTCGACCTTCGAAGTTTCGATTGGAGGTTGAGGCACAGCGTTCGCCTGGTTCTAAGCGGTCCGGGTTCATTGCCAAGCACATGCTGCAGCCTGCTTCTCGCCAGTCGAAGCCCGCTTCCTTGAAGACGCGATCGAGTCCTTCGGATTCCGCTTGGCGTTTGACTTGTCCGCTTCCCGGGACCACCATGGCGTAGACTTTGTCGCTGACTTTGTAGCCCTTGACGACGTTGGCCGCGGCTCTCAGATCTTCGATGCGTGCGTTGGTGCAAGAGCCGATGAAGACTCGATCGATAGATACGCTGGTGAGTGGTGCCCCCGCCTTGAGTCCCATGTATTCCAGGGAGCCAGCTGCGGACTTGCGTTCGGTTTCGTCACCGAAATCGGCAGGGTTGGGCACTGGCGAAGTGATCGAAGCGACTTGGCCTGGGTTCGTTCCCCATGTTACCTGTGGTTCGATGTCTTGGCCTCGATAGACGCTGACTCGATCGTAGGTCGCCTCTGGATCGGAGGGCAATTGTCTCCAGAGCGCTTCGGCCGTCGCGAAGTCCTTGGGCGCGAAAGGTCGTCCCTTGAGGTAGTCGAAGGTAGTTTGATCGGGAGCGATCATGCCAGCTCGTGCGCCTGCCTCGATCGACATGTTGCAGACCGTCATGCGTTCTTCCATGCTCAATCGACGAATGACTTCACCGGTGTACTCGAGAACATAGCCGGTACCACCTGAGGTTGTCAGTTTGCCGATCAAATACAGAATCAAGTCCTTGGCGGTGACCCCAGGGGCCAATTGGCCATCGACACGGAGTTCATAGGTCTTGGGCAAGTATTGCAGTAGTGTTTGTGTTGCGAGAACGTGTTCGACTTCGCTGGTTCCGATGCCGAAGGCTAGCGCACCAAATGCTCCGTGGGTTGCTGTGTGCGAATCGCCGCAAACGATGGTCATGCCAGGTTGGGTGTAGCCGAGTTCCGGGCCAATGATGTGGACGATACCTTGGTGGATGTCGTTGAGGTCGTAGAGTCGGACGCCGAATTCCTTGCAATTCTCGCGAAGCTTGTCAACTTGCTGGCGAGCGATGGGATCGGCGATGGGCAGATTGCGATTGTTCGTTGGAACGTTGTGGTCGGGCGTAGCGATTGTTCTTTCGGGGCGACGGACGGTGCGTCCTGCCAAGCGGAGCCCTTCAAAGGCCTGGGCGCTGGTTACCTCGTGGACCAAATGGAGATCGACATACAGCATCGTCTGTTTGCCGGTTTCGCTGAGAACATTGTGGTTGTCCCAAATTTTTTGGAACATTGTGCGGGGCGTTTTGGTGGCCGAAGACATAAAAATGGTCTGAATATGTGGTGAGGAATTGGGAAGTTTTGGGGTGGATGACGGGGAACCCAAGCGCCGGGGGTGTTAAGGTTAACTTTCCCCGGCTATCCTTTGGTCTTAAACCTTATTTTCCTCAATTACCCATTTCAGGATAGGCGAAACGATGTCCAATTCCGATTCTTTGCACGAACGCGGGTCGGCGCTCGAAAACCAGTTTTTTGCAGAACTCGACGCTAAACTATTAGAGGAACTGAAGTCCCGGCAAGATCAGGAAAATGCAGTTTCGGAGTTCGCCCGCATTACTGGCATTAAGGACACGAAAATTCTGGAAGCGGTTCACAAGCTGGGAGTGACCCCGCAAGCTTTCTCGGCCTTGCGAGTCTTTCCGTTGGTGGCGGTTGCATGGGGGGACGGAGTGCTTGAGGAAGCAGAACGTTCGACGATCAACACTTTGGCGGCTGCTCATTTCGATTTGAAGGGGCCGGCCGGCAAGTTGCTCTCCAACTGGCTTGAAACGAAGCCTTCGTCAGAGATGTTCACCTCTTGGGAGTCCTACGCCAAGGCGCTTGTTACAGCGCTGGCTGTTCACGACGCCGAAGAGCTCAAAAAGGCTCTCGTCAATGAGATCAATGCCGTCGCATCTGCGAGCGGCGGATTGCTCGGCTGGGCTGCGGTCTCGCAAGGCGAAAGCAAAGTCATGAAACGCATCGAGTCTGCACTAACGCGATAACAGCTCAGTGTATCAACTTGGATTGTTTACTTCGTTATTGTTCACTTCGTCAGGCTTTTGAGTAGCGAAAGTCGTCAAGACTTTCGGCTGCATCGCCTAAACGACCGAAACTCTTGACGAGTTTCGCTACAAAATGCTTCAATGCGTTGCCAAAACCTTTAACACGAACTCTCCTGCACGAACGTCGCGTTGGTGAGTTGCTTAAACCTCTCAAATTCAAATCTAAAGTAAACGGAGCCCACAATGAAATACGGCATGAATCTTTTGCTATGGTCCGGCGAATTGAATGACGGATTGATACCGACGCTGGAAAAAATCAAGGCCATGGGCTATGACGGCGTTGAGATTCCAATCTTCAATCTCGGATTGGATTATGCCGCTTGGGGAAAACGACTTGATTCGATGGGGCTACAACGAACAGGCGTTACCGTTCGAACGGAAGCGGACAATCCAATCAGCCCTGACGCAGCAGTTCGAAAGAAAGGGGTTGAGTTGAACAAGCAGACGCTCGACTGTTGCGCGGCCGCTGGCGTTCAAACCTTGGTTGGACCCTTTCATTCCGCGTTAGGATACTTCACTGGTGCAGGACGAACCGCGGACGAGTGGAAGTGGGGCGTGGAGAGTATGCGCGCGACAGCGGAGCATGCAGGTAAGGTTGGAGTAATGCTCGGAGTCGAGCCGCTCAATCGTTTTGAAGTCTACTTCTTAAACGCACATGCGGACGCTGCTCAGTTTTGTCGTGAAGTGGACCATCCAAACTGCCGCATGATGTACGACACTTTCCATAGCAACATCGAAGAAAAGAACGTCGGCAAAGCGATTCATGATATCAAGGACATGCTTTGCCATGTTCACATCAGCGAAAACGATCGAAGTACGCCTGGCCAAGGAAACATTCGCTGGAAAGAAAACTTCGACGCACTTCGGTCCATTGGTTACGACGGGTGGATGGTGATCGAGGCGTTTGGATTAGCGCTTCCAGAGCTTGCAGCTGCCACGAAGATTTGGCGTCGTATGTTTGACACCGAGTTGAAGTTGGCCGAAGAAGGTTTGAAGTTCATGAAAGAGCAAGTCGCGCTGCGAGCTTAATTCCCCAAGGTTCTTGCGATCTCACCTTCGTCCGTTAAGTCAACGCTGTGAAGTAATTGGTAGCGAAACTCGTCAAGAGTTTCGGTTATAAAGGCTAAGAAGCCGAAAGTCTTGACGACTTTCGCTACACAAAAGCCAAGATGCTTCATGGCGTTGCCGGTACAGTGTGAGGCGACGTGGATGCGCCAAACTGCATAAACTATCCAGGCTGATTTAAGCCATCGCAAGAGAAGCCGTCTATCAAAACTTAGAGCGCCCCCCTCACTCCCAGCCCCTCTCCCCTTGAAGGCAACGCTGTGAAGGATTTTAGGCGGCCGCTGCTAACTCAATTTCTTTGAGTTTTCGTCGTTGTTGTGGGGTTAGTTTGGAAACGCTCGGATCACCAAGCCGCTTTAGATCTGTATTTCTTGGACGGTATC
>CANHVO010000209.1 GCA_947463915.1 Planctomycetaceae bacterium
CATACCTCCGCTTACGATCGCATCAAAGCCCTTGAAGGAAAAACAATCCAATCAGCCGCCGTCGATCTAGTAGCCATCGAAACCGAAGAAGCAGGCCGAATCCGCCGTACAACATCGCCAGCAGAACTTCGCAAGCGAAAAGCCGAAGCTAAAAAGAAACGAGGCACGACAATCCTGCGAGACGCTTGGCTATCGCCGCTCTCGCTCAACGAACGGGACAAGCCTGGTGCTCAAACAAGCCGCGGTGGAGTCCGTGCAAGCGACAAGGGCTTCCTCTGGATGAAGCTATCCGACTACCTGAAACTACTCAACTGGACAAGCCGACAACGGGTTGGCAGTCTTGAAAAGCCAAGTATCCCCAAAGATCTTGAGCCGATCCTCAAGAAAATCGGCATCGACGGGAAAATGTGGTGCGACTTGGTGTGGAACTTCAAAAAGTATTTCGGGCGAGGCAGCGCCGCAGGCTCTCCAAAGAGCCTCAAAGAGTCGGCATTAAATCGCAATCGTAAATTTTCCCCAGGCCAGAATTCCGTCGCAGCTTGTTTCGTCTTGTGATGGCATGTGACCCAAGGCACGGCTATGCCAAAACCGAGCGGGGATCACGTTGGGTTAATCGAACATAGCGGATAGTTGATTCTGTGAATGGTCTTGGGCTAACTTGGTAATTCCAGAGCTTATCCTCAACAACGTCCAGCCCAACCGTCTCTGCGATCGCAAGAGCTTTGAGTCCGTTGGCAATTCGTTCTGCTTCGCGAGCGAAGTTTCTGAACCACAAGTTTGCGCCCAGAGGAAAAAAGGTAAAGTGGATGCAAGGGCGCAACGCTAGAAACCTCATGAGTGGCCAACAGAATTCTTTCTCAGCTCGGCCCAACAATAGCAGATTGCTCCGCGCGAAAGAACGTCTCAAAAACAGACCGCCTGTCAATGCGACAGAGCTGTTTCCCCAGCTTACGGGCGCAATGCACCCGAGACAGTCCCTCAAGCATCGCCGCTGGGACTAACGTACTGGCCTCAGGATGATCTCCATGCGATGCCGAGAAATGAAAAGACGTGTAAGTGTCAACGCATACTCGCCGGTTTACCTCGCGAAACGCGTTCGCAAAATCTCGCAGTTGCTGCAATCGACGTTGTCGCCGTTTTGGAAACAACAGCGAAGGCAGCGACAGAACTCTACCAAGCTTCATTCCGAAAGAGAAGTATCCTCCAGCCCAGAGCGCTCCATGAGCGGCGATCAATGGGAAAACATGGTTTCTGCCAGAGTCTAGAAAGACTTGGTAATAGACCGACGCACGTTGATCAAGGTCCATGATCGAACCAGCAAGTAACGTCCCCTCTCGCTCACGCTCAGAATGTGCGTGCCGCAAGCCGTCGAGCGATAACATTTTGAATCCTCATCACCTTACATGTTGTTAGATGCGAGACAACCGCACAACGCACATCTGGTTAACGATGGAACGCGAATTTCTCCGTTCACCTTTTTTAAGCAGTTCTGCAAACCTGAGTCTGAATTGTAGGAAATTCCTATTTTGGTTTCGTGAAGGTTCATGTAGGATCACGTCCTCACGCTTGGAATAAAACCATACCCTAAAGGGTCAGAGGACGAACTAGTCGCTATTGGTGTTTACGAGAAGGAATTCCTAAATCTCTGCGTTCGAACTCAACTTGTTACAGCGGCCATCTGCCGCCATCCCACAAGAACAATGGACAATCCTAGCCCTGAATCAATCGAATCGCTCAAGTCGGAAGTTCAACGGCTTCAGTCGCACAATGAACTGTTGGAACGAACAAGTTCGATAGCGAAAATTGGAGGCTGGGAGCTGGATCTGCGCACCATGACCAGGTTTTGGTCGCGTGAAACCTGCAGGATTTTGGATCTGCCCGATTCCGAGACTCCGTCGTTGAATACAACCGATCTCTTTCACCATTACACAAACCACTCATTGCCGATCGTTCGTAAAGCGGTTGAACGTGCAACTCAAGAAGGAATCCCCTTTGATCTTGAACTGCAAATGGTTACCGCCAAGGGACGTGAAATCTGGGTCAGGGACGTTGGAGACGTCGAAGTGAAAAATGGTCACGTTGTGCGACTGGTCGGAGCAATTCAAGACATAACGGAACAAAGAGCGATCAAGAAAGCGTTGGAAGAGAGCGAGCAACGCTGGAAGTATGCTATCGAGGGCTCTGGTGACGGCATTTGGGACTGGGAGATAGAAACGGGCAAAGTGATTATCAATGAAAATTGGAAAGCACTTTTTGGCTCCAGCGAAACTGACGCGGCCCTGATTCTGTCCGATTGGAGAGAACGCATCGAACCAGCTCACCAAACCGAATTGTTGACCAAACCAAACGAACACTTCGAAGGCAAAACTGCAATCTATCGTCACGAGTATCGTGTGTTGGGAAAAGACGGCACTTGGAAATGGGTTTTAGGACGAGGCATCATTGTCAGTCGAAACGCTGACGGGAAGCCCATTCGAATGATTGGTTCGCACTCCGACATTACCCAAAGGCGTGAAGCTGAGTTGGAGCTTCAAGACACTAACCGAATGCTCGAGGAAGCCCGCAATCAGGCTGAAACGGCTAGCCGCGCCAAGAGCGAATTTCTTGCCAACATGAGCCATGAAATTCGAACTCCTCTTACTGCCATTCTAGGTTTCGCGGAAATCCTATCGGAAGATGAAGATCGGCTTCAGCCCAACCTGAAGCGGCTTGAAACCATCCATACTATCAAATCCGCTGGCATTCATCTGCTAACAATTATAAACGACATTTTGGACCTATCCAAAATCGAAGCCGACAAAACAACGCTTGAGCGAATTGAAACGCCACTTATCGAAGTCCTGGGCGAATTGGAAAGCATGATGCGGCCTCGCGTCATCGGAAAGGGCGTGGACATCGCCACTCGCTTCGAGTCGCTGGTTCCTGACCTGATCCTTTCCGACCCTACGCGGCTGAGGCAAATCCTAATTAATCTTGTGGGTAATTCCGCGAAATTCACGCTGGCGGGAAAAATTGAAGTTGTTGTTTTTGTCGAATCAATGGCAGATGCTTCCACGAAGCTGCACATCGATGTCAACGATACAGGGCCAGGCATGTCGATAGAACAAACGCAACATCTATTTCAAGCGTTTGGTCAAGCGGACAGTACCGTGACACGAAAGCACGGAGGCACCGGGCTTGGTTTAACCATTAGTCGTAGACTCGCTCGATTATTGGGGGGCGACGTCTGCCTCATTTCATCTGCGTTGGGAAAGGGATCCCATTTTCGACTAGCGTTGCCCTTAGAGACCGTACCAACAACGAAATGGATAGACCGATTCAACCCCGTTCGCAAATCGCATGAAGCATTACCTTCTCCGGCCTCAACTGCGCTCCGCGGCAAAATCCTTCTCGTTGAAGACGGAATAGACAATCAGCGCCTGATTGCATTCCATCTCAAGAAGGCGGGAGCACTTGTTGACGTGGCAGAAAATGGACGCGTTGCGATTGAAAGGATCGACGCCTTGCGTCTCGAGGGCAATGAGTATGACCTCATTCTAACCGACATGCAAATGCCAGAAATGGATGGATACACACTTGCGAGGACACTTCGATCCCAAGGCTGCAAGCTGCCGATCGTCGCCATTACAGCTAACGCGCTCTCTGACGATCGCATGCGTTGTTTACAAGCGGGCTGCGACGACTATTTGGCAAAGCCGATCGACAAGGCCGGACTGCTTGGCATCAGTCTCAAGTGGCTTCAACGGTGACGCAGTTGAATGCCCAAATGGCGTTGAGTTAACACGGAGTGGAATTTGGTAAGAGTGCCTGAAGAGCCTCGAACCCAAGGAAGTTTTACAACTTCCTCTACGAATACAAAGAAATCGCAATTCACTTGCTTTCTAGAATATGCCGAATCTTAAGCCATTCGGTAGCTCGTTCTGGCCAAGTGGAAATGACCGAGTCAGGTCGATCTCTCAACCCGTAACCATGTCCGCCGTTTTGATAGACATGAAGTTCAGCTGGAACCTTGTTCTGCTTCAACGCAATGTAGAGTTTGGCCGCGCCGACCGAACTGGAGGCGTCATCGTGGGTGTGCACAATAAATGCCGGAGACGCTTGCTCCGTGACTTGGATCGATTCGAGCAATTCGTTTGTTTTTGCATCAAGCACTTGCCATGGGTAAACCAGCATTGAAAAATCCGGCTTACAACTTTTCTGGTCGATGATATCGATGGCAACATAATCGGATTGGTCACCCTTGGAATGAGCGATCGCGCCGACTTGACCACCTGCGGAAAATGCAAGAAGTCCAATTCGATCGGACTTGAGTTGCCATCGCTTTGCCTCAGAACGAATAAGACGCATTGCTCGCTGGGTATCTTGAAGGGGCCGTTGCCAAAGCGGCTCGCCAGCAAGCGCCGCTTCCTTCGTCCGATATCGCAAGACAAAGACGGAGATGCCCATTTCATTTAGCCACGGTGCGGCTTCAGAGCCTTCCAAGTCGGGAACAACATAGGTGAATCCTCCGCCAGGGAGAACCAGAACGGCCGTGCCATTTGGGTTCTTTGCCGGATACACATCGATGGTTGGGCAACGAACGCCGGAGACACGAGTGATCGGTTTGGGCTCGCCTGGCTTCACCGGCAGAGGGGTTCCGGTGTCGCGACTCGTTTCGTTCGGCGCTAAGTCCGGCCAAACGCGGATGGTGGTTTGTGCCTCTTGAGCCTTCAAAACGGCTGAGGAAACGGCTGAAACGAAAAGAAATCCAACGAGCAACACGAGCTTCGAAGGGCGATTCTTACTATTTAGAGAGTCAGTCATAAAGTTTAAAGAGTCAGTCATGGAAAAAAACCTGGATGGGTGCAAAAGGTAACTTGGTATGGTACGATCTCGTAGGGTAACCTGAAACGCATTCAGGCAGTTTAGCGGTATTCTTACGGCCATGGGTCCGGAGAGCAACGATGACACAAAAGGCAAAGCAAATACAACGGCGTAATTTTCTGAAATCCTCCCTGGCGGTGACGGGGACAGCGATTTTGGCCCCTACCATCATCCCAAGCTCGGCGCTCGGACGTGACGGATTCGTGGCACCCAGCGAGAGAATCGTGGTAGGTGGCATTGGCATCGGAAACCGCGGGAACTATGACCTGGACTGTTTTTTAGAGCAGAAAGATGTTCAGTTTGTCGGTGTCTGCGACGTCAAGCAATCGCGTCGAATCGCAGTTAAGAAGAAGGTCGACGAAAAGTATGGAAACGTCGATTGCGATATGTACGAAGACTTTCGGCAACTGCTTGAGAGGAAAGACGTCGAGGCTGTCTTGATCGCGACCGGCCCGAATTGGCACGCGACCATGGCCATGCAAGCGGCGCGGGCTGGTAAAGATATTTATTGCGAGAAGCCATGTACGAAGAATATTTCGCAAAGCTTGATTTTGGCAGAAACCATTCGACGCACGGCCCGTGTGTTTCAAGCTGGAACACAGCGCCGCAATCTTCCGCACTTCGCATTCGCTTGCTATTTGGCACGAACAGGAAAGCTCGGAAAGCTCAAGCGAGTCTACGCGCACCCAGCCGGCATGCAGGCGATGATGAGTGGTTGGCTGCCAGCTGAAACAGCTCCAGATAAGCAGATTGCCGATTGGGATATGTACCTCGGCCCTGCAGCATGGCGTCCTTTCAATTCTAAGACGCTCGCCGATGGCTTTAATTTCGAAAAGGGTGGCGGACTTGTTGGCGGTGGTGTTCTTGAATGGGGCTCGCACTGCGTCGACCTATGCCAGTGGGCGGTAAACGATTGCCCACCACCGATCGAATACAATGCGCCAGCCAACGGCGAGCTGATGGCACGTTATGAAAACGGCGTCGAGTTGATCTTCCGAGAGAATGGTTGGAAAAAACTTGGTTCCTGCCCCGTCCGCTTCGAAGGCGAAGATGGTTGGGTTGAGGCTGGAGACAGCGGCAAGTTGGAGCTTAGCTCTCCGACATTGTTGGCCGGTCGCTCCGTCATCGAGATTCCAAATTATCCTGCGACGTTCCACGTCCGCGACTTCCTCGATTGCGTTCGATCGCGAAGTCAACCCAAGGGCAATGCCGACGCAGCATGCAACGCGCATATTGCTTGCCATGCTGCCAACATTGCGTTGTTTCTCAATCGTCAAGTGAAGTATGACTTGGCCAAGAACGAGTTTATCAATGACGAAGCAGCCAATCGCTTGCGTTCCGAAGCGATTCGCGAGCCATGGCGAGTCTAAATCGATTGAAAACGAATTCTTTCCACGGCCGACGGCCTTGCCCTCGGCCTCAATAAATCAAAACCAAGAAACATACTGGACCTTAGCATAATGATGAAACGATTTAAACGAGGTTGTCTATTATTGTCAGCTTGCATGGCTATGACGGTTGTCTCGAGCCAAGCAGCTTTTTGCCAAGTCACGACCATGGAAAAGGAAAGTGATTTGCTCGGCGTTCTGAAGGCGGATTCGCCAAAAGGGGACAAAGCTCTAGCTTGCAAGCGACTTGCTATTTACGGCACTGCAGAATCAGCCCCTGAGCTGGCAAAATTGCTGACGGACGAACAGCTTGCAGCATGGGCTCGGATTGCGCTGGAAGCAATTCCTGGCGCAAAAGTGGATGAGACGCTTCGCAAGGCCACCGAAACCCTCAAAGGTAGATTGCTTGTCGGCACCATCAACTCGATCGGTGTTCGGCGCGACGCAGGGGCGGTTGAAGTGATCACGGCTCGATTGAAAGACAAAGACTTTGAGGTAGCTTCGGCAGCAGCCGTCGCTCTTGGACGTATTGGAAACGCCCCTGCGACACAAGCATTGCGAACAGCGATCGCTAGTTCGCAAGAAGGTGTTCGTTCAGCAGTCGCAGAAGGCTGTGTTCTTTGTGCTGAAAAAGCACTTGCGGATGGAAATGCAACTCTCGCGGCATCCATCTACGATGACGTTCGCAAGGCCGATGTGCCAAAGCAACGTGTGGTTGAAGCGACTCGCGGTGCAATCTTGGCTCGAAAGCAAGCTGGACTACCACTGTTGCTGGAAAACCTTCGCAGCAGCGACAAGGTTCTCTTCCAAGTTGCTCTACAGACGGCTCGTGAAATGGCGGGCAATGAAGTTGATGGTGCACTGGCAACCGAATTGACCAAAGCATCGCCCGATCGAGCGGCACTTGTCATTCAAGCCATGGCGGATCGCAAGGGAACCGTGTCGTTGCCTGCCGTTGTCAAGGCGGCTGGAGCTGGCCCAAAGGAAGTTCGACTATCGGCTATCAGCGCACTGGGACGAGTCGGCGATTCGACGTGCGTTGCACCACTTATCGCTGTCGCAAGCGAACAAGATCCGGAATTGATCGATGCCGCTTTGACTGCACTTGCTGATCTGCCTGACCAGACTATCAGCAATGACATTTTGGCTCAAATCCCCAAATCCCAAGGTAAGGTTCTCTCGGTGCTACTTGCCGTCGTTGGCAAGCGTCGTATCGAAGCGACACCGCTGCTTGTCAAGGCAACTAGTGATTCGGACAAATCCGTGCGAGCGGCAGCGCTCAAGGCTCTGGGGGAAACCATTCCAGCCGACGGACTTGCGGTTTTGATTACGCAAGTGGTTGCTCCGACACATGCGGAAGACGCTGAAGTTGCTCAATTGGCTCTCAAGACGGCTGCCGTGAGAATGCCGGATCGTGAAGCTTGTGCGGCGGAAATCGTCAAGGGAATGGAAAAAGCGACAGCGGCGACGAAAGGCTCCATCCTGGATATCCTCGCAGCTGTCGGTGGAACCAATGCCTTGCAAGCCATGAACGTTGCAGCCAAAAGCGATGATAACTCGCTCAAGGACGTGAGCACACGATTGCTCGGTGATTGGCTCACCATCGATGCGGCCCCAGTTCTATTGGACTTGGCCAAGACCGGACCTGCGGACAAGTTTCAACTGCGTGCTATGAAGGGTTACATTCGAGTCGCAAGGCAGTTCACGATGAACCCGCCAGAGCGAGCAGCGATGTGCAAAAATGCCATTGAAGCGGCCAAGCAGCCAGCCGAACAGAAAATGGTGCTCGAGATTCTGAAACGATATGCAGATATCGAAATGCTCAAAATTGCGATTAACGCTGTGAAGATTTCCGAGCTTAAGGAAGACGCAGTTCAAGCGGCCCAAGCCATTGCGGCAAAGGTTGGGACAGAGGATGCGCAAAAGCTTCTTAAGGAAGCTGGAATCGCCACCAAGTAGTTTTCTCGTTCTTGTTAGGTTTTGACTGACACGATCCTCGCTTTAGTGGGATCGTGTTGGCTGAAAAGAACGAAAAAAGTCGAAAAAAAGAAATGAGAATACGCCGCACGCCGGCGTTTTTTCTTTCTGGTCGAAAACGATTCGTGAAGTGCTTGTCGAAAAACGGAATCATGAACAAAACATCGATACGTTCTGTTGGAATATTATTGCTTGTTGTCGGGATGAACTCTTTGGATGTTAGTTCGTTGCGATTGAGCGCCCAAGAGCCTGCCGTGAAAGTCCCTTTTTCTCTGGCGGATTTCCCAGGCCTTGAGTCCGAGTGCTTAGCAGCGTTGGAATCACCCGACAAAATCCCGACCGTCTTGGAGCGCATCGAGTCCAAATATGAAAAGGACCGACAGCCAGAAGCGATCCGAATGCTTGCTGCGATCCTTCGCGGCTCCGATATGGGGATGGGAAGTGGTTGGTTTGGCTCACCCAAGTTGAAGCGAGATTGGAATTGGCTCGCAGCCGAACAAAAAGTGGAAGTGGATGGCAGTCTGAAAAAGGATGACTTTCAAGGCGAGCCCATGTTTTTTGATCGGCTAGATCGGAACGGGGACGGCGTGCTTCGAAGCGATGATTTCAACTGGGGGCCCACCAGTCAGTTCATGCGGGAACAAGGAGTCGCCAATGTCATTTTTCGTACGATTGACAAAAGCCGAGACGCCAAAGTTTCCAAGGAGGAGCTTCTCGCGTTCTTCGATAAAGCGCGCGGTGACAATGCGGAGCTAGGCATTGATGCCTTCCGTCGTTCGTTTGGACTTGCCAGTTCCGGCAGTGGTTATTTCCCTGGTGACGAACCTACACCAGAGCGATTGATTCGAGGTTTTTTCTTGAGCGAGCTTGGATCGTTGCAAGAAGGTCCAAGTCTTGGGGAAGCGGCGCCCGACTTTGAACTTTCGACTCAGGATGGAAGCAAAAAAATTCGTCTCAAGGATTATCTCGGCAAGAAACCGGTCGTCCTTGTTTTCGGTAATTTCACATGCGGACCATTTCGACGGACCTATCCTGAATTCGATGAGATTGGTCAAAGGTACAAAGATCGCGCAACCTTTTTTGGCGTCTATGTTCGTGAGGCACACCCAGATGACGGTTGGAATATGGAATCGAATGTGAAGTCGGGGGTGAAGCTTATGCAGCCCAAGAACTTCGACGAACGAACCGCCGTCGCAAAGACTTGTGCGGCACAACTCAAATATTCTATGCCACTTTTGGTCGATACGATGGACGATCGCGTTGGAAATCTCTACAGCGGAATGCCCGCTCGCGCGTATGTCATTGATGCAGATGGCAAAGTGGCCTACCAAGGAGGACGCGGCCCATTCGGATTTCGCCCAGGCGAAATGGAACAAGCGTTGATCATGACACTGCTGAAGTAGTCACACAAACGACTTTTCTTTTATGATGAGACGCACCACCAATTGCTTTTGTTTTGAAGGCTTCGGTCAAGAGTAAGTTTTGCCGTTTTGTTACAAGTAGGTAGCATGAAAAAATCAGACCAGCCGCTTCGGCCATTGGGAACCGTTAAGTATGACAATCACGGTCGGGTGGTTTTGGTTACCGGCGGTTGCAATGGAATAGGTCGAGCCATCTGTGACGGATTTGCATCCAGTGGTGCGACGGTAGTCTGTGCCGATGTGGCCACCGTGTTGCAGGACCAATTGCCAGCCGGTGTCCTTTTTCAAAGTGTGGATACGTCAGTGGAGGAACAGTGTCGGGCAGTCGTCGAATGGACGGTGGAAAAATTTGGGGCCTTGGATGTGTTGGTGAATAACGCGGCCATTCAACCGAAGGCTTCTTATACTTCTGTTGACCAACTGGACAGTTCCGAGTTGGAGCGCATGACGCGCGTGAATTTTTTTGGCTATACCTTTATGGCCAAGTATGCGTTGGGGCAGATGCGACGCCAGCAAAGTGGCGTGGTCGTAAATCTATCTAGCGGTCAAGGGCATCGAACAGCTCGTCAAGTTCCGGTGTATGGTCCGATCAAGGCGGCGAATCTATTGCAAGCGATGCAGTGGGGCGTCGAGTACGCACGAGATGGGATTCGAGTCGTTTCTGTTTCTCCAGGAGCCATCGATACGCCTTTGGTCCGAGCGTCGTTGGCCGCGCAAGGGGGCGAAGAAGCGTTAGCGAATCGTCATCCAATAGGCCGAATCGGTCGGCCGGAGGAAATTGCAAACGCCGTACTGTGGTTAACGAGTGGGGATGCGTCGTTTGTGACCGCAACGGATTTGGAGGTAGACGGCGGACTAGGAGCGTTTGGCGCATTTGCGGATCCGTATCAACGCTAAACACATACGGCAATTGCAACGCGAACGTATCAACGGAACACTTTTGCGACATCAATCCGGCACGATTCGAGGTGCCTTTAGGACGGATGGATGGGAAAGGACAGTGATCACTATCGAGGTCTTCGGGAAGAAGCTCGAGGATGGCTTGTAGATGAACGGAATGCGACCGTCCCACGCCGCTGCTCTTGCCACGAAAGGGCACAAAGATCACAAAAAACGAATACTGCTTTTGTGTTCTTTGTGTTCTATTGTGGCCAGCAAACGAGTTCGGTAGGGTAGTCCGTGGCCTGCGAGAAATGATTTGATTTTACGGGCTTGCGACGTTCAATAGGACGGTTACGATTGATGAATGTTCCGAACGGTTGAGGACAACGTGGGGGACAACCGCGCCATTCTTGGATTGCGGCCGAGAACTATTTGGCTTGTGATTCGAATTCAGTTTCCGGTGCTTCGCTGATGAACGCTCTTTCCAAAACGGGCTGCTGAAATGAATCTGTTTAAACAATTCTCTCCATCAGTTCTGCTCACGTCCTTAGTGGTAATGATATGGAACCAGGCGATGCTCGCGGATGACATCTGGAGCCCTGGCAGTGGCGGTCCAGTGTGGGTGCGCATTACTCGTCTGCAAAGTGTCGGTGTGAAACCGCAGGTTCGCTCTCCATTCGTCACCGACAGCTGCTCAAGTGACGACCCTGTAGAACGGTTGGCTGCTATCGCTTGGATTGGGCGAACAAAAAGTGAAAAGCACATACCGGACTTAGAGCGACTCTTAGCTGACAAAATAAGCCAAGTACGCCAACTGGCCTTTGAGGCGTTGCTGATACTAGACGACCCACTGGCAAAGAAGCTTGTGTTGCAAACCATCCTAGAAGTGGACGATTATTCAGATGAGGAATTGGCGACGCCAAGTTATCGACATGGCTATTCCGGCGGCTTGAGCTCGGTTCGTGACAATCAATCCGCACTAACTGACCTTCTAAAAGGTCTCTCGCTAAAGGATCGCAAGTTCTGGATTGAAAAGTGTGTTGATCAGCCCCAATGGCTTTTGGAAACGCAGTATGAGCGGAACGACACGAAGTTCGATTTCCGTGCTGTTTTGAAGCAGTCTGTTTTCCATCGCGGTCCGTCGTTGACGCGGAAACAGTATGCGTTGCAACGCCAGAAGGATCGATGCAAATGGTCCGAGATGGAAAATCAATCAAGTCGTGGCGATCAGACGATCTTTGGAAGTCATTCGACGCGAGATCGAAGACCATCATGCTGCAAAGTGGTCAAGGTCAACGAGTTAGCAAGGTGGAAGGCAATCTTGTTGTGCCTATCTACGGATCAATGGTCATGATACTGCCACTTTCAGAAAACGGCTCGCCCTGGATTGTTGGAGTGCCAACGATTCGAGAAGGGTCTCTGCCGAAAGCGAATGAGACGGACAATCCGTTTGCACAGTCAGCTGACTTTATTCCAACTCTCAATCAACGTGTCGGAGGAGGATATAGTCGGGTTTGGGCCAAGGCGATAGGATCTTGGTCCACAATGCAGGACAGTATTCATTCGCCATTCAGTGTGTCAATCTTAACACTCAAAAAGTGGAGTGGGAGAAACGAGAAAAAGAGTTAGACCTACCAAAGCTGATCGAAACA
>CANHVO010000210.1 GCA_947463915.1 Planctomycetaceae bacterium
GCAGCAAAGCCAGATGCAGCAAAGCCAGATGCTGATAAGCCTGCAGAACCAGCCGCAGATGCAAAGAAGTCAGACGATAAGAAAGACGACAAGAAAAAAGGAGAGAAAGCCGAGAAGGGAATCGCTAAGCTCAAAGCCCCGCGTTGGGAAGAACGAACTCTATCCGCAACGTTTCCCGCAAACACCTTGATCGAAGGAGAGACCGGCGTCGGGTACTTGTCCCTCGCTCTGTTGCCAGCCACCAATGCCGACTCGAAAGAAATGTTGATCGGTACTATCCAATGGCCAAACGGCCAGCAGCAATTGATTTCAGCTGTTCGCAAAGCAGAAGAAGTAAAGGACGCTGCCAAGGAAAAAGAGGCAGACAATAAGGATGCAGACAAAGTTGATACGGCCGACAAAAAAGCAGACGACCAGCCCAAAGAGAAGAAGGACGAAAAGAAGTCTCCTAAGCCCGTCCTCTCGACCGCAATGTACCCGCCAGGAATCCTCGGTAAGAATGGTTTGCCTGAACAACCTGACTACGTTGTCTTCCAGAAGACAACGATTTGGACAAGCGGTCCTGAAGGAATTCTTAAAGACGCTGACTTGATCGTTCACAAAGGACTCATTCACAAGATCGGCAAAGACCTTGCGGTGCCTGCCGGAGCGACTGTGATCGATGCTTCGAAGTGGCAGCTCAGCCCAGGCTTGATCGACTGCCACTCGCACATGGCTACCGACAGCGGAATCAACGAATCGACCCAGGCAGTTACGGCAGAAGTCCGAATCGGCGACTTCATCGACGCAGGCGACATCACCATCTATCGGCAACTCGCAGGTGGACTAACAATCGCCAACGTCCTTCACGGTTCCGCCAACCCAATCGGTGGCCAAAACCAAGTAGTCAAATTGCGTTGGGGCGGTACGTATGAGGACTTGAAGTTCGAAGATGCTCCAGCCGGAATCAAGTTCGCACTGGGCGAAAACGTAAAGCAAAGCAATTGGGAAGGCCCTAAGACTCGCTATCCACAAAGTCGAATGGGGGTCGAACAACTGATTCGCGACCGATTCAATTCCGCCCGAGAGTACGATGCAACGTGGAAGAGCTGGAACAAGGAACGAACGGGTTTGCCTCCGCGCCGCGACCTTGAACTCGAAGCCGTTGCAGAGATTTTGCGTGGTGAACGTTGGATTCACTGTCATAGCTACCGACAAGACGAAATCCTCGGCCTGCTTCGATTGCTCGAAGAGAACGACGTCAAGATCGGCTCCTTGCAGCATATTCTTGAAGGATACAAAGTTGCCGATGCGATCGCCAAACATGGTGGAACTGCTTCGACGTTCTCCGACTGGTGGGCGTTTAAGCTAGAAGTGTACGATGCAATTCCATACAACGGTGCGATTCTTCATAAGCAAGGGGTCAATGTCTCGTTCAATTCCGACGATGCGGAGTTGGGACGGCACATGAATCACGAAGCAGCCAAAGCCATCAAGTACGGCGGCGTCGAACCGACCGAAGCCTTGAAGTTCGTTACGATAAATCCAGCGATGCAGCTGCGGATCGATTCGAAGGTTGGCTCGCTCGAGGTCGGCAAGCATGCGGATATTGCGATCTGGAACGGCTCGCCCCTTTCGACTCTGGCTCGATGCGAGCAAACGTGGATCGATGGTCGCAAGTACTTCGATCGCCAATCCGACGCCGAGATGCGAAAACGAGACTTCGCTCTCCATCAGTCGTTGGTGCAGAAGATCCTCGACAGCGGTGAAGCATCAGGCGAAAAGAGCTCGCTAGCGGACGACCCGTCCCGATTGTGGCCGAACCACGATGAGTTCTGTCATCACCATCACGACGAATCTGATCATGCGGAGCACGAGCACGAGCACGAATAGTCCCTAGATTGAAGTCGACCGGAGGAAAGACAGCGTTCAACGTTCAGCCTCCGGATTGCTGTGAGCAGCAGTCCCCTCCCAGCTAATGCGAACAATAAACAGAAACAACAAACAACTTACTAAACATATTCCGATGAAAATCAAACATTCACTCAAAGCATCTTTGACTTGGGCACTGCTAGCGTCCGGCTTAATGACAACCGGCTCAATAGCATCCGATCAAATTCCCGGCGCCCCACAAAAGCGTCCGATCATCATTCGCAACGCAACTGTCCACACGGTGTCGGGCGAGACGATCCAAAACGGATGCGTCATGTTCAAGGACGGCAAGATCACTGAGATCGGCGTAAACCTTTCTTTCCCCGGCGATGCAGATGTTATCGAGGGCAAAGGCCAGCACGTCTACCCCGGACTGATGGAATCGTATTCGAGTATTGGATTGGTCGAAATCGATTCGATTCGAGCTTCGATTGACTCGACGGAAATAGGCAACCTCAATCCAAATGTTCGGGCTGCCGTGGCCTTCAATCCAGATAGCGAAGCGATTCCTGTTGCGCGTGCCAATGGTGTGCTCACGGCCGTGACGGCTCCCAATGGCGGTCTGATCTCTGGCCGCGCAGCGGTGATGGTTTTGGACGGTTGGACTTGGGAATCGATGACACTGTTGCCGGATGCTGCCATGGCTGCGACCTGGCCTCGATTTTCGGCAGCTCCTCGAGGTCGACGTGGCGGTGGTGGCGATGCAGAGGCATCCGGTGGAGAGAGCGATCGACTTGGACCTTTCCATGATCTGATGCGGGAAGTCAAAGCGTATTCTGTTGCGAGAACCAAAGCCCCAAAGGAGCATCCGATCGATTTGCGGTTTGAGTCGATGATCCCTGTTGTTGAGGGAAAAACGCCGATGCTAGTCCAAGCCAATACGACCAAACAGATTCAAACTGCCATCGCTTTTGCAAAGCAATACAATTTGAAGGTGATTTTGATGGGAGGGGCAGATGCCATGCAATGCGCCAACTTGATCAAGGAAGCCAAGGTCCCAGTGGTGGTTGCCAGCGTCTATCGCCTTCCGAACCGACATGATGCGGCCTACGATTCTGCATACACATTGCCTGCTCAACTTCAAGAAGCTGGAATCCAGTTTTCGATCGCCAGCGACGGGCGATTTGGTGCGTCGGGTGTTCGCAATCTGCCGTATAACGCTGCGACGGCTGCAGCGTACGGTTTGACAGAGGACCAAGCGGTTCGTTCCATTACCCTCTCGCCTGCAGAGATCTTTGGTGTCGCCGATCGTATCGGGTCACTGACGGTCGGAAAAGATGCTACGCTAATCGTTACCGATGGGAACATCTTGGAGACGCCAACACAAATCGTGAAGGCTTACATCCAAGGCCGATTGGTCGATTTGACCAGCAAGCATACGCAGCTGAACGAAAAGTACAAAACGAAATACAGCCAATAGGGAAAGCCATGAACAGGAAACGAAATGCGTCGATCGTTGCATCCACTCTTTTTGGTTTCCTGTTCGCTTTAGCGATCCCATCCGTTACGTTTGGACAAACTCGCCAGCAAAAAGTCCTGGGGGACAAACTGAAGTTTGAAGCCAACGGGACTTGGTTTTATAACGACTTGGAAAAGGGTTTCGAAACGGCTGCTCGCCTCAAGCAGCCGATGCTGGTTGTGCTTCGGTGCATTCCTTGTGAAGAGTGTGTCAAGCTGGACGACGACTTGATCGAGGTCAATCCAAAGCTTCAGCAGCTGCTGCAATCGTTTGTTCGCGTTCGCGTGGTCGGCACGAACGGTTTGGACTTGTCTCTGTTTCAGTTCGACACCGACCAGTCTTTCGCTGCGTTTATCTTCAACGCCGACGGTACTCTCTACGGTCGCTTTGGAACACGTTCGGATCGGACGGAATGGAAGAGCGATGTTTCGGTAGAAGGGCTTGGAAAGGCTCTCGAGGCAGCGTTGGAACTGCATCGCAATTATCCGTCGAACCAGGACAGCTTGTTAGGGAAACAAGCCGAGAAGCCATTGTTTGAGTCGCCCGAAAAGATTCCTTCGTTAGCCAAGCGATACACAAGCAAATTAGACTACGAGGGGGACACGGTAAAGAGTTGTATCCATTGCCATATGATTGGTGAAGCGATCAAATCGAATTTCCGAAATGAGCAGGGAAAGATTCCCGAGTCGTGGCTTTATCCCTTTCCACATCCCAAGAATATCGGCCTGATTTTAGATCCCATGCAATGCGCGACGATCAAGGAGGTGACGAAGGGGAGTGTCGCGGATCGAGTAGGTTTCCGAGCTGGAGACCGCATCGTTTCGATGCAAGGTCAAACGCTCATATCGATTGCCGATGTTCAATGGGTTCTTCATCGAACACCCGCGGAGGGTGGCACGATAGTCGCCAAGATCCAGCGTGGCGAAAATCAAATCGACTTGTCGTTCGCATTGCCTCAAGGTTGGCGAGCGATGGAGGATATTTCGTGGCGGGCTTCATCTTGGAGTTTTCGTCAAATGGGGCTTGGTGGCATGATGCTCAAGTCCGCATCGAATGAGCAGCGTCAGGCATTGGGAATCAAGGATGGAAACACGGCTTTGGTCGTCGAGCACGTCGGCGCATACGCACCACATGATCGGGCCAAGAAAGCGGGAGTGCAAAAAGGAGACGTCCTCATCGAGTACGATGGGCGGAGTGATTTTGTAAGAGAGTCCGATCTGCTAGCCTACTCCGTTAACCAAGTCGAAGTCGGTCGAGCGGTAAAACTGCGAATGCGAAGAGGCGCCGAGGAGCAAACGTTTGAGATTGCAACTTCGAAAAAAGATTGAAGCGATTGCCTCTATCGCTTTGCACGTAATCTAAGCAAATCGTCACAACTAAACCGTATTAACATTCTGCGATGGAATCGCGAGTGCGACGGAATTTTTGAGCCTGGGGTTAAGTTCTCACCGCGAACGAAACCCCAGGTGTTATGCCCCGAATGATCCCGAGCTCTGAAGGAGCGGCATGGGCCGTGAATACCGACATGATCGGATAGCGATTACTTTTGCGGACTGAACGCCCACCGCAACAGGTCACTCCAGTTTGGTTCTTTGCCATAGAGCATGATTCCTGCTGCAAATATCCGGCCCGCAACAAGTCGCAATAGAGCCACCCCCAAGAACAGTGAAATCAAGCAGACCGCTAGCTCCCACCATGCAACTTCACCGATAAGCAATCGAATGGGCATTGCAGTAGATGAAGCCCCCGGAACCAAGCTTAGCATTCGCATGGCAAGTCCGTCTGGTTGTGGAATCGCAAAGAAGCTTGCCGAAAGGGGAAGCATCGGAATAAACAACAATCCACTTCGTGCCGACGTGTTTGGATCATTGATGATGGATGAGATCGCAGCATAAAAACAGTTCCAGAAAATCGCCCCTCCCACAAAGAGAACCACTAAAACTGGTAGTAAATCCCAGCGGGTCATACTTCCAGGCAACGCGAATCCATACCCAGCGAGCCATGCAATCCCATAGGTTGCGAGTCCGGTAAACAAGATCGAAGAGGTCGACGCAAACGACGCCGCCGTCAGGCCGATCAGTTTGCCATCGATCCAGGCTTGGGGTGAGATAGCGCTAACGATTTGCTCTGTAATGCGTTGCTGCTTTTCGCCCGTGATACCTGTCATGAAAAATGAGAGGCCGAGGAAACTGACGAGGACCATGGCGCTCATCATACCGATCGCAACGAGTCGATCTGGATTCGAAACCAAATGATTTGTTGTCGAAGTTATTGTTACTTGTTGCGGTGTCAAAATCTGCTCGAGCTGGTCAGACGTAAGCTTTGCGTTTTGGATCGCGCGCTTGGACTTGGCTTTATCCAAACAAGGCTGGAGTTTGGATAGCCAAGAGGGTTGATTGCGAACGAGCAGTTCCACTTGGTAGTTCGGCTCTGTGCCGTCCGTCTCACGCAACGTAAGGACGCCATCCAGTTTTTTTGCATCCACTTTGGCTCGAAGTTCTTCAAGAGACTCGGTGGTTGGCACAAGATGGATATCGGAATTTGGCGGAAGCTCCAAATCGCCGACACTACCAATGACAGCCAAGTCGACGCGGTTGCTGCTCTGTGCAAACTTAACGGCCCCAAAGCCAATAGCCGCCCCGATGAGTAGACTGGCAACTCCGACGAGTTGGTCACGCAGTTTAAAATACCTTCGGAACTCCCACTTCGCGACAGTGAAAACATTGCGGTTCATATGGCCCCTTTTGCCTTTCTTCCTACCCTCAGATAAATGTCGTGCAACGATGTCGCATCGCTATGGAACGATCGGATCTTCCCCATCGCATCCAGCTTGTTTAGCCACTCGGTTTGGTTTTGATCGGAATGGATGTGTAAGGTGATCGCTTTTGGGTGAACCTCGACAATCTCTTGAACACCTTCCATTCGCCGAAGGGAGGAAAGGGACTCTGAATTGAGCGTTTGCTCAAACTCGACGTGGAGCGATTTCCCGCCAAACGGGCTTCGGCGAATTTCATCCACCGAGCCCGAAAGGACTTCGCGGCCTTGAGCCACTAACAGCACATGATCTGCGAGACGCTCGACAAGATTGAGTTGGTGAGCGCTGAGGAGCACGGTAGCACCTGCGTCTCGAATCTGTCGGATCAAGTCAAGCATGAGTTCTTGATTGATCGGGTCAAGGCCAGAAAAGGGTTCATCCAACACAACAAAGTCAGGACGATGCAACACGGCCGTTGCAATCTGGACTTTTTGTTGATTGCCTTTGCTGAGCGTTTCGAGCTTGCTGTTTGCATATTGTTCGATTTCGAGCCTGGACATCCAGGTTGCTGCGGCCTGCCTTGCAGCCTGAGGCGAGAGCCCGCGTAGAGCACCGAAGTACTCCAAGGTCCCCCCGACCTTTTGGTCTTTGTATAGTCCACGGTCTTCTGGCAAATAGCCGATTTGCGAACGGTTTAGTGGTTCGATTTGCCCTTGGCGGTTTTTCCAGATGAAGGACCCTTGATCGGGCGGCAGCATACCGATCAGCATGCGAACCAAAGTGGATTTCCCTGCCCCATTTGGTCCAAGCAATGAAAAAATGTGCCCTCGCTGCACTTGGAAAGAAATACTGTCAACAGCACGAACGGACAAAAAGGATTTGCCAATTTCGTGAGCCGATACGAGCACATCGTCGTTTGCCATAAAGTGGAATCTACCTCGTGTTACGATGAGAAACGCATGAAACTCGCCACTCGCAAGTTTTGAAGTTGCACATTTGTGTTTTCGCAGCAGAATTCGTGAGAATTCTGGCCGCGTCATAATTGCAAAGTGTCTGAATTCTCACGAATTCAGCTACATTTCTCAATAAAGTGCAACTTCAAAACGCGCAAGCCCGCGTGGGCTACAGAGAGTTAGCCGCCATCCGCTGACGAATAGGGCGCGAAATCTTGTTCTGGACATCAACCACCGGCAGGAGAGAAAATTCGAGTCGACGGTGCTTAGGGATCAGGCCCAGGAACACCATAGTCATGCCATTTTTCTGCGTTCGATCTTTCTGCCAGCCATTGAACTACGTTGACTTCTTCTCTGTCGGCTCTGCTCGGCGAAAACGTTAGAATAGCGACACGCGTCCAGCTCTGGTCCACAACCTCCATGATAAATCCCTGGTTTCTAACATGAAAAAATCTTGCTTGCTATTCCTCTCGCTCGGCCTGCTTTCCAATCAGGTCAAGGCTGACGATTGGCGTCAGTTTCGTGGGCCCAGCAGCAACGGCGTCGTACAGAACATGAAACTTCCCGAAGAATGGGGGACGGACACCAACATCAAATGGAAAGCAGCAGTTCCCGGTGAAGGCTGGTCTGCGCCGATCGTAGTCGGGCAAAAGGTGTTCATCACTACTGCCGTTTCTTCTGGACAAAAGAACAAGGATTCCGACCACACCTGGCAAGTCATTTGTCTCGACGCAGCCACTGGAAAGACTCTTTGGTCTAAGGAAGCGATTAAGAGTAAGCCGCGATTGGGAACGCACAGGGATAACACGTACGCGTCGGAGACACCTGTGACCGACGGTAGTCATATAGTGGTCTACTTCGGCATGATGGGTTTGTTCTGCTACGACTTGGACGGAAAAGAGCTTTGGGAAAAGGACCTAGGAAACTTCCCAATGCAGAACGAATGGGGAACATCGAGCTCGCCAATCATCCATGACGGTTTGCTCTTTTTGCAAATCGACAACGAGCAACAATCATTCATTGCCGCTTTTGATGTAGCAACAGGCGAAGAAAAATGGCGCAAGGATCGGGAAGAGGCTTCCAATTGGGGATCGCCGATCGTGTGGAAGAATTCCTCACGAACGGAGTTGATCACAGCAGGAAGAACGATTCGATCCTACAACCCAGCAGATGGCACACTTCTTTGGCAAGCATCGCTAAACGCTGGCGGTGTAAGCTCCACGCCATCTGGAAACAACGAACTGCTCATTGTCGGAAATCAAGGGCGTCAAGGAGCTGGAATGATGGCGATTCGGGCTGGGGCAAAAGGCGATATCAGCCTCAACGACGGCGAGACCGCCAATTCAAACATTCTCTGGAGCACTAAGGAGTTTGGCCCTCAACGCGCATCACCAATCGTCATAGACGGCCAAGTCTTTCTGCCGAGTGGACGCGACGGACAATTGAGTTGCGTCGATGCAAAGACGGGGAGCAAGCTTTACCAATCACGTCTTCCAGATGCAGGTGCCTTTTGGGCGTCACCCTGGTCGTACAACGGTTTAGTGTATTGTCCGGATGAGAAAGGGAACACGTTCGTTCTCAAGCCGGGGGCAAAGCTAGACATCGTCCGAGTGAATAAGCTTCCTGAACCAGATGCTCGCTATTGGGCAACATCAGGAGCTAGCGATGGAACGCTGTTCATCCGATCAACGAACACAGTATACGCTGTCTCCGCCAAGTAGGGTTCTCGTCTTGCGTGCTGGGGCCCGTGGCAGATGCCCCCTTTGCTTTGGGGCTTGTTGTATCAGTCGTTTAACAGTCAGCCGTAGTCGTACTGCCAAAAGAATACGGTACGGCTGCGGCTGACTGTTAAACGAAGTGCATGCCCACGAACGTTAAATCAACAGCTCCGAAGGCGAACAGGAATGGGAAATCAACCGGTCGGCCTGCAGCTTGCGTTACTTTTTTGCTTTGAGCAACTTCAGGTGAACTTTCGCGACATCAGCCATATATCCTTCCTCTCCTTGGTCGATGCACTTCTCAAGCCACTGTTTCGTCTTGTCTTTATCTTGAAGCGCGTCGTAGTACAAACCAAGGTAAAGATATCCGTAAAAGCGAGCCGACTTCTTCCCTTCTGCACCAGCACCTCCCTTTTCGCAGGCCGTCAATACATCGTCAGGCGTTAGCTTACCCTGGATCAGCTTTTGAACTTGCATGAGCGGAACGCGACTGTCAAAACCCGCCAAAAGGACATCTTTTTGCGATGCTTCCAATCCGTTGAGCCTCACGTTGCACAAGAAATGCCAGAATGCATTTTCGACATCGTTGGGGTTCACTTCACGGTGGACGGCAAATTGCTCAAGCCCATCCTTGAACCGCTCCGCATAATAGAGAGCGATACCGCGCTGCCATAGGTACGGCTTGGTCTCTGGGCTCAGTTCGACGCACTTGTCAAAGTCCTCGAGAGACTCAGCTATTTTGCCGCTTCGGAATTTCAACGAGCCACGTATGCTCATCAATTGCGAATTATCGGGAAAGCGTTTGATGACGGAATCCATTTCGCGAATCGCCTCATCCGCTTTGCCATCCTTCAACGCTTTTTCAACGCGATCATACCAACTCGCTATGGAAACTGGTGCCGACGTATCTTTCGCTGTATCTTGGGATAAGCACACACTGGAGAAGGTGAACAGGAGGGCCAAACAAGCGAGAATCTTAGTTCTCAAGAATGGCAAAGGCCAGCTTGCGGGGACTCGGAAGGTGGTCGATAAACTGGACATAAGTCTGCCCCATCTGTTGCGGGAATGGATTCTGGTTAAATTGAATTCTCTTTGATTATACGTTCCCGGACAAAACCCTGCACACCCATTCATGGCACACTCGACACTCATAAAAAATGCGACCGTAATTCTCCCTACAGGTCGTGCCCTGACGAATCTAGTCATCCATGACGGGAAAATTGCAAGTATCGATGCTCCTTCGACAACATCGGCGAATGATCTCATCGATGCGACGGGGCTTGTTTTGTTTCCTGGCCTAATCGACGACCAAGTGCATTTCCGTGAGCCTGGGCTCACACACAAGGAAGATTTGCTTACGGCTTCACGAGCCTGCGCAGCTGGCGGTGTCACTTCGTTCTTGGAAATGCCCAACACAAAACCCGCAGCCATCAACCAAAACCTTATCGAAGACAAGTACCAGTTGGCTGCCTCGAAGTCGATCGTCAACTTCGGTTTTTACATCGGCGCGACAACAACCAATATCGATTCGCTGATCAAAGCGACTGGAGTACCTGGGATCAAGATCTTTATCGGCTCAAGCACAGGCGATTTGCTGGTCGATGAACAAGATGCGTTGGAACGGATTTTTGCGGAAACTAAGTTACCGATCTGCGCCCACTGCGAAGATGAGATGACAGTCAGGCAAAATCAAGCTAGGCTTGGCCCCAATCTGACCCTTACCGACCATTCCAGGATTCGTGATGAAAGGGCTGCTGTGATCGCGACGCGAAGAGCGATTGATCTGGCAAAACGACACAACCACCGCTTCCATGTTTTGCACGTGAGCACAGCCGCAGAGATCCCAATCGTTTCCGATCACGCAAACCTGATCACTTCCGAGCTATGCCCACATCATTGGCATTTCAACATCGACGACTATCACCGCTTAGGCTCTCTCATTCAAATGAATCCGTCGATCAAAACGAAAACGGACAACCAGAAACTATGGCAAGCGCTGTTGGAGGGCCACATCCAAGTTGTGGCGACGGACCACGCTCCTCACACTTTGGAGGAAAAAAACCAATCGTACCCAGCCTCACCGAGTGGTTTGCCTGCGGTCGAAAACTATTTCTCACTGCTATTGGACCGAGCGTCGCGAGGCGAGTGCACTTGGGAACAAATTGCCAGTTGGACGAGCGACGCACCAGCTCGCGTTTGGGGCATCGTTGGCAAAGGACGCATCGAGGTTGGTTACGATGCGGATTTGGTCCTGGTTAATCCGAATGAGACTCGCACCATCGAAAACGCAAAGCAACACACCAAAAGCAAATGGTCGCCGTGGACAGGCGAAACTCTTCGCGGCTGGCCAACCCAAGTTTTTGTCGGCGGTAAAACGGTGTATCGCGACGGCAAGATCGAAACGCAAGTCCCGGCCAGACGATTGCAGTTCGATCATTCACTGGGGGGATTTTGGAAGACTCCAAACGGGGTTGGACCAACGTAGCATGGCTTCCATGTTTTTTCAGCCAATTAGCCGATGGTTGAGCGTTAAACAACGTGCACTTTGTTATCGGAACGGCTGTGGGCTTGTTGATTTAGTCGTTTAACAGTCAGCCGTAGGCGTACTTGGCTTATTTTGACAGTACGCCTACGGCTGACTGTTAAACGAAACAAATTGCTCTAGACTCTTCTACAACTCGAAAGCTGAGCGACACGAATTAGTGTTTGAAGTGCCTTTGGCCTGTGAAGATCATCGGTATGCGGTGCTCGTTGCAAGCAGATATGACTTCACTGTCTTTCTTGGAACCTCCTGGTTGAATGATCGCGATGATCCCAGCTTTGGCCGCACGGTGGATTGAGTCTGCAAACGGGAAAAAAGCATCCGAGGCAAGAATGCTGCCCTGAGACCGATCACCCGCTTTCTCAATTGCGATCTCAACACTATCTACTCGACTCATCTGGCCAGCTCCAACGCCAACCAGCGCTGCATCGCGAGCCAGGATAATCGCGTTGCTTTTGACGTGCCGAACCATCTCCCAACCAAACGCGATGTCATCCCATAGCTCTTCTGCAACTGCGACATCGGTAACCGTCTTCCAATTCAGACTGGTGGGCGGTTGATTGTCCGATTGTTGGACCAACACGCCACCACTGATAAACCTATAGTTCAACTCGAGCGGTTGGTTCCCTAACGCGCCAGTTTCCATCAAGCGAACATTGTCTCGCCATTTGGGCTTGGTCTGCAGTAGTGAAACCGCTTCGTCGGTGAACTCCGGAGCGACGATGGCTTCGATAAACAAGCCGGGTTGGCAGAGCACCTCAGCGGTCTCAAGGTCGACCAGGGTATTAAAGCCAATAACACCACCGAATGCGCTTTGGGGATCGCCGGCCAAGGCCTTGCGGCA
>CANHVO010000211.1 GCA_947463915.1 Planctomycetaceae bacterium
TAGCCGAGCCACGCCACTGGAAATCGGCTAGCGCCTCAGGCTCAAGCTATGAAAGGTACAATGGAAATGAATCGTAATGGTCAAACCGTTTGTGTTTTTTGTGCTCTTTCTTAGCCCCAGCGATCTCTTGTGATCGTCGATTTTTGAGGATATCTGGGAATGGCTGCACTGAAGTCGGGGTCCGCAATAATAACCCTCGTAGTTTCAATCGCCGAACGCAGAACAGCTTTCAGACACGAATGCTCCACGGTCCGTCGCCATTCTTCCGTGCCTAAGATCGGCTAGCGCCTCGGACTCAGATGCATAAGATAAATTGGAACAACAACGGAAAAGACTCGGGCCTCTCTAGCTCCGAGCCATTGATGGACAAAGAGTTGCTCTGCGGACAGTTCCCTATCGTTTCGCAGAAACGTCCTTCGCACTGAAAAGTCGATCGAAATCTGCGGCTGCTTCCGAAACTCGGTCGCTTGGTGAAGGTGCTGCTGCCGGGACCACTTCCGTCGAAGTCTTCATTTGACTCTCCAAGCTCTCAGCTAGCTTGTTGGCTTCTTCGATTGCGGCTTTGGCAGCAATGGCTTGCTTTGCATCCAAGGACTCTTTCTCACGTGCTTTGAACTGATCGCGAATCGCATTGACTCGACCGACCAGATCCTTTTGCTTGGCTTCCCACTTTTCAACTCGTTCGGCCACCAACTTCTGTTGCTTACGTGCTTCTGCAAGTTCGATAACCTGCAAATTTCGCTTCGTTTCACGCGATTCGTGATCGCTGATCTTCAAAGTGAGCACCTTGGCCAGATCGTCCTTCGAGAAACTCTTGCCGCCGATGCAAACCGAGCAGCCTGGCAAATCGATCACATCGCGGAGCACGATCAACTGGTCGACTCCTCCGGCGATGGCCTTTTCTGAATCGGCCAGGTCTTTTTCGGAAGACGCAACTTTGTTGTTGGCGTCTGCAAGTTCGTTGCGGCAGTGATCGACGTAAGTGCTAACGGGGGCTTGAAGGTTGTTCAGACGAGTCAAACTCGATTGCACAGAAACCGTCTCGGTCACAACAAAAACCGCTTGAACGCTTTGAACCACTGGACGCCCTACGGTCACGGTGATAACTGGCTTGTCGCATGCGTATGTAAATTGGGACAAGCTGGAAACGGTCATTGCAACGGCTGTAAAAATAGTCTTTTTCATCTCAAACTCCGGAAAACAGTGGGGACAGGATTCGATTGCCAACGTTTGTCGTCGGCTACACCCCTTGAAACGTCCGGCCCGGCGGAATATTCCTCTGATTGATGAAAAAAATTTGGTACGATTGAAATACGTTGGAATTTCACTGAGCCTAAGGCGCTAGCCGAGCCCCTTCGACTTCCAAAAATCGGCTACTTGGAGGCTTTTCCGCTGTTGAGTCAACCTTTTCACTGGTCACGGAATGCGTGAAGCACTCCGAATGCCCAGGAAACAGAATCAGTCATTCAAAACCCTTGACGGGGTCCGTTGCGAAAGCGGGAAGATCTCCTGACCGAGATCTTGCGACTTACGAAAATCGGCTAGCGCCTCAGGCTCACGTAGTCATGCCACCAACAAATTGCCCTTCAATTGCAGGCTACTGTTCGCCTTCTTCCTTCGGTCCGAGCTTTATCTTGCCAGACAAAATCCGATCGTCGATCGATTTGATGAGCTGCGATGCCTGCTTTGCGGCTTCTGACTGGGGAGTCGCGTGCTTGAGTACCCAGTGGCACAATCCAATGGTGCGACGTGGATTCGCATCCGGTAACCGTGCAACGGTGTCCAAGACGATCAGCATCGTGTCATCTGTCGGCGGTAACGGGAATGGAATGATCCCTACCGTGTCGCTGGGGCGATCCGGTCGACGCAACTCGATAATCGTCGGAATCTCCGATGACTGATCCAAGGAAATGGCTGGCGCCTGCATTCCATCGGTACCTTTACTGACTCGGTTCGAAACGTAATCGAATAACTCCATCGCATCAATGCGACCATCTACTTTCGCGTTTGCGTCGCCCCGCATTCCACGTACCAGCCAATGCGTGAAGACTCCTGATCGAAGCTCAGAGGTTTCTAAACTCTCTTGCTCCGGTCGACTCGCTGTTATGGCCACGCAACCCGGAACGGAGCGAAGCGTCGTCGCGAGTTCTGTCGATGCCGATCCGAAAGAACCGCTGTGGCAGCAATCGAGTATCACAACCTTGGTTTTCGCTTGACAGTCCATCAACATGGACCTCAATTTGCCCAAGGGCAACCCAGTCGCTTCCGGCGACTCATCAGAAAATTCGTTGCCTACCAGGTAAAAGTCGCTTTTCACTCGAAAGCCATGCCCAGCGAAAAACAATACGGCGGTGGACTGCTTTGTTTGACCCTTTAAGAATGCGGTGATTGCGCTTTCCATTTTTGGGACGTTGATTTCGTTTGGCTTTTGTGCTTCGTCGTCGACGAGCAGTTTGATGCTTTTCTCGCTCAGTCCGCCGACCTCTCGGTATGCTTTCGCCACACTCCGCGCATCGTTGGCAGAGAACTCTAATTTGCTCACGTTCTTGTATTGGGTGATTCCGATTGCTAACACGCTCATAGCGCTGCTGGATGACGATTCCTGGGCAACCGCGAGCTTTGTCGCTACACTTGGAGTACCTTGTGCGTGACTGGTGATTGGATGCAGACAGACGAATACTGATGTCGACAAGAGTAAGCGGTGGAGGTTGAAGTTAGTTCGTGATGTCATTGCGATACATTTTGGCAGGATTGCAGATTATTGAGCCTGAGGCGCTAGCCGATTTTCTTGAGCTAGTAGTCTGCAAAAAATCGGTAAGCACCCACGGCAAACATCCCGTCAGGGATTACAGCAAGGAGCCGTAGGTAAGCGAAGCGCCATCTACGGAACCAATGTATCCTATCCGAAATTGCCCCTAAAGGGGGCAAAGATTGCGAGCCAATGCGTCCCATGTCTGCGATCCCTTCAGGATCGTATTCATGCAAGTGCTAACTGACCGTAGATGACGCTTTGCTTATCTACGGCTATTGTCTATCGATCCCTATCGGGATGAAAAGCTGTGCAAGCGTCCAGACCATGCAAGCCGCAATTTTCAAAACCCCAGCCTGCAACGCTGGCCGATTACTGCACTTTCGGCTATGACCAACCAATGACTCACTAGAGCCTGAGACGCTAGCCGATTTCCTGCAGTTATTGTTCGCCTTCAGGGGTATATCAATCTCGGCTATCGCCTCAGGCTCATATCACTTTCGGCTATCGCCTCAGTCTCAAGTTTTACCTCTCAATTTGTCGCACTGCGTGCAAAAGGCGTAAAGCCCAACACTCTGGCTGTCTCTTGCATAAGCGAATGATAACTTTTGCTTTCCCACGCATCGCGTTTGATCACGCCATTCTCACGCGAGAGTACATTGATTCCTAACCCTCGAATCTCTTGCGTTCGCTTCAACAGAACCAAGAGCTGTTCAGGATTGGATTCATCCAATTCACAAGCGACCGTTTCGATGTTCATATCCTCAAGCAAAAAGCGTCTTGAGACTTCGGCAACAGGTTCGGGCATGTAGGCAAAATTCGGCTCTGGGCCACCATCATAACGCAAGAACACAGCCATCGATTCCTCCAGTTTTTTGGTAAACGCTTTACTAATCTTGTCGATTTCATCTCGCATGACGTCGTGTATCGGATAGAGCTTTTCGACTTGAATTTTCGCATCTCCGAATACCGACGCAAATTCGCGAATCTCGTCCCGAGGAGGCTCGACCATGCCATTCCGATGACAAGCGATACAAGAAAGACCATTCACAATGGTTTGATTGCCAGAAGTGCGGAGCGAGTCTCCGACGATCTCAATCGGCCCCGCATCCAATCGAGCCCCCGCACCGGTCGCGAGCAAGTAACCTTGCAACCCGTTCGGCAATGTGAAGATAATTTCTCCGCCATCATGCTTGAAGGCAAGCTGATCGAAAAGATTGGCTGGATTGGAAGGTCCGAGAGGGAATTCCGCTAGGATCGCTGCGCGGTTGCTTGCGAGAAAGTCATAACTCTTCCAGTAGACTCGTCCACTGCCCAATCGGTGCATTTCAATCATTCTGTTTTGTCCCGAAATTCCGCTCTTCACAAAGGCTGCCCGCAGGACTCGCGGAGGATTGGCAAACTGATTCGCGGAGACATTCACCTGGAGGTACTTTTCGAGGTCGCGGTCCGTCATGTTCTTCGGGTTGCTAGGAGACTTGGGATCAACGGGCCTTTTGATCAAATCGGGAAGGACCAATTCATATAGTAGCTTGTGGTACAGTCGAGGCTTAACAGCCGTGCTGATTAGCCAATCGGCACGAAGATGGAGTAGCTGGCTATTTAGAGCCAATTTATTGAGATCGCTGTTGATACGTTTTAACTCTGCATTTGGGTGCGAACCGTAATCCACACCGTAGGGATAGTCATCCAGCAGCGAATTCCAATGTTCCTTAGTCCAACCAAGGCGGCTAATATCGACAGCGAGTACAATTCCCTTGCTATCAACGATCTGGGGCAAGACGATCGCTGGAGACCACGACAGACTGTTGAGGACTTTCGAAAGAGCAGCTCTCGCGTTTCTTAGGTGAGCGTCGTCGATTTCCGAATCGTTCCACAGATTGGTCAGCGTGAAGTATCGAACGTTTCTACGATCCTCGGCGGCGAGACTCGAAGAATGCTTATGCATGCTTGTAAGCGTCTCTTGAAGACTGACAAAATCTCGCCGCTTTGGCTTAGGAATCTCCGGGGCCCCCGCGTCAATCCACTGCCGAACGATTTCCGCTTCGTCGGCCGATGGCTTCGGGAGATGCGGCTGGTTGCGTGGTGGCATTTTGCCACTGGAAAGCAATCTATAAAGGGTCGATTCTTTTGAATTGCCAGGTAGGATCACGTCTTGTTCGGATAAGGTTGCGACCTGACGAACATCGAAGGCATAGCCTGAGTCAGCGCCATCGCCGGAGTGGCAACGGAAGCAATAACGTTTGAGAATCTGTCCCGCTTGAGCGGCCTTCTCATCGGTTTTGGCGAGCACCGAGCTAGGTCCGAAAAACACCATCAAACCGATGGCCGTCAAAAAACTATTCAATATGTAAGAGGGCGATTTACTCATGGTACTCTCTAACGGAAATGCGAGATGATTTAGGAAAGAAGTAGTGTAAACGCAGCGAAAACGAAAGTTTTTTTATCAAAGTGCGATTTTTTGGAAATATCCCGGCAGGTCTTTGCATCCTCGTAGCCCGATACCACAACGTGGACATGATTGCTTCTCGCGTTGAAAGCGTGCAAAATCCAGCCACGGTGCAAGCAATGCTGACGACACGCATCTTCCACCGTAATACGATCTTGTGGTCTAAGAAGGACCTCGTCTTGTTTCATCATGCTGCGTGCCATAGCTTCGCGGTCTATATCCAGTAGTTGACGGCCAAGCTTCGAATTACGCCAGCCACGAGCATCACCAGGCAACCATGTCCCATAGGTTGGCCAAGGGATAAACACTGGTCGAACCGAACGGCCCGGTACTTAAATGGCACCGGGCCGTTGGTGGTTTTCGCAATGTTCCCCGCAGCGTTGATTATCGACTTGTCGCGACTTCTTGCGAAGTAAACAAGCGGTCGAAATCCGCTGCTGCTTGTGAAACACGCTCGCTTGGCACTGTTGGTGCAGGAAGGGCCTCCGGCGTGCTCTTCATTTGAGCTTCCAAGCTCTCAGCGAGCTTCGAGGCTTCGTCGATTGCGGCTTTGGCGGCGGCGGCTTGCTTGGCATCCAAAGTTACCTTTTCACGAGCTTTGGTTTGCTCGCGAATGGCATTGACCCGACCGACCAAATCCTTCTGCTTGGCTTCCCACTTTTGAACACGTTCGGCCACCAGCTTCTGCTGCTGTTTGGCGTCGGCAAGTTCAACACTGAGGAGGACTCGCAGAGCGTCGCGCGTTTCATGATTGTTGATCTTTAGCGAGAGTACCTTCGCGATCTCGTCCTTGCTATAGAGCTTTCCGTTAACGCAATACGAGCAGCTTCCCTTCTCGATCAACTCTTGGAGAAAGGTCATTTTCGTGAGCGAATCGCCCAACTCTTTTTCAATTTCCAAAACAGCCTTTTCAACTTTGGCAACACGACTATTCGCATTCGCCAAGTCGGTTCGGCAGTGTTCAACGTAAAGTCGTACCGGCACTTGCAAACTATCCAGGCGGGTCAAACTCGGCTGAACGGTAACGGTCTCAGTCACATAGACGACGGATTGAACCGTTTGAACAACAGGTCGCGAAACCGTTGTAATCACAACAGGATTATCGTAAGCAAATGAAAACTGACTGGCGGCCGACATTAGGAACGCACCAGCGGTAAAGAAAACCTTCTTCATCATAAACTCCAAAAACAGGTAAAACGGGATTGGTTTGCCAACGCATTTTGTTAGCCATACCTATGAAACGATGATTCCGTCGTCTCATTCCTACTGTTTCCAAAATTTTCCATGACCTCTTGGAAATGCTGGATTAGTTCAAGGACCGCGTGGTTTCCCAGGAAGCATGCGGCTGGGCTATTTCCCCAAATGTTTGCCTCCAAGGGGATTATTGCAATTGCCGTCTTCGACACTTTTGGAGCTGCAACAAAGCGTTCGTCTTTCACAACAGGCTCGTCAAAAAAGCAGCCACTCGTCCCCCAAACCTGTTTCGTCCATACCCAAGCCAAGGCCCGCGAAATAGCTATCGACTTGGCTAACAACCGTCTCTTCCTTAGAACGCTTCTTCATACTAACTTCTGGCAAGATCACGTTTTCTTCGTCGCTCGACTCTGTGCTTGCCAAGCGCGGCGCTTCACCTATTCCGAAGAAGCCCGCACGCGGCACGACGTAGCTCTCGTCGGTCAATCTTGAACCAACGGCTGGCGATAATTGATCTGCCCCACCTACAAAAGATGGATTGTCGGGAACAGTAGTCGGCATTTGAGCACTTCCCGTGATCGCTTCTCCCTCGGCACCACTGTCCCCACCACCGGACCGCCCAAATGCCGACGGCGCCGTGATCGGTGCGACGATCCCCAAAGTCTGTTGGTTGGTTCGCACAATTCCCGTGTCGGTGGCGTTTACCCGTCCGTCGCGATTGACATCATAGATATTGGTTACCGATGCGCTATTGGGCAGCGTCGATTGGTTGACCCGTACCGCCCCGGTGTCCGTGGCATTGACCCGAATTCGAGACGCTGTGTTCCCAACGTTGATATCACCAATCACATTTCCAAAGTAGAACACATCGTTAGCGGCTAAGCCTGTGTCCGAATTTGCCAAAACAGTCACTCGCAGCCACGTGTTCTGAACCGTATTATCGGGGAACGTAACCCGAACACGTGTCGAGCCTGCAACGCCACCTGCGACGATGGAAACGGTGGGAATCGCTGCCCCCGGCAAGGCAACAAACCCAGCCGAAGCGATGCCATTCCAATTGGCAAACTGCAAACTTTCTGCCAGCTGTGCGTTGGTCACCGTCGCTGGCAACCCGACCACGTCGATCACCAAACCATTCAACCCGCGACTATAGTTCGTGTAGTTCGCGTAAGTCGACGACTGACCAGGCAACAACGCCACCTTGTCCGTCGCAAGCGAGGTCGAGGCACTTGCCCCAGTCGCTCCGGCATACAACAATCCGCGAGTTGCGATCGTCGCATACGCTGTCACATTAAAGGTCGTGGTCGAAACATTTGTGCCATCGCTTGCCGAAATGGTGACAACTTGGCTCAGAAATGCGACTGTCGGCTGATAGCTCCAGTTCCATGTACCATTCGCGTTCTTGACCACGACACCTAAGGATGCAGAGAGGGTTACCTCTGCAGACTCAGGATCGACCCACGTTCCTGAATTGGTGATAAGCGTCGATACATTGCCGGACACATTGGCATTGGCTCGAGTTAAGACGACAGGCTCATTAACGTTCGTGACAGAAATCTCGAAAATCTTATCAAACGTTAATCCGCCTTGATCGGCCGCTCGCACGCGAATCGAGCGCGTTGGCTGCGCTTCGAAGTCCAACGCTACTGCCGAACGAAGTTCGTTTCCAACTAGAACGAATCGATCATTGTCGGTTGAGCCTGCACCCAAAACGAGTTCCAAAGTGTGGGTGTCGGTCAACTCGACATCCACCACGCTAAGCAGGCCTATCAATGTTCCTGCGGGAAGATTTTCACCCACGCTATTGTTGGAAAGTAGAACATCGGTCGGTGAATCGTTCACCGAATTCACCGTGATGCTCGATACCGCGACATTCTCGCTGAGAGTACGGGTCAAAATCGCGATTGGAAGAACGGAGACTCCCTCGAGGTTCTCGTCGGCACCGTCCCATGCTCGATAGGTTAGTCCACCGACGGTCCCGTTGTAGTTTGCGTTGGGGACGAAACGGATTCGCGTATTGGTGTCGGCTGAAAGCAAGAGCACTCGACCGCCGACAACTTGCGGGGCGATCGGAGCCCAGACGGTACCGTTAAGAGAGTACTCCCAAGCTCCATTGCTATTATCCACTCCCACGATGGCCATGCCCCTAAACGGGCCATCGGGATCTACCACGCGACCGGCCAAAATATTGGAGACGGTGGTACCTGCGTTCAATGCCAAGGAGACATCTTCGTCGATCGACAGCAGATCGTTGCTTCCGCTCAAAATCGGAGCCACATTATTGACCACTCGGAAGGTTCGAACAAAGTTTCCACCTGGAGTGCCGTTTCCATCACCATCGAGCAAGTTGCCAGACAGATCGTGGATAGAGGTGTTGGCATTGCTAACCACAGTCAATCGATAGCGACCAGCAGGCAACGGTTGGCCCGCATTCTGAACACCTAGCGTGATCGTCGCGAGTTGCGAGCTGTATTGCCGAGTGAGCTGGTAGACGACGTCGTCGCCATTGTCAAACGTGTTGTTCGCTCCAGCTGATCGCAATTCGTAAACCGAAGCACCCGTATCGATCAAATTGACTTGTTCGCTCAAAGCCAACTGAATTTGTGTGATCGATTCGGCGGTAAGCCCTTGGATGGAAACTACGGCTGGTGTTGTGGTCGAAATCGTCGGCGGGGTCAGATCGTTGCTATCGCCACGGAATTCATAGGCTCCGATGTCTCGAATACCAGCAGCCAAATTAAACTCAACCGAATTCGCATTCGCAAGAGTCGTTGCGTTGTCATAACCAGCGACCAATTCGATGGTTCTGCCATTGCCCGACGAAACACCGACCGTCGGAGTCAAACCGGCATTTCCCGTCCCATAGTCATATCGAACGCGTCCATCGGAGAAGAGCGTAATCGAGAAGTTCACGTCACCATTGTTGGCCTCGTTCGTTGCATCCCATCGGAACTTCACTTGGTTGGCAACACTGGTATCAAGGTAGATGTTGTCACCGGTGTTGTTGGTTCGGAGGTTATCCCACATAGCTGCAATGCGAGGAGCCAGCGCAAGTTCGGCCGCACTATTGTTGCTGCTACCCGCAGTGCCATTCGGGCCGAACTGCAAGGATCCTTCGGTGGAGACCGAAAGCGTGGTATAGTTGGTGCCAAAGAATGGGAAAGAAAATGGTAGTGTGTACGAGAAGGCCTGATTGTTCCCTCGCCATGCAGATTGTGCAACGCCGGTCGCGGTAAACTGGCTTGCGGTCAGTACATTCGGCGTCAACGTTGGTCGTCCAGCATTGACAGCGCCTGGATCATTCGAAGCTGAGGCACCCTCGACATCAACCGCAGAAGCATTCCAGCTATCGCCACGGTCAGTCGCTGGCGAGTTTTGCAATCGGTGGAAATTGTCGTCGTTACCTCCGTTGATGCCGCCACCCGCAGTGGTGTAGCCGAGAATATTGTCGGCCCCGTCGATGTCGACGAACCTTGGGTCCGCTGACAAACTATTAGCATCTTGGCCCGAGGCCGTTTGCCAATCGCTCAAGCTATTGCGGTTTACGTTGCCCCATGATCCGATCCGAGCGTTAGCATCTGCTCCTTTGTGCAACAAGTTGTAGTTGCTGACAAAGCCGGTTTGGCTGTTAGGGCTAACAAAGATGTCGTATCCAGACTGCACCCACAAGATGTTGTTGAACAGCTTGACATTGCGTGCCGAGTTATCAAGTCGAACGGCATCTCCTACCACTTGATAGACGGTGTTATTGAACACGTCGACGTTGCCAGATGCTCCTGAATTTTCGAGCAAGATGCCTCGGTTGGTATTGCCGTAAACCAAATTGTTTGCGATTTGACCGGAGAAGAAATTAATAGCCCTCATCCCAATCGAGTTCGAATAGACGTAGTTGCTGATCGCGTTAGCCGAATTATCTAGTGTGAGTCCTATATTGGTATTCCCATAGATCCGGTTTCCTTGAGTCAACGATTGACCCACCGCGCGCATCCCATTGAAATTGTTGCGAACAGTATTGCCTACCGCGTCTGCATTCGAATCGAATCCAAAGCCGTTGGTCGCAACATGTCCGTAAATCTCATTGTTCTGGGCCAAAACAAATCCGCCTCCGGTAACGAGCCCCGTCAGGATGTTGTCATGGATCTTGTTGTTGGACACAACAATGCGATCGGCGATGCTTGTACCGTTGAACGCGGAAACTCCCGTCAAATTACCGTGGACATCGTTGTCGCTCACAAGACTCCGTGCGCCACGCACAAAAATCCCAACGTTTGAGTGATCGTAGATTTCATTGAAGCGAATTTGATGATCGTTTCCATTTCCAAACTGACCAATATCGGTCGTGATGCCGAAGCTTTGGTTGTCGAAGGGAGAGCCACCAGGGACCCCAAACATCACGTTGTTGGTTGCCACCAATCGGTCATTCAATACACCGATCTCGATACCCGCATTGCTGTTGCCGTAAAGTCGGCTATCGCGAACTGTTAAATCATCGCTATCGGAGCTGTTGGCTGCGTAGATCGCCGAGTAGGCTCCGGTAACGCTGATCGAATCGATGGTAATATTGTCCGCATTGACGAGTTCAAACCCGACGGCGGTCGACCCGACCATGCTGTTATTGTAGCTTTGCTGGAAAATGGCAGACGCATCAGACGGTCCAAGAATCGTAACACCTGAATCTTGGGCGGTCAGGCGATTGTTTCGCAACATAACGTAAGTGCCCGATGCGACATGCACCGTATCCCCAGCATCCAGATCGTATACATCCAGAAGTGCTGCCAGCGTCTTCATCGGCCTATTTGCTGTTTTGCCGCCGAAGTTGTCATTGCCGGTCGTGCTGATGTAGTAATCGGTGCCATTGTTGGTAACTTCGAAGACTTCGTTTGAGGTGTCCTGAACCAGCTGACCTTGTTCGGAGATCACGCGGAACAAACTGCTTTGGGCATTCGTCGGTGCAGGGGCGGTCCAGAGATAGCTACCGCGACCGTAGTAATCGAGTGGAATATTGCCCGCAACGTGCGACCACGTCGTTCCGTTGTTTTGCGAGTATTGCAGCGTCACCGTTGGCGTTGGGCTCGCCGTCGGATCGATTGCGCTGACCTCGATGGCCGTGATGACTGCACCGTTGCCAGTTAGATTTAGTAACTCAAGATCCAAGAAGCCGTTCGCAACGTTGACAGCATTAAACGTCGTGGTCACGGCCTTGTTCGCAGCTCCTGCATCCAATCGGATATCGTAGTTGCTTCGCACCGTAGCTCCTTCCAGCTTGATGTCAAAGCGTCGTCCATTGACACCGATACCTGTGTTGGGTTCAAAGAAATGCAGTCGAACTTCATAGACTCCGTTTGACATTGGAATGGCATACTGCATTGCATTGCCAATGCCAAAGGTCGACTCCGCGTAACTCTTGTAGACACTAGCAGGCGCGGGGTTGGTGACCGAACTTAGGTTGACCACTGCCGCTGTCGTCAGGCGTGTACCGTTGGTTTGGTAGTTCGCTGCGGACGACCAGTTATCAACGCTAGCGTTGCCGGTGCCCAAGAGAGCGACCGCTCGATTGGGACTTAGTCCTGACGAGTTAAAGGTCACAAGAACTTGCTGACCTTGTTCGTATTTCTCTCCGCCATTGGGCGAGACGATTTGCAAGGCTTCCTGTGGACTTTGGCTTGAGCTAGCCGAA
>CANHVO010000212.1 GCA_947463915.1 Planctomycetaceae bacterium
AGGGGGCGGTGTGCGCGCAAAAAGCTAAATCTGTGTAAAATGGCCCGCGTCAACAAAAACGGCTATCGGAAATACATTTCCAGTCACCGTATGAATAATCCGGGTTTAACAGTCAGCCGTAGGCGTACTTTCATCGGTTCCAAGTACGCCTTCGGAGACTGTTAAACAAATAATTGAAGGGTATTGCGCTCAATCGTTAGATGTGGGGATACTACCCAAAGACCACTTAGAGTAGGCCAGCGGAGACTGAATGCCTACCGAAAAATCTAGGCGACGATTTGGCACACAGCTTTGACTTCCGCTAAATTATCTGCTCGATTTGATTGCCTTCCTCATTTGTTTTGGAATCCCCGATGCAGTACCCACTCGATCTTCGATTTACGCTTTTCGCGTTGTCTCAACAAATTACCGTACGAGATGCTGGAGGAAACTCGATTCTTTTCGTAAAGCAAAAAATGTTGCGACTTAAGGAGAAGGTCGAGGTCTTTTCTGACTCGACGCTCAAAAACAAACTGTTCGAAATCAATGCCGACAGAATCATCGATTTTTCGGCCAATTACAGTTTCACCGCTGCCGATGGCAGCAATTGGGGAGCGGTGCGGCGCCTGGGCATGCGGTCACTTTGGTCGGCGCATTATGAAGTAATCGAAGACAATGCCGTCGACATGCATATTCGAGAAGAAAACCCTTGGAAGAAGCTTATTGAGTCGTTGCTCGGCGAGATACCAGTGGTCGGTTTCCTTGCACTGTATTTACTCAATCCATCCTATTTGATCACGATGGCGGATGGGACACCCGCCATGAGAGTCATCAAGAAGCCTTCCGTCTTCGAACGTTACTTCGTTATCGAAAAGATAAACGAAGTAGATCAGGACGACGAGCTTCGGGCTTTGCTTTCGCTAATCATGATGGTGCTGCTCGAAAAGTCCCGGGGATAAACACCGGCTAGTCGAATCGACTTCTCGAGTTAGGCGGCGGCGGGACAAAATGTACCACGATTCGTAGCTGGATTCGCCAGAATTCAGTGCGTTCTGAATTCTGGCGAATCCAGCTACGGTATTTTCCATTCCGTTGCTCGCCTAACGAGATCGGAACACGCCGCTCGCCCTTTGGTTATTTGGCGGGTCCGACTGAAACAACGACTGCTCCATCTGGAAGCACCATGCCTGGTCGCAAATCGCCTGTGGGCGATCCATCTGCTGCGACTGGGCCAGAGTAGACGTTTGAGTTGCGCTGAATACTCGGTTCCACAAGTGTGTACGGACCTGGCGAGTAGTATCGATTCGTCATCTGCGGACTGGCATAAGCCTGCGAGTACGAAGGCGAATAATAGACCGATGGACGAGCCGACGAGTAATTCGAATATCCAAGCCCAGGGTATCCTAAATTCGAATAGCCAGGTCCAGGGTATCCAAGTCGCGAACTGCTGTATCCGTAAGGATAGCCAAATCCACCATATCCACCAAAGTTCGAGTACCCCAACCCAGAGTATCCACCGATTCCAATTCCACCGAAGCCGCCACCATATCCACCATAGTGGCTGCTATGCCCTAAATGATGTGAGCCGCCGCTCAAGTGCGCCCCTCCCGGATGACCCATGGACTGTCCTCCGGAATGTCCTCCTGAATGCCCGCCACCGGAATGCCCGCCACCGGAATGCCCGCCGTGCTGTCCAAATGCGGGCGAAAAGCTAAAGGCCACGAGACCTGCAGCAATGCCAATGGATGTTGCTCGTCGCAACCAAGAGTTGCCGAAAAATCGTGCTAACATGTTTTTTCTCCGCGCATGCGATGCATGCCAATAGGTATGTTTGGAACTGAACCGAACTTGGATAGAGCAAACGTAGGTCCAAATAATCAGTCCGTTATCGCGAACGGAAACTTTGCCAGGTAAGGTTGAAACGCTTGAGGCTATTCTTTACGGCGTGGCTTGAGGCTTTAGACAACAGAACGCATCAGAAGCTCGGATTATTGCGAAAGCGATTCGATCTCTCGAGTCTCGGTTGAAACCACAGAAAACTATTCAGCATGATCAACATTTCACCTTTGTAACCGTACGGTTCTCGAGAACCGCGAACTTTCGGCCAAGCCGCTGGCTAGTGCACAATCCTTATTTGCCCAGCAACTCGCAAAGTGAGATTGGCTAAATGTAGCGATTGACGCAAACCACAGTTTTTTGTTACCCATTGGCTGATGGAATAAAGACTTGGTGTTGTGGTTTTCTTCCGCTGATGCGCAATTGAGATTTATGGCAAATGACGCGATCGACAGCCAAGCATCGAGCGATACTTGGGGCAAAACCGCAATGATTGTCGGGCATCCTGGACACGAACTGATGGTTTATCATTGGATGGAGACAGTCCAACCGATTTATTTCTGTCTCACTGAGGGGTCGGGCGGATCGTCGGCATCGCGTCTCCACTCTTCGCTCCATATCTTGGATTCGCTTGGGCTTTCGCGTGGAAGCGTTGTCGGTCGTTACACGGACAAAGAGCTTTATCAATTGATTCTTGGGACAAGGACAGACGTTTTCATCGGGCTGGTCTGCGAACTTACCGACGCAATGATCAATGCTGAGATTGATAGCGTAATTGGGGATGCGATCGAAGGATTCAATCCTGTGCATGACATTTGCAGGTTCCTCATTGACGGTGCTGTGAATCGGGTCAGCAACCTGACTGGCCGTATTGTTCGAAACTACGATTTTGTGCTGGACTCTCAACCCGATTCTTGCCCAGAGCACCTTCGCGGCAAAGCAAAATGGTTGAATTTGGATGAAGCAGCACTGGAAAGAAAGCTCAATGCGGCACGAACCTATCCAGAATTGGAAGGCGAGGTTGAAGGTGCGCTTGCTCGTTTTGGGAGGCAGGCATTTTCGCGAGAGTGCTTCCGTCCCGCGGCATCGCATGTCATGACAAAACAATTTGAGAAGCTTATACCTGACTATGAACGCTATGGCATAATGCGGGTCAACGAAGGTCGATATACCGAGGTCATTCGCTATCGCCAGCACATTTGCCCAATCATCGAGGCGATCGACGAGTTCAATGGGCTATATCTTGCCGAAGCATGTTAAAGATACTTTATTGCAATTGGTGTTTGAATAGCCGCTCTGGCACGGAAGTTGTGACTCTGGAAACGGTTCGCGCATTGCAAGCGAGAGGACATCAAGTCGCCGTTCTGGTGTGGCATGCTGGGAAGCCGGCAGATGAGCTTCGGCAGGAGGGGATTCCTGTCTTTACGTCACTCGACGAGTTACCCTGGAATCCAGATGTCATCCACTCGAATCATTTGCCTCAAGCGTTGCAGTGCACGCTCAAATTCCCCATTATCCCTCAAGTCTTTTTTTGCCATGACTCATGCGCCGCTCACAGTTCGCCACCGAAATTGCCAAATGTCCTGCACTACGGTGCAGTTGACGAAGTGTGTGCTGAGCGGGCACGCACCGTGGGCGGCAATTTAACGATCCTGCACAATGCAGTCGACTTGGTCCGCTTTCAACAACGTGAAAGCCTACCGCAATGGCCGGCCAGGGCCGTGATGCTGGGAAAGAAAATTGCAAGAATTGCTGCCGTTCGCGAAGCTTGCGAACAGTTTGGTATTTCTTTGGATACTTTAGGGACGAGTGTCGAAGAAGAGGTGAATGACCTCGCCGACCGTCTTGGGGAATACGACCTGGTATTCGCCGTTGCGAGAAATGCAATCGAATCCATGGCGACAGGTTGCGCCGTAATTGTCGTCGATGATCGAGGGCTCGCAGGGTTGGTCCGGTCGGAGTATGTAAACGAGTGGCGTCGTCACAACTTTGGGAAACGAATTTTGACCCGCGAACCAACTCGCGAAGCCTTGGTAAAAGAGATTCTTTCGTTCAACTCAGATGATGCGAGAGCAGTCAGCAATCGTATTCGCGACGTTGCAGATTTGGATGACTATGCACGAGACCTAGTGAATCTGTATGAATCGGTCGTCTCGCAAAGTTGTGATAAACCGATCGATGCTCGATGCGTTCTGGATGCGTTTCCATCAGCTTTTTGCACCGCAATCCCAAGCCTCTTGCAACTGATGTCACTCCAAGAGATCCGGCAATTTTCAAAATCGCTACCTGTCGAGTATCAGTTGCTCTGGAATACGCTGAGTGATCCCAACTGCACCTAGCATAGAACGACGCGCAAGCTAGTAAATTAGTGCGACGCGCATGCATGCTAGTGAATTGTTCTCTTTCTCGAGTTCTCCGTCGGTAGCGAAACTCGTCAAGAGTTTCGGTTGCCACAGAATCGCCGAAAGTCTTGACGACTTTCGCTACCCAGGAAATAAGGCTGTAGACTCACTAGCTTGCGATTCGTACTAGGTGCATTGGAACCAGCCACTCGCCTTACCAAGTGTATTCGGCAGCTAGTCCCGAGCCAGAGTTTGTCGTGAGCGGCTTGAGTGACCAGCCTGCACGGTTTGCGTCAGAGTGGTCGATGGCTGTGGCCGAAAGATAGGCGAAACACCACCCAATTCCGATTTGCGATGGGTAATGTGCATTGTCGTTCATTCGTGAAAGTGGCCCAATCGTAGAGCCTGAATAGAATGCAAGCTTTGCAAATGGGTTATCGGTCATTTTCGCTGCCGTAATAAATGGCAATGCGGACATAAAGGCATGGCCACTAACGCCGTTGTTGTCTTGAAATGGATGCCAATTGGAGCTTTTCTCAAGTTCGCTTGGCCGGGAACCTCCTGTAAGGTATTGACCTGCGATGACCGGCCCCGCACCAACCAAGAACCCTCGCATAGAACGTTCCCCCCACGTACCAAAGGTTTCCAGGGCGGGTGGTCCATCAATCCATTCTTTCGCCAACCAAGCAGCTCCAAACACTGGCAAGGTGTAACGACCGTTGCCTAGCTCTTTGCTGGCATGGAGCTTCTCAAACCACTCGTCCGTGGAAGCACCAAGAATACTCGATCGGAAGTGCCGCTGGATCTGGTTGTCCAATTGTGTGTTAGCAACTGCAGCGCCTGCACCAAAAACCAACGCCAGCGGAATTGCATTTTCTTTGGAATAGAAACGCCACTGATCTTTGGCAAGTCTCTCCATGAGAGGAACTTGTTTTTTCGCCATATCAGGGCGAAGTTCCTTGGTGAGATCGCCCATTGCATCCAAGTTTGCAAGCGATGGGGCATCGATCGTAACCATGTCATGCTCTTGGCTTGCTGATGCGTCTAGTTGATTTGCATCGAGCGACGCATTAGGTGTCTCTGCTTGATAAGCGATGTGCTGAACCAAACGAGTGCCAGTTGGGGCAAATTTGATGTTCACAAGAGAACGCTGGGGCAGAGCACTGCGAAAGGAGGCACAACCTGTCGACCAAAAACACAAGAAGGTCCACGCAATGACGAAAATTGGGTAGCAAGTCAACTCAGAGGCTAGGCAATTCACGCAAGCCTTCATTATTGACGGTCGTTTCAGTTGCGAAAAGTAAAGTGCCGACGTAGGCCCTAAGGTTATCAAAACGCGACTTGCTAGGTCAAGTGCGTTTCGTTGCCATCAGTGCCACTTGACCTCGATCAAATCGCGGCATTCATGACTGCTACAATTGAGGACAATTGTGCGACACTGTTGCGAACTAGGCCTAGGGCTTCCGAACTCTATTGCGGCTAGGAGGATACACTCCCTATACTCCTGCGGAATCCATTGCGGTGCACGCAATCCAATGGTTTGTATTCTAGCCAACCAATTTCGTCATGGATGACGCATGAAATGAAGAACCTCATAGCCCAAATTGTGATCGGTCTGGTAATGGCCAGTAGCTATGCGATCGCGCAGCAAGATGCGAACCGTTACCAGCCCTATCAGCCGACGGTTGTCGGCGGACTTCCCCCCGGCTCGAAGGGGCTTGAGCAACCCGTTTATGTCGCGGATCGAACCAGTTCGATCGATGTTACGGATGGCATAACGCCTGCGTACCTATCGGCCAACAACCTGGGTTTCGATGAAAGCAAGATTATTCCGGCAACGAATAAAATGAATCGCTTTGAGTCAGGCGAACGCATTGCTGTCATTGGAGTAGAACCGGTTCTGGTTGGGAACCTCTTTCCTGCCAGTAAACTAACGCCCCAAATCTCGAACCACCCACAGTTCGAAATGCAGCTGCGAAAGTTGCTCATGGAGGTCGTTACGCGAAAGGCATTGGCACAAAGATTTATCGACGACAAAGTTTCAGGCAAACCGCTCAAGGAACGTGGAGATGCCAGAAAGCAAATGATGACGCAAACGGCAAAAATCTTCCATCAAAAGTGGGTGCCGATGCAAATGGCGCGAATGAACTGCGACTCAATGCTTGAATTCGAGCAGAAATTGGCCGAAGCAGGCAAGGACCTTCAGACCATGCAAGTTGACTTCTCGGAAAACACGTGGGCGCAAGAACATATTCGTGAAAAAGTGCCCGAGACCCCAAACGTCGAACTCAGCGAGCTCAATGACTATTACGCAGACCACATCGACGAATTCAAACGCCCTGCCCGCGTCCGATTTCAAATGTTGTCTGCGGACTTCTCAAAATTCCCGTCCAAGGAAGAAGCTTTCAAAGCCATCGCCGACATGGGTAATCAAATCCTCCTGGGAGGTGCCCCATTTGGTGCTGTAGCCAAGCGTCAGTCCACCGGTCTTGGCGCCTCCGATGGTGGCCTTTTCGATTGGACGATTCAAGGCGAACTCAAGAGCAAAGAAATCGACAAGGCAATTTTCGCGAACCCCGTTGGTGGCCTGAGTCAAATCATCGAAAACAGCGATGGTTTTCATATTGTCGAAGTCTTGCAACGCGAAGCGGCATACACACAGACTTTTACACAGGCTCAAGCGGACATTCGCAAATCGCTTGTCGATAAGAAGGCTTCCAAATTGCGGGACGATTTCATCAAGAGAGTGCGGGAAGAGACCGCCATTTGGACCAAATGGCCAGGAGACATTCCTGGATCATACGACATTTCTGAGCTCCAACAATAGCGTTAGTTGAACATGATGACATGCATTGAAACACTTTGGAAACATACCCAAAGCGATTTTCGTTTTGCATGCCTATGGATTTTCCTAATCGCTTCGTGGACAAAGGCTCCAGTCGCATCTGCGGCCGACAAGCCACAATCGGTAGCGGACGGTGAGTTACGTGCCTGCCAAGTAGTCTCTATAGACAGTGCTTGGGCTGTTGGCGACCGCGGGCTAATTTTGTCCACCAACGATGCCGGGAAGCACTGGGAAATACAACACAGGTCCGACGCAATCCATTATGGGGTTTGCTTTTCGGATGAACTGACCGGTTATGTTGTTGGCGGGACTATCGATCCGTACTCACACCGAAGCTCAGGTGTTGTCTTGACGACGATCGATGGCGGGAAAACTTGGGAGCAAATTCCGAACGAACTGCCGCGATTGACAGGCGTACTACTTCTTGAACCAGGCCACATCTTGGCATGGGGCGATTGGTCGGATTACTACCAATCCGCATTATTCGAGAGCATGGACGGTGGACAGACTTTTTCTGGAAGACCCATTCCATGCGGCCATATCCAATGTGCCGCAATCGGCTTGGACGGTGTTTTGGTCTTGGTCGATCGAGCAGGCAAAATCCATCGATCCGAAAATGGTCTTGAATTCGAAACAGTCAATCTACCGACGACTCCGTTCGAGCCCATTCGATTTTGCAAAGTGGTCGGTGGGGTTTGGTGGCTCGGTGGCGAAGCAGGAAAACTTTTCCGCTCCCAAAATGCGAAAGTTTGGGAGCAACTTGAATTGCCGGGCACTGCTGAGGATCGATCCCTGTACACCTTCGCGGACATTGCAGGCTCAGGAAAACGCATCTGGGTGGTAGGACAACCTGGAAACGTCATCTGGTCATCGACGGACTCTGGAAATACCTGGGACGTATTGGCCACCGCCAATCGAACAGCGATTCATTCCGTTTCCGTCCTCAACGGTGATCTGTTGTTGACTTGTGGTGCCATGGCAAACCTGTTTGCGAGTCGGAATGGAGGCAAGGCTTGGTGGTCGCAGCATCAATCGGGTTCGCGAAATGCAGTCCTAGATATTTCAAGTACTCACTCTGGTGTGGCTTGGGACTTCATGGCCCATGTCATCCATGATGGCAAACGACATGCCTCCGCGATTGTGCTTCACGACCAACATTTTGACCAACGGACGGGACTACTTCCCGAGTTGGCTGCTCGTTTTGAGATTGCTGGGAAATCCGTCGGGCTGGCTCAGACCCGTGTCATGGCAAGCATGCCGGTGAGCAATCTTTACGCTGGTATTCGCCAAAACGATTTGGGCTATTACCCGAGCCAAACAAATGCAAACAAGTCCGACTCGATCGCGCTTGTGGAAACCACGCCCCTGATCAAACGTCTCGTATTCGAGATTCGTAACGCTCGCCCAGATGTGGTTGTTACCAACTGCAACGTGACTGGGACGGCATTGGAGATGAGGACGGCGTTGGCTGTTGAGAAGGCAGTTTCACTTGCTGGACGCCGCGAATACAAAGTCTTTTCATCGTCTAGCCGAATTCCAGAGGAGGCGTGGGAACCGCAGCGCACAGTCGTACGAAGTACGAACGCTGGTGTTCAATACGCACCATCGGTCATGCTCGATTCGAATGAAGTGCTAGGAAGTGTGCTGAACCGCATCAAGCCACTTATGGAAACGCGTGGCTCGGCCCCGTTGCCTGATAAACGGTACACCTATCGAAATTTGGGAGCGAGAAACGGGCCAACATGGACCAAACCACTCGAAGGACTCATTCTAGACCAAGCGACCCAGTTGTCGGAACGCCAAAAGACCAGCCAAAGACTTCCCATGGTGACAGCAACAAGTCTGTGGTTTGGTTGGAAGCAATTCGTCGAATTGGATTCAGGCAATCCACTAACTCCAGATCGCGTTTGGGATAGCAAGATTAAGGCCGCTGCCAAAGAGGTTGACCCGGCCTCAGTCTCCCCTGTTTTGCTCGACATGGCGATCTCCTGTCGACGTTCCGGCGACTGGAACCGGTGGCAAGCTGCTCTCGAGTTCTTGCTGGAGCGAGAAAGTGAATCTCCAGCAGCAGAGGCCGCATTCTGGGAGTTAATGGTTCATACTGGTAGTATCGAAGTGAAACGCATGATTGCTGGTCAACGGCAAGCCATAGAGCAGCGAAACCATGATGGGTTAAACAGTACAGCGGCTAATTTGCAGCAAGCGTCTCCTTTTGCCAAAGCACTGACAGAGGCGAATGCGGTGCAACCAGCAGCGTTTTCGAACTCGGTTCGCCTCCTTCCCATCGCAACCGACCGCGATTTGAGCGAGTTTACTCGAGTGCTTTCCAAGTGGCCCGATGCTTTTGTATCAAGAAGAACCGATCCGCGTTGGGGCTGGCTCATCGCATCTCGTTATCGCGAGATGCAGCAGCGCAAAGAATCGGCAAACGTTTCGGTAAATCTCGGTCGGAGCTACGCCGATTTTTGGCCGACATTGTCTCCCTACGTCTCGGGATGGAACCAGATCGCAAAAATCGAACGAGAAATACTGAACGCAAGCACGGCACCGCCTCAAATGGCGATGACGCAATCAACCAGTCCATCGAATAAAACAGCAAGAGACGTCGCATCCTTGCCGTGGACGAACGAACGCCCGTATTTGGACGGGAAGGCTGATGAAGCGTTTTGGAAAACCGCAGCAACAATTGTGATCCGAGATCCCTGGGGCTCTCCAAATGCCCGACCGACTACAATTCGTTTTTCGCGTGATGACAAGTTTTTGTACTTGTTTAGCGATGCTCCCGCATCATCGACACCACGGTCGAAGAAAGAGCAAAAGCGAGACAGCATCAAAGCCGATGAGGATCAGATCAGGCTTCGGATCGACTTGGATCGAGACTACGCAAGTTGGTTTGAACTAAGCTGGTCGGCATCTGGGAATTCATCCGATGCTCTAAACGACATGACGCACTGGAATCCATCGAACTGGTATCTTGCCACCCGCGACGAAGGCAACACTTGGTGCACCGAGATAGCAGTCGAACTTGAAGAGCTCATTGCCGGTGGCGATAACGCCGTTCAGAATTGGACCAACCGAGCGTGGGCGTTCAATGTGATTCGAGTCGTCCCGGGCACCGCCACTCTTTCCCAAGCCCCGTCGGTAGCCGATCGCGTCCCCGGCGATGATTGGTTTCTGCTGGACCTCAGCCGCGTTGGCAACTAGCTTATTTAGAGCGGTCAGTTGAGAATGGAATGGAGCGACCCATGTGCCGCCCTCCGGGCTATTTACGTCTGCGGCTTGCCGCGAAATAAAACAGCCCGGAGGGCGAAACATCCCTGCCGGTGGCGTAAGCCACCGGAACTTGTCAAAATGATTTCTAAGCCCAGCGGGCGACACATCATTTATCTGCTATGAGCCCATAGCCATGTCATCACATCAGCAGCTTCTGTATCACATTGTTTTCAGTACAAAAGAACGTCGCCCCTTGTTGCGAGACGATGATTTTAGAGAAAGTGTTTGGACCTACATGGCTGGTATTGCCAGTAATTTGCATGGGCATGCTTTGCGAGTAGGAGGCTATTTCGATCATGCGCATCTCCTCGTACGAATACCCGCAAAAATTGCTGTTGCCGATTTTGTGAGGCAGCTTAAATCGAGTACCAGCAAACACATCAATGAAGAAAAAGACTCGCTGTTGAAGTTTCATTGGCAAGATGGATACGGAGCTTTCACCGTGAGTCGATCCAAAGTCGATGCGGTGTCGGAATACATTGACCGCCAATTAGAACACCATCGCAAGCGAACTTTTCAGGAAGAGTACCTGAAGATGCTGGCTGATCATGAAGTGGAATACGATCCGAAGTATCTATGGGAATAGAGACAATTGTGTCGCCCTCCGGGCTTAGCAAACAACAATGCCAGAATCCGGCGGCTCACGCCGCCGGCAGGGATGTTCCGCCCTCCGGGCTTTGGGAAAGCTGATGCTTGCTGACATGCTGATGCGCTGAAAAACTGATACTCTGAGATGCTGATGCTCTGAGATGCTGATACATGCTGCCGTCCGCCGCAGCTTGCTGCGGCATGAAATAGCCCGGAGGGCGACACATCCCTGCCGGTGGCGTAAGCCACCGGAACTTGTCAAAATGATTTCTAAGCCCAGCGGGCGACACAACATTATCTGCTTAGAGCTTAGCCATGTCATCGCATCAGCAGCTTCTGTATCACATTGTGTTCAGCACAAAAGAACGTCGTCCCTTGTTGCGAGACGATGATTTCAGAGAATGCGTTTGGACCTACATGGCTGGTATTGCCAGCAATTTGCAAGGGCATGCTTTGCGAGTAGGCGGCTATTTCGATCATGCGCATCTCCTCGTACGAATACCCGCAAAAATTGCTGTTGCCGATTTTGTGAGGCAACTTAAATCGAGTACAAGCAAACATGTCAATGAAGAAAAAGGCTCGCTGCTGAAGTTTCATTGGCAAGATGGATACGGAGCTTTCACCGTAAGCCGATCCAAAGTCGATGCGGTGTCGGAATACATTGACCGCCAATTGGAACACCATCGCAAGCGAACTTTTCAGGAAGAGTACCTGAAGATGCTTGCTGATCATGAAGTGGAATACGATCCGAAGTATCTATGGGAATAGAGACAAATGTGTCGCCCTCCGGGCTTAGCAAACAACAATGCCAGAATCCGGCGGCTCACGCCGCCGGCAGGGATGTTCCGCCCTCCGGGCTTTGGGCAAGCTGATGCTTGCTGACATGCTGATACGCTGACAAACTGATACTCTGAGATGCTGATACTCTGAGATGCTGATACTCTGAGATGCTGATACTCTGAGATGTTGATGCTCTGAGATGTTGATGCTCTGAGATGTTGATACATGCTGCCCTCCGCCGCAGCTTGCTGCGGCATGAAATAGCCCGGAGGGCGAAACATCCCTGCCGGTGGCGTAAGCCACCGGAACTTGTCAAAATGATTTCTAAGCCCAGCGGGCGACACAATCCATCCACTTTTCGAGTCTTACGATCACTGTGACTTGAGCCCCACCGTATTAAC
>CANHVO010000213.1 GCA_947463915.1 Planctomycetaceae bacterium
CCACCTGCCAACTTCGAAGCCACAAAGCAATGGACTTGATCGATAAGCTCCCGATCGAAGGCGTGGCCGAGTAACGTGCCGCCACCCTCCAAGAGCACATTGGTGTATCGGCGTTTGCCAAGCTCTCTCATCGTGAACTCGAGCGAGCTTCCCAGTTCTGGCTCGGGAATCATCAAGACTTCGCATCCTGACGATGTTAATTTGCGAACGCGCTCCGGTTCCGCTCGTTCGGAGCAGGCGACCAAAACTGGCCCTTCTCCAATACTCGAGACGAGCATCGAAGTTGGCGAAAGTCTACATTCCCGATCGACGACTACTCTCGTCGCTATGCGAGCGGGGCGAGCACCATCAGGCAATCGCGTTGTGAGGAGCGGATCGTCTGCGAGGGCTGTTCCGATCCCAACGATCACGGCGTCCATTCCACTGCGCAGTTGGTGTACAACGCCACGGGACAATTCATTGCTAATCCATTTGGAATCCTGGTCACGAGTCGCGATAGCCCCATCAAGAGTCATAGCCCATTTGGCAATCACCCAGGGCATGCCTATCGCAATCAGTTTGAGATAGGGCGCGTTGAGTTCTCTCGCTTGCGCTCCCAAAACACCGACTTCCACTGGGATGGATTGGTCGCGAAGCGCTTGGATTCCTCGTCCCGAAACTTCCCCGAATGGATCCTGCATTGCGACAACAACTCGCTTGGGGCGATGACGCAGCAACAGATCAACGCATGGGGGGGTCTTTCCGAAATGACTGCACGGCTCAAGGGTGACATAGACAGTCGAGTGAGCAAGTCGATTCGGATCGCATTTTGAGAGCGCGTCCACCTCGGCATGTGGTCCACCAAAGTAATGGTGGTAACCCGAGGAAAGCAATTCATCATTTTCGACAACAACACAACCCACCATCGGATTGGGTTCGACAAATCCGCGACCACGCATTGCGAGTTGTAGCGCGAGACTCATCCAATATGGGTCACGATTGGCCATTCGAGTACAGTAAGGCGAGCGGCAGGAAAATACATACCCGGATTAGTAGCTGGATTCGTAAGAATCCAGCTAGTTCTGAATTCTTACGAATTCAGCTACAAATTCCGATCAAACTTTGGACCAATCTCGTCGCTGCCGACTGCTTGGGATGGCCATCTTTTTGCGGTACTTGGTGATGGTACGACGGGCTACGCCGAGCCCTTGCTTTTTGAGCTCTTCCACCAAATCGTCATCGCTGAGCGGGTTGGTCTTGTCTTCTTTGCCGATGATCTCTTGAAGCTTGATGCGGATCGTTTCATACGCGACATCTTCGCCGTCGGCGCTTTGCGTGCCGAAGACAAAGAATCGACGTAGAGGCAAAATTCCGCGTGGGGTTTGAATCCATTTGTCGTCAACGGCTCTTGAGACGGTGGTAACGTGGACACCGACCTGATCAGCGATCTGCTGCATTTTCAAGGGTTCGATGGACTCAGGTCCTTCGTCGAGAAACTTGGTTTGGTAATCTACGATGGCTTGCGAAACACGGGTCAAAGTTCTTCGGCGTTGTTGAATTGACTCGATCAGCCATTGAGCACTGCCTATCTTTCGCTTGATGAATTCTTTTTCTTCCTCGCTGGCCTTGGGGTCTCCCAAGCGACGGCGGTAGTATTCACTGATTCGCAACGGTGGCAACGAATCGTCTACCAATCGAACCGTGTAGACTCCATTTTCGTTTGACTCAACGATGACGTCGGGCGTTACCAGCGGCACATGCACCTCCATGAACGCAGCGCCTGGTTTCGGGTTGAACTGATGCATCTGTTCGCGAATCTCCTTGATCAGCTCAATGGAGTAGCCCGTCTTTTTTTGAATCACCGGCAAGCGATTTTCCGCCAAGTCGTCGAGGTGCTGCGAAATCAAAGTTCGCATTTCATCAACTAGTCGCATTTCGGGCCGAAGCTGATTGAGCAAGCACTCGCGAAGATTGCGAGCTCCTACACCTGCAGGCTCAAGCGACTGAACAATCGCAAGGGCTTTTTCGGCAAGCGCCAAATCCGAAGCTTTGTGGTCAGGTGGGAGTATGTCGGAAAGAGATGTCTTTAAGTAACCGCCATCTCGAGCATCCAAACAAGAAATAATGCGTTCTGCGATGCGTTCGATATCATCATCGATATCCATTTCGGCGAGCTGATGGAGCAAGTAGTCGTTTAGCGATTCTGGTCTTTCAGCCGCGTTGGCCATCAAATCATGGGCGCGGTCGCCATCTTCTTGGATCCGGCTACTCGAACGTCGAAAATCGTCGAACGTATCGGGCATATCGTTGTCCATGTTGGCCAACCGCTCGAAATCCTCTGCATTGGACTGGCTGTCCTTGACGATCAGCTCTTTTTCGTCCTCGGTTCGCGAGGCGGTTGGGCTTTCTTCGTCCGACGGTTCTTCGTCGGGCAGCGTCTCGTCCCTTTCTTCGACCTCGAGCATTGGATTTTCATTCATTTCCTGCTCAATGCGCTCCTGAAGCGCCAAAATTGGCAGTTGCAAAATCTCCATCGACTGGATCATCCGGGGAGCCAGCTTTTGGGTTTGAATCTGACGTGCTTCGAGTCCGAACGACAGACGCATAATGATTAAATCCATTAAAACAGTTGATTGAAACGAACACTTGTACCTTTACTGTATCACCTGAACCGCCGTAAGTGCAGACTTGACTTGCGAATAATTTGTGATTTTGGAACGTGATTTGCTAGAATTTCCGATTCCAATCCTTTTTCGGTCCTTTTTGTAGAAAAACGCAGACAAATCAACGATGAGCGACTCCCAGGCGTCTCCTAGAATTCCCGACGAAATGACAATTCGAGAATTGCAGGGCAAGGTAGACAGTTGGATAAAAGAGGTCGGCGTCCGATACTTTTCTGAGTTAACGAACCTTGCTGTCCTGATGGAGGAAGTTGGGGAGCTTTCGAGGATTTTGGCAAGAACTTACGGTGATCAAAGCTTTAAAAAATCGGATGCCGCCTATAGTCTACCGGACGAAATGGCGGACGTTCTTTTCGTTTTGGTCTGCCTAGCCAACCAAACGGGGGTCGATTTGACTCAGGCGATCCACGATAACTTACTGAAAAAGACAACACGGGACGCGACTCGCCATCGCGATAACCCGAAACTCCAACCCTAATCATTTTCGAAAGCCAAAATCATGAGCCTTACCATTATGCGCCGAATCAAGTTTTGTGCGGGCCACCGATTGTTCAAACACGGTGGCAAATGCGAGCACTTTCACGGCCATAATTATGTCGCAGACTTTTTTGTGACTGGGGAAAGCCAGGATTCTGTCGGACGAGTCATGGACTTCGCCGATCTCAAGGCTAAGTGCAAAGGCTGGCTCGATGAAAACTGGGACCATAGCTTCTTGGTCTGCGATCAAGACGAGAACGCCATCACCGCATTGAAGATGGTCAAGCCGTGTCGATTGTTCGTCATGCCTTACAATCCGACTGCGGAAAACATGGCCAAGTACCTGCTCGAAGAAGTATGTCCAACGCTTCTCGATGGTACTGGTGGAATTGCTAACCGTGTCCGAATCTGGGAAACCGATGAGTCGTTTGCCGAAGCTGCCATCGATGAGCATGACAAACTGGTCGTTTCTAGCTACGATGCTGCGGAAGCGAAGTGACATCTTGAAGATGCTGTTTGCGGTGATACAACCGAGCAAGCTTCAAGCGGTTCGCGAAGCCCTCAATCATGCTGGTGTTCAGCGATTGACCGTGATCGAAGGTCAGGGGTACGGCCGTCAAAAAGGTCAGTCGTCAACGTATCGAGGTGTCGAGTACCGAGTGAATCTGCTTCGCAAAGTGACGTTGGAGATCTGTGTCAACGACGACTTCCTGGAACGCACCATCGATACGATTACCGCGATTGCTCGAACGGGAACCGAAGGATGCGTTGGGGACGGAAAAATATTTGTTTTGCCAACACTAGAGGTCATCACGATCGATGATGGCCAAAGAGGACCGGGAGCTGTTTAGTGATACTTTTATTGTCTAGCGACTTGATGTTTCAGTCCAGGATCAGCTCGACCGCACGCGAAGCAGGCAAACCCTGCGTTGTGGATCGATCGGTTGCCAAGTTGGTCGAACGGGTCGCGGAACCAGACACGGTCAAGCTGGTGCTGGTCGACTTGACGCTGCGAACGGTCGACCTCAGCATCGAAATTCCGCTCCTTCATCAGTCGTTTTCGAAGTGCAAGGTGATCGCGTACGGGCCGCATGTCGATGTCGACCGCTTGACCTTGGCACAGGAAGCTGGCGCGGATGCCGTGATGACGCGAGGTCAGATGGACCGTGATCTTGCAGCAATCATCCAAGGGGCTTGACCCCGATGATCGCCAGTTCAGGAATTGCCGAACACGCTTCGGTGCACATGGCTGTTCGCAATGCGTTTCGCAACGCTTCCGATCATTTGCGAAGCCCCGTTTCTTGCCTGTTTCTTTTTGTGAGCGGCGAAAACTTAGATAGCCAATCGGCGGCCATTCGCTCGGTATTGGACGAGCTTGCGCCTGGCGTTCCTGTTTTCGGATGCTCAGCGGAGAGCGTCGTTGGCCGAGGCCGAGAGGTCGAAGGGCAGACGGCGGCAAGTGTGTTATTGATCGGCGAGCTATCGCAACCGCCCACCATCTTTCCGCTCGAGTGTCTTAAAACGCCCGATGGTCCGACGGTGGTCGGATTCACGGACGAAATCATCGAACGAGCTCGCGCTTGCAATGGAATGTTGGTAGCAGGTTGTCCACTTAGTTTTTCCGTCGACATGCTGATCGAGGCATTAGAACCGGAACGGGGCGCGGATGTTGTTCCTCTCTTAGGTGGCTACTGTAGCAGTCAGAATTGGGAAAGTGCAAACCTCTTGTTCTGCAACGATCAAATCATGAATCGCGGTGCTGTTGGGATGGTCTTGCCTCCCGAACTGCACTGGCAAACGATCGTCAGTCAAGGTTGCAGTCCCATCGGCGATCCGATGATCATCACTGCGTTGGACGGGAACACAATCCTCGGTCTAGGTGGCAAACCGGCTTTGACCATGCTTCGCGAAATGTTTCACAAACTAGCGAGTCATGAGCGTGACATGGCCATAGATGCATTACTGATTGGCAGAGCCATCACCGAGTATCGCGATACTTTCTCGCATGGCGATTTTTTGATCCGCAACGTTCAAGGGATCGATTCGGAATTAAATGGAGTCATCGTTACCGATCGCTTTCAGGTAGGGCAGACCGTTCGGTTTCATGTCCGGGACGCTCAAGGTGCCGATGCGGATTTGATGAATCTATTGAGTCGAGTTAGCCGAGCGGGCGTGGACAACCAAGCCGGCTTGCTGTTCAGTTGCAACGGCCGGGGGCATCGTATGTTTTCGCAACCCAACCACGATGCGCTTGCGATCGACAAGTATTTTCCGGGGCTCCCTCTCGCCGGAATTTTTGCAGCTGGGGAATTCGCACCGCTAGCCAATCGCAATCTAACTCACGGCTTCACGGCAGTAGCTGCGTTTCTCAGAGAAACCGCGAAAGTGTAGAGCGATTGTCCTCAATCGCTTCTCGGGCACTTGAGCTCGTTAGTGTAGAGCGATTGTCCTCAATCGCTTCTCGGGCACTTGAGCTCGTTTTCGATGTTGCCAACATGAATCGCCTGGATGTACAGTTTGTTTTGATACGGGATTTTTCGGTTTTCTGAGTGATTGAGGGCAATCGCACGACACTGCGACTGAACAATTGAGGACAATTGTTCGACACTCTAAACGATTGAGGACAATCGTTTTACACTGTAGCTAAACGATTGAGGACAATCGTTTTACACTACCCCAAAAAGGGAACGAGCGATTTGAGCCGATTGCGTCAATTTCTGAAAAACATGCGTCGCCGTTTCCAAGATTACCTTTGGAAATCCAATGGGCATGTTCCGCCGAAGCTCGCTTTGGGCCTGAATCAGTGGCTCGAGCGAGGCGGGAATGCCGCAGTGCGCGAGATGCGACCCGATCGAGTGTTGACCATCGCGCCTCCATTGATTGCAGGCGAAGCTCCTGCTCAACATCACCCTGAGAGCAAGATTCCGGAAGAGATGCGCCAGACCGGAAGCGTCACTTCCATCGCTTACAGCGCGGAACGACTTGCAGTCATCCCGCATGGCCGTGTTTATTCGAACAAAGGGCTGATCGTAACTCCGGACAGTCTTCAAATCCAAGACTTCAGCGGCGGAGCATTTTCTGGTCTCTTTGAGCACGCGTTTGTGTGCCAGGGGCTCCTGCCTAGCTTTCGAAGAGTGCCTGGAAAAGTGGCCGTTCTGGCCACTGGATTAGGAGACTGCAATTACTACCACTGGACAGTCGAGAACCTTCCTCGAATCCGGCTCATGGAAGAGGCGGGGATTTCCGCCGATTGTTATTTCCTGCCGGGGCGACACCCGTTTCATCGCGATAGTCTCGAGCTCTTCGGGATTGCTTCAAAAGCTCAGATACTGGCTAACGACCACACGCATGTTCAAGCGGATGAACTCGTGATTACGTCGATGGTGCGTTCGGAGATCACTGCCGAGAATGCCTCGTTTCTTTATCAGCGAATGGCCAATACGAATTGGTCCAAGACCAAATCGACGAACAGATTGAGAATCTATGTTGCCCGTCGCCCGCGAAGTTGGCGGCATGTTGTTAACGAACGAATGTTGCTGGCTGAGTTGAGCAAATACGGGTTTCAGAGGTACTTCCTCGAGGAGCTTCCTCTACGAACGCAGATCCAACTTTTTCAACAGGCCGAGTTTGTCATCGGACCTCATGGGGCAGGCTTAACGAATCTGGTTTATTGCAATGCCGGTACCAAGGTCATTGAGATTGGGTCGCCAATCCGACCGCTAGGTTTCTTCTATTTCATCGCGCATCATCGTGGCCTTCCCTACCTCAGCTTTTTTGGTAAGGCTGTCGGCACGGAACGCGATGAATCCAACATTGAAGTGGATGTGCCAACTTTGGTTAGGCATTTTCGTGAAATGGAGTAATCCATCACTGTCTTTCGTCTATTGAGCCGCAGTAGTAGGCACGTTCCGTTTGCTGTTAATCAGCAATGAGAGTAGGGGAGCGCCAGCGGACGGCACGACGGAGCGTGCCTGCTACTATTGCTGGCTATCCAGTTCCGATTTCAAAGCGAACGAAATGGCTCTAGAAACGAAATCGCAAACCCGATAGTTTAGCAACGAGGGTAGCGCATGTCGGTGTTTTTGAGAAAGCATTTTCCAATCTGTTCCAAAATGATCTTGGGGCTGCGCGCCGTTTTTGCAATTTGGCTCTTCCTCGCGGCGATAACTGTTTCCTTCTCGCAAGAAACAGGTTTATTCTCTACCCAAGAATACCCAGCCTTCGCTCCCTATGACGAGCCAGTCTTAGGCGAAGCGCCCACGGCATTCAGTGGAACACCCAGTTTCGGCGAGCCAACCGGCTTGCCTAAAATACGCAGTCTGGGCAAATTGGTATCGATCGAGGGGAGACCTGGAGATCGAGGAGCGTTGCGGGAGTATGCGCCCTTGGGTGAAAGTGAGACTGGGGCTGAGTTGATGTTTGATCCGGACGCAAACACGGATTGCAAATTGCCTAGATTGTCCTACTTTTCCCAAGAACCCTACATGAACTACCGCTCAGAAGAAAGCGGCCTCAACTACCTGCCTGCGAGCGCTGATCAGTTTGGTTGGTTGTCGCTGGAAAACTCGCCCTATCTAGCTCGTGGGTACCGATCGGGAATGACGACGGCCATCAACATCCACTTCCTCTCGGGGCCGAATGCGGTTTCTATTCCGCCACGACTTTATGACTTCTCGCTTGGCTATCAAAAACGAGGTCGAATCAGCGATGTGATGAGTTACGATTTGGCAACCACCATCGGTGTGTTTAGCGATTTCGAAGACAGCGCCAAAGACGGCGTTCGCTACCCTGGCCACGCTGTCGGTATGCTCCACATGAAACCTGAATTCGATTTGGTTTTTGGGGTCGATTATCTTAGTCGCGACGACATCAAGTTGCTTCCTGTTGCCGGATTTTCATGGCGACCGCAGGGCATGCCTGATATGCGTTTCGATCTTGTGTTTCCAAGACCCCGGGTCGATTACTCGATCGATAATCAGTCCAAGGTTTATCTCGCGGGCCGGCTTGGTGGCGGCACTTGGGATGTCGAATTCCCGAACAATGACAACGATGTGATGACCTATCGGGATCTTCAGGTTTTGTGCGGTTTTGAACGCCGGAATTCGGAGGGCCATCTTGCCTGCGTTGAGTTTGGTTACGTCTTCGATCGGAAGCTCGAGTTCCGGACACTGTCGCAACCGACCGAATTTGACGACGCATTTGTTTTGCGGCTCGTCACGCGAAAATGAATTTGGGCAACATCGGTCGCCTAGACCACCGCTTCAAACATCATGTTTGCCGGGGTACGTTCCTAGCAAAAACACAACCTTGGCTGTGGTGTTACTACTGAATTAGGCTTGATGATCGCCCAAATACTGCATTTTCATTTGGCTGATTGTCTACAGGCTGGCTTCCGGCTACACTGCTGTAGCAAATCTGTTAACCCTTTTTTTGAGGTTGCGTTAGGCAAAACCCAGCGCACCGGAGCAATTCATGAGTGCCCCCACCGGTTCTCCCAAACTTGACGCGTCGACAGCACAGGCCAAGCTTACCCTTGGTGACAAAGAATACGCCTTGCCCATCCTCGTGGGGACGGAAAATGACAGGGCGATCGACATTTCCAAGCTCCTCAGGGACACCGGCCACACCACCATCGACGATGGATTTGCGAATACCGCAGCCGCCTCCAGTTCCATCACTTACTTGGATGGAGATCGTGGAATCCTCCGTTACCGCGGGTATCCGATCGAGGAACTTGCCGAGCATTGCGATTTCTTGGAAACGAGTTACCTGATTATTTACGGCGATTTGCCGAACAAGGAACAGTTGGATCAGTTTAAGGAATCCATCGAGAAGCATACGATGCTTCACGAGGACATGCGGACGTTTTACAACGGTTTCCCTCGCGATGCCCACCCGATGGCGATTCTTTCCAGCGTGGTCGGGGCGTTGTCAACATTTTATCAAGACTCGCTCGACCCCCATGATCCTGAAGAAGTCGAGATTTCAGTTCATCGATTGATCGCCAAGCTGCCGACCATCGCAGCCTACAGCTACAAAAAAGCGTTTGGCCAGCCCTTTATCTATCCAGACAACAGTTTGGACTATTGCCAGAACTTCTTGAGCATGATGTTTGCGCTGCCAAGCGAACGCTACCAACCGGACCCTGATTTTGTGCGAGCCCTGAATCTGCTGTTGATTGTGCACGCGGATCATGAACAGAATTGCAGTACGTCGACGGTGCGTTTGGTGGGTTCCTCCAACGCGAATTTGTTCGCATGTATTTCCGCCGGAATTTGTGCCTTGTGGGGACCTCTCCATGGCGGTGCCAACGAAGCTTGCGTGAACATGCTCAAGCAGATCGCGGACGACGGTGGCAACGTCAAGAAATACGTCGACATGGCCAAGGACAAGTCGAGCAATTTCCGTCTTATGGGCTTCGGACACCGCGTTTATAAGAACTACGATCCTCGCGCCAAGATTATCAAGTCGGCTTGCGATGTTCTCCTCAACAAGCTGAACCTCAAGGATCCGCTATTCGATGTAGCCCAAGAGCTAGAGGCTGTCGCTCTTCGCGATCCTTATTTCGTTGAACGCAAGCTCTATCCGAATGTGGACTTCTATTCCGGTGTTATCTATCGTGCAATGGGAATTCCGATTCAGATGTTCACGGTCCTTTTCGCCATTGGACGTTTGCCAGGTTGGATTGCCCACTGGATTGAAATGCAAAACTCTCCTTTGACTCGTATCGGTCGTCCACGGCAGGTGTATACGGGGCATGTGAAACGCGATATCGTCCCAATAGAAAATCGCTAATTAGGAGCAGGAATGTCGGCTCGTTCGGATACGGTTCATTCGGATATGGCGTCGGACGCGACTCGAGCAACGGGAAGGAATACCCCAGCGGACCAAAGGATTACGATCAAGCTAGACAAGCCTTTGGCGGAAATGTCTTGGATTCAAAAGTCGTTGGTCTTAGCGGAGCTTTCGCGGCTTGCTTATGCCGCCCCAGAACAAGTCGAGAACGTCTTTTATGAGGCTGGCCTCGACCAATGCCTCTTCATCGCACGCGATGGTGCTGAAGCTTATGTTCTAGGAAATCGTTTCGACTGCATGATTGTATGTCGCGGTACGGAGCCAAATCAATGGAACGATATCAAGGCAGATGCAAACGCTTGGACCGTCGCGTCCGAAGTTGGCCGGGTACATAGCGGCTTTCATTCTGAGGTAAACGAGCTTTGGCCGTTGCTCGAGCAGCAGATCAAAGAAAACCAGCGCCCGATGTGGTTCGCTGGTCACTCGCTCGGCGGAGCCATGGCTGCCGTGTGCGCTGTGCGCTGCAAAATATCCCCCATTCCCTCGAATCCCCAGGCAATCTTTACGTATGGGGCACCACGCGTTGGCGACCGATCGTACTCTTCGTACTTAAAGGTAAAGCACTACCGCTGGGTGAACAACAACGACATTGTCCCTCGAGTTCCCCCTCGCTGGCTCGGTTATCGTCATATGGGGCAAGAGATCTATATCGATCGAAATGGTCGAATCAGTGACTTGCGTTTATGGCTTCGCGTCCGAGACCGGTTTTGGGGGTTGCTGGCCTCGTTGCGGCTTTGGAAGCTGGATTATTTCAGCGATCATGCGATGGTTGACTATATTAAGCACGTTCGAGGTCACTACGAAGATGAATTGGCAGGTAGGCCAATAAAGACTCCGAAGCATATCCCCGCAGAATAATGACTCAATGCTAACCGCGATTATCGTCGTTTTCGTCATCGGTTATCTGGCGATTGTTTTTGAACATCAGATCCACATCAACAAGGCCGCTTCCGCCATCGTAACGGGAGTTTTGTGTTGGACGATCTACGCGATCGGTTATGAAGAGCTGGTACCCCAAGCTGCTTTTGACGCCTGGGAGAAGTTGCATTCTGTCGGGGCCGATGCCCACGCTGTCGCGCACTTGCCAGCAAAACTGGAGTTCGTCACCGAATCGCAGCTGCCAAAAGGATTCGTCGAAATCTCAGGCATCCTCTTCTTTTTGATGGGGGCGATGACGATTGTGGAGTTGGTCGATGCCCACGAAGGCTTTTCGTTGGTGACACGACTGGTAAAGGCTAGAAACAAGACAACTTTGCTTTGGATCGTCGGTTGGGTCACGTTCTTCCTGTCTTCCGTTTTAGACAACCTCACTACCGCCATTGTCGTTGTATCGCTCTTGAGAAAACTCGTGGCAGATCGCGAGACGCGGTTGATGTTTGTGGGCATTGCAGTCATTGCAGCGAACGCGGGTGGAGCCTGGACCGTCATTGGAGACGTTACAACAACCATGCTTTGGGTGAAGAACAAGATTAACTCGCTCGACGTCATGCGAGATCTGTTTTTATCAAGTGCTGTCTGCTTGCTCATCCCACTCCTGATCGCATCGCGCTCGATGAAGGGAGAGCTCCCTCCGGTTTCCAGCGTCACGGATGAGAACGACGACAGGACGATTCAACCGTGGCATCGGGCTCTGTTCTTAGGACTAGGGTTAGCAGGTTTGATGATGGTTCCGATTTTTAAGGCGTACACCCACTTGCCACCCTTCATGGGGATGGTGCTTAGCCTCGGAGTGCTTTGGGTTGTCTCTGAATTGGTCAGCCATACCATGGATGAAAAAACGAAAAGCTCGACGGGAGTCATGTCAGCACTGCGACGCGTTGACATGTCCAGTATCCTGTTCTTCCTAGGTATCTTGCTCGCCGTCGGAGCGCTGGGCAGCGTTGAGGTGCTCAAGAGCATCGCTGTGTATCTTCAAAACACGATCGGAAACTCCTCGATCATCGCGATCATTATCGGATTGGTATCGGCAGTCGTTGACAATGTCCCGTTGGTCGCAGC
>CANHVO010000214.1 GCA_947463915.1 Planctomycetaceae bacterium
AACTGTCAACAGACTGTATACTCAAGATCGGCCTCCCTGATGTTCCTTAAGTTGCTTCGTAACAACAACTTATACGCAGGAGAGGCCACTTTTGTTTGCGACATGAATGAATAATCCGGGTTAAACGAGTAACCGTGAGGGTGGGCCTCACGGTTACAGTATGACACATCTTTGGAGCAAAGCGCTTTAAGGCATTATTCTCTTAACGCACTAAGCCTTTTTGGCGGCTTCGTAGCGTTTGGTAACTTCGTTCCAATTGACGACGTTCCAAAACGCTGCGATGTAATCAGGACGGCGGTTTTGGTACTTGAGGTAGTAAGCGTGTTCCCAAACGTCCATCCCGAGGATTGGAGTGCCTTCGATGCCCGCGACAGCTTTTCCCATCAACGGGCTGTCTTGGTTGGCGGTGGAGCCAATTTCCAGTTTGCCATGATTGACGACGAGCCACGCCCAGCCGCTTCCGAACCGAGTTGTTCCGGCAGCTCCAAATTTTTCTTTGAACGCATCAAAGCTACCGAAGGTCGCTTCGATGTCGGCGAGCAGAGCGCCGCTTGGCTTGCCGCCAGCATTCCAGCCGATGATTTGCCAGAAGAACGAATGGTTGACGTGTCCACCAGCGTTGTTCTGAACTGCTTTGCGTTTGTCTTCCGGCACAACGCTCAAATCTTTGATCAGCTCTTCGGCTGTCTTGGATTCCAGCGGAGTTCCTTCGACGGCTTTGTTCAAATTGGTGATGTAAGCTTGGTGGTGCTTGCCGTGGTGAATTTCCATCGTTTGGGTATCGATGTGAGGTTCCATTGCATCGGTCTTGTATGGCAATGGGGGCAATGTATGAGCCATGTGAGTTACTCCGGAGTTGAATTTACGGCTATATCTTAAAAACGTTAACTGCTTGATCAGTCTGCGCAGTTTCAAACTATCTACTGCGACCCAATAGTGTACGCAACCGGCTACCTTTCGCCAGTACCGGGTCTCACCGCAATAACAATCACCTCAGCTCTAAGCCGGAGTTGTTGCAAGTCGGGATGAAAAACGGTACAGTTTCACTGGTCTTCGGTTGTATTTCTTCATTTCCTCACCTTCGTTGATCCCCCAAAAATCATGGCCAGCGTCTTTATTCAGTCTGAACAGCGAACGATTGACAATCCTGCAGAAATCTCCGAATTCCTCAAGCCATTTGGTATTTGGTTTGAGCAATGGCAGGTAGCCGGCCGGCTCAGCCCGAATGCAACCGACCAAGACATCCTCACCGAATACGCCCCTGAAATCGAAAAAGTCAAACAAAAAGGGGGCTTCGTTACTGCTGACGTGATCAACGTCAAAGCGGATACACCCAATTTGGACGCGATGCTCCAGAAGTTCAACAAAGAGCACACACATAGCGAAGACGAAGTCCGCTTCACCGTTTCCGGCAAAGGGATTTTCCACTTGGCTCCGGAGGGTGGACCGGTGTTCGGTGTCACCGTGGAAAGCGGCGACATGATCAATGTTCCTCGCGGCACGAAGCACTGGTTTAACCTGTGCGACGATCGGCACATTCGCTGCATTCGGTTCTTTGAGGACACTTCCGGTTGGACGCCTCATTACGTTGAACAAGGAGTGCACGAGGAATATAGCCCCATGTGCTTCGGAGGGGGCTATTTGCCGGCTGGTAAGCGCGTCGAATCGGTCATTCAGCCTTAGAACCACATTAGCTTGATAGCCCGGAGGACGATAGCCCGGAGGACGATAGCCCGGAGGACGATAGCTCTGAGGACGATAGCTCTGAGGACGATAGCTCTGAGGACGATAGCTCTGAGGACGATAGCCCGGAGGACGATAGCTCTGAGCTTAATAGCCCGGAGGGCGATACATACCTGCCGGTGGCGTAAGCCACCGGTTTAATAACCATCTTGATAGAGAGCCCGGAGGGCGACACACCCAATCATCCTGAAATGTGTCGCCCTCCGGGCTCAAGTCCAATGAATACCCGAGACCGGTGGCTAACGCCACCGGCAGGGATGTGTCGCCCTCCGGGCTTGGGGTGTGTCGCCCTCCGAGCTTGGGGTGTGTCGCCCTCCGGGCTTGGGGTGTGTCGCCCTCCGGGCCTGGGGTGTGTCGCCCTCCGGGCTTGAGGTGTGTCGCCCTCCGGGCCTGGGGTGTGTCGCCCTCCGGACTTTCAGTGCATAACCACGAACTAACTTCATATGACAATCGCCAAACTTCAAGCTCGGTGTGTTCTCTTGGACATCGAAGGGACGATCTCGGACATTCGTTTCGTTTACGATGTGATGTTTCCCTACGCCAAAAACAATATGGATCGCTTCTTGACGGAAAGCTGGAGCACGCCCGCCGTTCAAGATGCCATTCGGACCGTTGCCAAGGATGCCGGGATGACAGTCATCGAAGACTGGCTCGGCACAGAATGGAAAACCGGTCCAGTTAATTCAGCAGCGAAGCTGAATGAGCACCTGCAGCAGTTGATGGCAACGGACAGCAAGGCGACGGGACTAAAACTGCTCCAGGGAATGGTCTGGCAGAATGGATTTGAAAGCGGAGCCCTTCGAGCTGAATTGTTTGCGGACGTGCTGCCAGCGTTGGAACTATGGAAAGCGAGCGGTTTGGATTTGAGGATTTACTCGTCCGGCAGTGTTTTGGCGCAACGCATGTTTTTCAAATACACGACGCTTGGCGACCTAACCGATCTTTTTAGCGCTCATTACGACACGACCATCGGCACCAAACGCGATGCGGAAAGCTACATCCGGATTGCAACCGAATCCCAATATGATCCTAGTGAGATCGTTTTTGTGACAGACGTTCATGCCGAATTGATTGCGGCTAGCCAAGCTGGCATGCAAGTTGTCGCAAGTGTTCGACCTAACAATATTCCCCTGCCTGCGGAGTTTACCGGTCTTACCATCACGAGCTTTTCACAACTTGAATTCTAGGCTCTCACTCGCTTGTCTGACACTTAGACATTGTTAGTATTACAACGCACTGGAAGCAGCTCATAGGTGGAGTTTGCGGGTTAGGAAAATTAGAAAACCCAAGACATACCAATCTCACCTTTTTGCGTGCTTCTTTCCAAGATGGAACGGCGGTTGCTCTGTAGAGCACTCTAGATAGCCAGCCGACTGTGCAAGGATCGTGACGGAAACGATGATCCAATAATCAAAGGCTGTCGACGAACGCGAATCAAGATGTTTGCTTTCGGACGGGTGCCATGGAGGGGGGATTGATAAGATGAAGACTTTAATTTCTTTTTTTCGATTTAGCTTTTTTTCGATCGCAGTTTCATTGAACTGCTTTTCGGTCGGCTTTGGGCAAGTCGCGTTCGATGTGAATCAGATGGCACCCGCTCGAGACGCAAACTCCATCGGTCTGATGAGGCAGATGCCGAACTCGCGGATGGTGGATGTGCAGTTGGATGTGTCAGCGTTGTTTACTCCTGGCGATGCAGCTGTGGTGACTGAGTACACGGTCCGAATTGTAAGCCGGCACGAGGACGTGCAAGTCGCTGACTATTCGCCACGCACTGAATTGCAAAGTGATGTGTTTGGTCCGATGCAGATCAGCCAGGAAGCGGACCGAGTTAGAGAGGCGGCCATCCGCGGTGTCGGAGGCTACCCGGGTGTTGGTTCGGCTCAAGGATATGCTTATTTCCACGACAACTCGCACGAGACAGTTCATTATGCCAAAAAGCCTTCGATGGAACTCGTGAACGCTGCCGGGACACTCGAGCGTCGCCGAGGTGTGTATTTCAAAGTCAAGCAATCATCACAAACAACGCTTGAGGGCGCACGCCCGTTTCGCATTGTCTTCGAAGTGCCCAATTCATGGCGAGCTGACTTGTTGGACGTCACGATTGAGGCAGCTGGCCTGGAAAACCCTCATTCAAAGCGTCCTCGCGTTTTGTCCACCCAGCAATTCGTAGTGGCCTTGTATCAAGAATATGATGAAAATGCTGCCAACACAGCAACCCGCTACGTTCGTCAACAATTGAACTTAAAGCAGTTCGCCAAGACATACGCTAGGGACATCGAACAACGAAGTTACCCAACACCGATTCACAAGCTTGGAGCGAAACTTGATATGTACGAACCATCGATCCCTCAGCAATGGCTCGAGTCGTTGGTCTATCAGCAAGGTGTCGCTTATAACATGACCAAGTTTTCGCATTTGCCCGTAGACGTCCGAGTTGCGATCATGAACTATCTCGATCAAAAGCACCTAATGGAATCGCTATCCGGGACCATTGAGAATGCTTCGATGGTATCGCGAGGCATCTCGCAGGACTTTGTACGTAGATAGACAGACTTTTCTGTAGCGAAAGTCGTCAAGACTTTCGGCTGCGTTGCATAAACCACCGAAACTCTTGACGAGCTTCGCTACAAAATGTTTCACAGCCTTGCCGAAACGGGGCCAGGGGGAGGAAATGGCAGGGGTTTCGTTCGCAACACGAACGGCACTCCAGGCTAAAAATTGTCATCGCATTCGCGTTTGAGTCGCAGAATGTCCGCTAGGTTGGTGGCCATTCTGCAACTCACTTAACCTTCTCCACCAAGCTGCGAATGGACATGCCGCCAGTCAAGTTGGACACGTTCTTGAATCCGCTACTTCTCAGCCAAGAGGCTGCGACGTGAGCGCGTTTTCCTGAATGGCAAACCACTACCGTCGCACGTTCCGGATCCAATTCACTGAGGTGCGTCGGAAAATCATCCACCTCGATGGCAATTGCGCCGGGCAGAGGCAGCTTCTCCCGTTCGGAAGCGGTGCGCACGTCCACGATTTGCATTCCAGTCAGCTCCGCGTTGGGTAGCGCCAAGACGGGCGTTCCATTCAGATCATTGCACGCAGCAAACGCCGCCATGTGAATCGGGTCCTTTGCACTTCCATAGGGAGGCGCGTAAGCAAGATCCAGTTGAGCTAACTGAAATACTGTACCGCCGAAGTACATTGCTGTTGCCAAAATGTCGATCCGCTTGTCGACACCCTCTCCTCCGACAGCTTGGGCTCCGAGGAGCTTGCCATCCTTTGGCGAATACAGGATCTTGAGTTGCATGGATTCAGAGCCTGGGAAGTACGATGCATGGTGAGCCGCTTGAATGATGGCGGTTCGAAATTCGATTCCAATGGCTGCCAAGGCTCGCTCATTGAGGCCGGTGCATGCTGCAGTCAGATCGAAAACTCGGACGATCGAGGTACCGAATACTGGCCCCATAAGTTCGCTATGACCAGTCGCGGCATGCGTTCCCGCAACTCGGCCTGATCGATTGGCGGGCCCGGCGAGAGGATTTAGCCCACGCTTGCCAGTCACTCCGTTTTGGTACTCTACAATATCCCCGACGGCATAGATGTTTGGGTCGGACGTTTGCATCACGTCGTTGACTTCGATGCCCCCCTCCTTGCCTAGATTCAGCCCGCATTCGGAAGCCAATTGGGTCCGAGGCCTGACACCTGCACCAACAATGAGCAAATCAAGAGGAAGAGTGCGACCGTCCTTGAGCGTGGCCGAAACTGCGATTCCATTTTCCTGTTTGAGCGAAACAATGGGATTTCCAAGCTCCATTGCGACGGACTTCGACGCAATATGGTTTTCAACCATTTTTGCGAAGACGCGATCCAATCGAGTTAAGATCTGGGGATTTCTTTCAACAAGCGTGACGTGCACCCCGCGTCGATGTAGTTGCTCGACCACCTCAAGGCCGACGAAGCCGCCACCGACAACCAATGCATTCGCGACCTTCCCATCGGCAAGCTTGGCCATGATGCCATCCATGTCCGCGAGTGTCCACAAATGAAAGGCATTGGATGGCATAGGAACGCAATAGTCGGGAACATTGGGTTCCGCTCCCGTCGCCAAGATCAATCGGTCATAGGGAATTGTCGTAAAAACTCCACTATCCCGATCCAAGATATGCACTAACTTTTCGACGCGATCGATTTTGACAGCTTCGCAATCGGTTTTAACGTGAATGCGGAATCGATTCCAGAACAACTCTTTTTTTGCGACGATCAAGCTTTGGCGTTTCTCGATTTCGCCACCAACATGGTAGGGCAACCCGCAGTTTGCAAAAGAAACGACCGAATTGCGTTCGAGCAAAGTGATGTCTGCCTTGGAGTTGACGCGCCTTGCGCGAGTCGCAGCGGATGCTCCACCCGCTACGCCACCAACAACAACGATACGTAACGCTTTATTCGACTCGTCCAATTTTGGAAACCTTGCGTAGGGGGAATTTGAAACAGGCAAAGTATAACGAAAGTCGCAGAAGACGCTTGAGGCTTCAAACCGCGAAAACGCTGCCTAAGCAAGCAGCGGGAGAAAACATACCACGATTCGTAGCTGGATTCGCCAGAATTCCGTGCGTACTGAATTCTGGCGAATCCAGCTACGGTAGTTTTCTGCCTGCCGCCATAGGCTATGCCAGGAAGTGACAAATTCGTTTAGAATACCGACATTGCACTGTATCCCATCAACCATTCAAGGTGCCTTGATATGCCATCTCTTCTGCGTTCCATACGGCTTCGTCGTTTATTCTTCGCTCAGGCGATACTATCGGTTTCTGCATGCATGTCGTTTTCGAACGCGCAGGAACCTGCAACGAAGGTCCTGACTTCTGGGATCGAACTCGAGAATTTCGACTTGTCGGTTTCACCGGACGAAGATTTCTTTCGATTCGTGAATGGGCAATGGTTGGAAAAGACAAAGATACCATCGGACCAGTCCAATTTTGGGGCCTTCACTGCTTTGGATATCGAAACCAAAGAAGCCATCAAGAAACTCATTGAGGAAGCCAGCACGCAATCCAGCCCCTCTGCAATCGCCAAGCAAGTTGGCAACTTCTATCGGTCCTATACCGACATAGCCCAACGCAACAAAGCTGGCATCGAACCCATCCAAGGCATGCTAAGCCAAATCAAGGCGATCGGCAACAAAGAGCAACTCATTCAAGTTGCGGGAAAACTCTCCCGGCGCGGAGTTTCCAGCTTTTACAGCTTCTACATCGAGCCAGATGCAAAGCGTTCGGACCAATACGCCATTTATGTCAACCAAGACGGCACGACACTTCCCGATCGTGATTACTACTTGGAAGACAAGGAACGATTTCAAACGACGCTGGCTGCTTACGTGAAATTTGTTGAAACCATGCTGACTCAGGTCGGATGGCAGAACCCGCCCGATGCTGCTGGCAAAATTGTGGAAATGGAACGCTCTTTTGCCCAATCGCAATGGACACAAGTCGAGCTTCGCAATCCAGATAACACCTACAACAAGATGCCCGCTACCGATCTAGCGACCAAGTACGCAAGTTTGCGATGGGCGGATTACGCTACTGCCGCTGGACTTCCCTCTGGTTTAGATGTGATCGTTGGTCAACCCAGTTTCATGGCAGGGGCCTCGAACACCATCACGGAGAACGACCTAGAGACCTTGAAAGCGTATTTGGCATTCCAAGTGGTCGACACGTACGCACCCCTTCTGACGGAATCGATTGAGAAACTACATTTCGATTTCCATGAAACCACCTTGAGTGGCGTGACAGAACAGGAGCCGCTCTGGCGACGCGGTGTCGATGCGTGCAACGGTTTGCTCGGCATGCCCGTTGGGCAACTTTACGTCGAGAAACACTTCTCGCCCAAGTCGAAAGAGAAGATGAACGCCCTAGTAAAGAACTTACTCGTGGCTTTCGAAAAGCGAATTGACCAACTCGAATGGATGGGAAACGGCACAAAGAAACAAGCCAAGGAAAAGCTTGCACAATTCACACCAAAAATCGGATATCCAGACGTATGGAAAGACTATTCGTCCGTCAAGATCGTGCCTGACAACATCATTGCTAATATGGGCGAGATATTGGAGTTTGAGCACAATTATCAAATCAATAAGCTCGGCAAACCGATCAATCGCAGCGAGTGGTACATGCCACCACAGACTGTCAACGCTTACTACAATCCATTGATGAATGAGATTGTTTTTCCTGCTGCCATTCTGCAACCACCTTTCTTCAACTTGGATGCGGACGACGCAGTCAATTATGGCGGCATCGGCGCAGTCATTGGCCACGAGATCAGCCACGGTTTTGATGATAGTGGCCGCAAGTACGATGGCAAAGGAAACTTGAGAAATTGGTGGACACAGTCGGACCAAGAGGAGTTCGAAGAGCGTTCGACGAAGTTGGTCAAACAATACGACGGCTACAAACCCTTTCCAACGGACAGTGTGAACGGCAAGTTTACGCTCGGCGAAAACATCGGTGATCTAGGTGGAATGAGTGTTGCCTATACCGCCTACCAACTATCCCTTCAAGGAAAAGTGGCACCGGCGATGGATGGATTCACAGGTGACCAACGGTTCTTTATCGGCTGGGCACAAGTTTGGCGTCGAAAGTATCGCGACGAAGAACTCAAGAAGCGATTGCTCACCGATCCGCATTCCCCGAGCCAATATCGATGCAATGGAATCGTATCCAATTTAGACCCGTTCTACACCGCGTTCTCGATCAAACCGGATTCGAAGATGTTTATCGACTTGAAAAAGCGAGTTCGGATCTGGTAAGGATGTGGGCAAAAGTCAAAAACGAAAATAAACCGATTAGCCTTGTTGCGCCCCTCATCTTTTTGACTTTGCTCCCCTCGCCCCGTTTCTTGAACGCTGTGAAGCACTTTGTAGCGAAACTCGTCTAGAGTTTCGGTGGTTTATGCAGTGCAGCCGAAAGTCTTGACGACTTTCGCTGAAGACAATTCGTTTTCCAAGCACTTCGGCATGAGTTTTTCGGACAAATTAGCCGTTGGGCGCTAGCCCCGGTTCTCGACGAATGTCGAGCAATTGGAAAACCGGGGCTAGCGCCCAACGGCTATCGGTTTGTTACACTCGAAGACACATGCACTCTCTATCGAAAGCCAGAATCGTGAAGACTCATTTGCATCAAATCGCCTTGTTCGCATTAGCCATATTGCTGTGTCTGCCGAGTCGACCTACGGTTGCTCAATCCGAAGACGTCCAACGGCTTTCGAAACAGTTGGCGCCTTGGCTATCTCTCTTCTCGGGGCAAATCGAGCAATTTACCTTATCAGGCAACGGAAGCCCGGTGATCGATGGCAAGCCGCAACCGATCCAATTTCGACTTGCGAAGTTTGATGACGACTCATTCGATCTTGATCTGATTCACACCGAGTATGCCGTCCAACTTCGGCGACGAGCGAAAGGAACGGCATTTTGTGTACCAAAACACAATACGGTCTACCTTGGAACGGGCGACGTGGACGCCACCGACCATCTGAGCCCAAACGGGGTCATGAATCGACTTGTGAGCGCAGGATCCGCTGTTCGTTTTGGTACGCAGTTGGTCGCAAACTCCAACGGCGAGGAATTGGCTGAGACGCTTTTGACTCTCGCGAAACTCCAGCCGACTCTGGACGGGCAAGCATGGTTGTTCGACAATTCCGAGATTCGCTTTGCCCCGAATGGTCAGGAAGCCAACGCCCTGATCGACGGTACGAAGGTGGACCTAAAATGGACTAGACAAGTCGAAGCGGCCAAGGCGATTGACGATTGGCCAGGCATGACGCTTCGCAAGCTACCTAGAGCCGAGATTGAAAAGCAGCTAGCCCGAGGCGTTCGACGCGCATTGGAAGTACTGGCTCCATCCGCATTGTTAACTTCTCCGAACCATCGGACCAAGCAACTGGAACATGGTGAATTGCGATGGGTCGAGGGACAGCGAGTGGCATTGCTTCAAGGAACGCCGGAGCAAATAGGACAAGCGCACGGCAAGCTACTCAAACAAGAAGCCATTCGCTGCATCGATTCGGTAATGTACGCATTTGGAACAGCCCAGACGATCCTTACCGGGAGATGGTTTCGTGAAGACTTGGAGATTGCGTATTCAAAGCTGTCGCCTCATATCCCCGAACGGCACAAAGTCGAGACGAGAGCATTGGCATCGAGCCTGGAGTTGAACCCGGACTTGATCGAGGCGCTGAATGTGTTTCCGGAGCTGTTTCACTGCTCTGGTTTCGCGATCTTTGGTAAAGCGACAGAGGGTGGGAAGCTTTACCATGGTCGAGTCCTCGATTACATGACGGCGATCGGATTGCAGGACGCCGCCACAACCTTTATCGTCGCTCCCGATGGAATGATACCGTTTGTCAACGTGGGATACGCAGGCTTCATTGGCAGCGTAAGCGGAATGAACGCTGAAAAGATTTCACTTGGGGAAATGGGTGGAAAAGGGGAGGGGCAATGGGACGGTGTCCCGATGGCGACCTTGATGCGGCGAGGTCTTGAGGAGTGCTCGTCACTGGAACAAGTTAAAGACCTTTGGCGATCTAGCCCTCGTACGTGTGAGTACTACTATGTCTTCGCCGACGGGGAAGAAAAATCGGCAGTGGGCGTTGCTGCTACTCCCGGTTCATTGCAATTCGTTGCACCGGGGGAGACCCATCCGTTGCTTGGCGATGGCATTGAAGATGCTGTAGTCCTGTCGGCGGGCTCTCGCTTGGAGGAATTGCGAAAGCGGGTTAAGCAAGGGTACGGCAAATTCGATGAGATATCCGCAAAATCGCTCATGGCACGCCCCGTGGCAATGACATCCAATCTCCATAATGTCTTGTTCGTTCCAGAGGACGGCGTTTTGTATGTTGCCAACGCGGATCATAAGCGTCCTGCCGCAGAACGGCCTTACGTCAAGCTTGATTTGCTAGAGCTCCTCAAGCAAATGCCCGGAAAAGCGAGAGCTGAATCGACGGTGGTTTTGTCCACCGATTCAACTTTCGAGGCCAACGATTCGCTGAATGTGGGCGATGAATCGAACGACGATACCAAGGCTTGTCTGGATGGCCTAAAATGGGCCCCCACCAAGTTTCCAGTCCGGCTTGAGGCTGCCCAGAAGGATTGCGGTGATTGGTTGGTTCGCTTCCCCAGCCCTAAGCCGACAGGGAACGCGAGGAACGATGAAGTTGCCATGGAATGGTATCAGGTCAAGAACAAAGCAGGTCAACCTTTGCCTGGCCCAGCCGCTGTCATCATTCATGAGTCCGGTAGCGGAATGACGGTTGGCAGAATGATCGCGAAGGCTCTGCGTGCAAAAGGCATTCACACCTTCATGGTTCAGCTGCCTTATTATGGAGTTCGCAGAGGTGCCGGTGGACGTCCGAAAGACATCAACTTGATCGGTGCATTGCAGCAGGGGATTACGGACGCCCGTCGTGCAAAGGACGCGGTCGCGTGCATGCCCTACGTGGATACATCGCGAATCTCTTTACAAGGGACGAGCCTAGGAGGCTTTGTAACCGCCACAACAGCTGGTCTTGACCAAGGCTACCATCGAGTAATCGTGTTCTTGGCAGGCGGCGATCTCTACAGTGTTATCATGGAGGGGAAAAAGGAGTCTGAAAAAGTGCGTGAAGAACTCTTGAGCAGGGGCATGAGCGAAAGCGACGTTCGGCAGATGCTGTTGTCGATTGAGCCATTGCGATTGGCAAATCGCGTTGATCCAGCGAAGACCTGGCTCTTTTCTGCTCTTTACGACGATGTCGTTCCACCTCGGAATTCAAAGCTTTTTGCAGAAGCGGCGCATTTGCAAAAGTCTCATCATTTGGAGATGGAAGCAAATCACTACTCTGGAGTTGTGTTCCTACCGACGGTAACACAACAGATGGCCGATATCATGTCCGAAAAACCCTGAGTCCACTTGGGCATCGTAGCTGGATTCGTGAGAATTCAGCCCGTACTTACCCGTATCTTGTTGACTTTTCTCACCTCGCCCCTCGTAGGCAACGCTGCAAAGTATTTCAGGACGGCTGGGGCTTGCCCCTCCCTCCGCAGCTTTGGTGTTCTAGATTCATGCCGCCCGACCAAGCACCTCCGGATTCGTCGCACCGCCAAAGGCGGTGCGGCGAATCCGGAGGCAGGCAGTCGGGCGGCGTGA
>CANHVO010000215.1 GCA_947463915.1 Planctomycetaceae bacterium
CGAGCAGAAGTGGTCCCAGGCAAAATCGTAAACGGCCCGGGCTGCCTCCGCATAACGGAACAGCTTGATCTCGGATTGGACCGTCTTCGTTACCGTGGCTAGGCGAGACAAAATCCATTGGTCCTCCAAGGGCAAATTGCCAAAGTCGACTTTGGTTGGTTGGAAGCCTTCGAGATTCATCATGACAAACCGTGATGCGTTCCACAGCTTGTTGACGAAGTTACGAGCGACTTCAAAGCGTTCGCTAACGACGGGGGCTTTCGGCTGCGCCTTATCCGATTCGGTTTCAGCCCACTGTGTTGAGAAAGACTTCTTGCACTTGTCGCAGGTGACGAGTGGCTTCGAACGATTCTCTTTGGTTTGGTTGACCAACGCTTCGCAATGCGGGCACTCGAATTGCACCGGCATTCGAACGTCCTGCGTTTCAGTGCATAGCCACGTCAATCCAAATCGCAACGCATCCGGCCCAAACTTGTTGATCACATCTAGCGGGTCAACTCCGTTCCCCTTGCTCTTGGACATGGTTTCGCCATAGCCATCGAGAATCTTGGGGTGAATGAAGACTTCTTGGAAGGGGACTTTGCCCATATTGTTGAGTCCCATCAGCACCATACGAGCAACCCAGAGGGTGATGATGTCACGCGACGTGATCAGTGTGCTCGTCGGATAGAAGTACTCCAGTTCAGGGGTTTGTTCGGGCCAGCCCAGGGTCGAATGAGGCCACAAAGCTGAGGAGAACCACGTATCCAGGACGTCTTCTTGACGAACAAGCCCCAGCGATTGCAGTTTTGTTTCGAGCCCCGCGTCTTCGCTGCGAATGCAAACGTGAACGGTGGCCGGCTCTTCGATCGACACGTTGATCAAGCCCGCGGCTCGCTCTGGCATCGCCTCGATCTTGAACTTGAGGGATTGCGCTTCAGCTGGCGAATCCAACGATCGACTCCAGATCGGGATTTGGTGGCCCCACCAAAGTTGCCGACCGACTGGCCAGTCTCGTTTTTCACCGAGCCAATCGAGATAGCCGCTGGCGTAGCGTTGCGGGAAAATTTTAACGTCCCCATTCGTGACGGCATCCATTGCGGACTGTGCTAGCTGCTCCATGCGAACAAACCACTGGTCGGCCAAATAGGGCTCAATCGGTGTCTTGCTTCGATCGCTGTGCTTCAACTCGATTTCCCGATCTTCGGTTTTTTCCAGTAGCTCAATCGCATCAAGTGCTTCGACAATTTTCAAGCGAGCCTTGGCCATGGACAAGCCGGCAAAGCTACCTCCATTCTCGTTGATGGTGCCGTCGGAATTCATGATGTTGATCATCGGCAGCGAGCAACGCAACGCAACTTCGTAGTCGTTCGGATCGTGGGCCGGCGTGATCTTGACGCAGCCGCTACCGAGCTCTGGTTTGGCCCAAACATCGGCAACGAGTGGAATCTCTCGATCGGTCAGAGGCAACCGGAGCTTGCGTCCCTCGCGAGCCATCTGCGCAAGCAGAACCAGTTGCGGCAATACCTCAACTTTCCGAAGGGCGAGTTCGTCCAACTGCGATTGGATTGCAGGCTGGTCCTTTGCCGTCGCCGCTTGCAATTTTTCTTGAAGCAATCGCTCGAATTTATCGAGCGCAGCAACGGGATCAGGATGAACTGCAACGGCAGTATCACCGAGCATCGTTTCTGGACGTGTTGTTGCCACGGTAACGAACGTGGGTTCGCCTGGCTTGGGAGAGGCAAAGGGGTATCGCAGGTGAAAGAAATTGCCTTTGACGGTCTCAGTAAATACTTCGTCGTCGCTTACAGCTGTTTGCAAATAAGCGTCCCAGTTCACCAAGCGTTTGCCACGATAGATAAGTCCCTTTGAGAACAAGTCAAAGAAAGTCGTCCGGACCGCTTTGGCGCACATTTCGTCCAGGGTAAAGCGGGTTCTGCGCCAATCGCAGGAGCAACCCATGCGTTGCAATTGGCCGAGGATGCGTTTTTCGTATTGTTCTTTCCATTCCCAAATGCGCTCAACCAGCTTATCTCGTCCGAGGTCATGTCGGGTTTTGTTTTCAACTTCCTTGAGGCGTCGTTCGACAACGGCTTGCGTTGCAATTCCAGCATGGTCAGTCCCAGGCATCCAAAGTGCGACGTAGCCTTGCATTCGGTGCAAACGGATCTGAATGTCTTGGAGGGTGTTGTTTAACGCGTGTCCCAAGTGCAAGGCACCGGTTACGTTGGGTGGTGGAATGACGATGGTGAACGGCTTCTTGCTTTTGTCGACATCTGCATTAAAGCAGCCGTGCTTAAGCCACGCGTCATAGATTTCTGTAGCACTGGAGGCGAAATCGAATCGATTGGGAATCTCGTTGGTTTCAGCGTTCATTTTGTTGGATTTGGGTGCGATTAAGTTTGAGCGGTAATAAAGTGCGATGAGCGGTAATCAAGTGCGATGAATTGAATGACGAATTGAATGACGTGGTTCGGATTGTTGCGTTTCAAGTCACCCTCCCTCAGGGAGGGTCGGCCAAAGGCCGGGGAGGGTGAAGTGAATCGCACGATTGCTGTTGGCAGTTCACCCTCCCCTCGCTTCGCTCGACCCTCCCAGAGGGAGGGTGACGAACGAACATACAGGGAGGGCTTCGTTAGGTTGGCTTTGCTAGTTCAGGTTTGTCTTATTGAGTTTGTATTCGACGGCATCGACCAAAGCATGCCAGCTGGCTTCGATGATGTTCTCACTGACGCCGATGGTTCGCCATGTATCGTGGTCGTCCGCGCTTTCGATGTTGACTCGGATGCGTGCCGCCGTGCCGGCTTCTCCGTTGACGACGCGGACTTTGAAGTCAACGAGTCGCATTGAGTCGAGAGTTGGGTAGAACGGCAAAAGGACCTTGCGCAGGGCCGCATCCATGGCGTTGACAGGCCCGTGACCTTCGGCAGCTTCGACGCGAGTATCATTGTCGACTTGTACCTTGAGAATCGCTTCTGCGTAGGTTTGATTGCGTTCGATGTCCAGGTCGCCGGACAGGATTTGGTATTTGATCGTTTTGAAATGCTCGACGTACGAGCCGAGGCAGCGTTTGACGAGCAAGTCGAACGAACCTTCGGCCGCTTCGAATTGGTAACCTTGATTTTCTTTCGCGACGACATCTGCGAGGATCTTGTCCAGAACGGCTCGATCGTCGGGCAATTTGTGATCGGCGGTTAGGGCTGCGATGTTGGAGCGTCCGGAGAGTTCACTGACCAAGATGCGGCGTTCGTTTCCAACGAGGGCTGGATCCATGTGCTCGTAGGTGTGAGCGAATTTGTTGACCGCATGAACGTGCATGCCACCTTTGTGAGCAAATGCGCTTCGCCCTACGAAGGGTTGGCCGCTTCGCAATTGCAGATTGGCCGTCTCGTAAACGTAACGGGAAAGTTCTGTTAAGTGTTCTAGCGAACGACCGCCGAGAACAGAGTATCCCTTTTTCTTGAACTGCAGGTTGGCGAGGACGGTCACAAGGTCCGCGTTGCCGCAACGTTCTCCGATTCCGTTGATCGTACCTTGGACTTGTTCGCAGCCGGCATCGATCGCCGAGAGTGAGTTGGCCGTAGCCAAGTCACCGTCGTTGTGGCAATGAATCCCAAAGCGAACCGAGGTTCCGAACAAAGCCTTTCGGGCATCGGCTACGATTGCTGCGACTTCTTCGGGCAACGTTCCTCCGTTGGTATCGCAAAAGACAATCCACTTTGCTCCCGCGGATGCAGCCGATTGAATGGCTTGCAGAGCGTATTCGCGGTTTGCTTTGTAGCCATCGAAGAAATGTTCGGCGTCGTAGACCACCTGAGCGTACTTGGCCAAGTACGCAACGCTCTCGCCGATCATGTCGAGGTTTTCTTGCAACGAAACGCCAAGGACATTGATTGCGTGGAAGTCCCAAGATTTGCCTACGACGGTGATGGCAGGGGTTTGGGCAGCGACCAGGGCTTTCATGCCTGGGTCATCTTGTACCGCCACGCCCCTTCGCCGAGTCATACCAAAGGCGCAGATTAGACTTTGGCCCATCGGTAGCGATCGGACTTTTTGAAAGAACATCGTGTCCTTTTCGTTTGAGAGCGGGTACCCACCCTCAATCATGTCGATCCCCATTTCAGCAAGCCGAACTGCGATATTGAGTTTGTCTTGAAGAGAAAGACTTACCCCCTCCCCTTGGGTTCCGTCGCGGAGAGTGGTGTCGTAGGTATGGATAGAACGAGCCGACATGATGATTTGTTTTGGTTAGGTGAAACGTCTTAACAACGAAAAAACCCCTGAAGCCTTGATTTCGGCTTCAGGGGTTTTGTTTTGCAATCCACTCATGCTGTTCGCACGTTCCAGGATCCCCGAGGCCTAATCGCAGTGGGGAATAATAATCACTTGCGGAAAGTGCGATGAGTTGGGATTCATGGATAAAAAATGGGACGATAGGTAAGGGATTGAATTGAATCATTCGAACGCGTTTGGCCGAAAGCCACTTGCTTACGCGTCGGGTTACCGGTTGGAGTCGTCGACTGAACGGAACTAGTCTCAAACCGGACAAAATTGTAGCGGATCAGGTTCATTCTTGGCAGTAGCTATCTGCCTTGCAAAGCAATTGCAGCAATTAAAATTGCAGCAATTAAGCGAGCGGCGGGATCAAAACTACCGTAGCTGGATTCGCCAGAATTCAGAACTTACTGAATTCTGGCGAATCCAGCTACAAGTCGTAGTGTGTTTTCTCAAAACGCTCGTGATTCGGGAGAGCGAGGCTTCTGCCGAGCTTGCGACGCCACGGTTCGGCAGGAACCGCACCCTCCCCCGTGGTCGTTTAAGCGGCGTTTTTCATCCGCTGGTAGGTAAGAAGCACCTCGTAGAAATCCTTCGTAATAACCACAGGATCGTCTGCAAAGTCCTGAACCCAGGCGAGTCGATTGGATGTAGCGGATGGAATTGCGGCCAGCATGTCAGAGAGCCGGATCGTCACGGTTTCCGGCTCGCTCGGCGAATAGATCGCCAATTTCGGCTCGAATAAATCCACTTTGGTAGATTGGGTAGAAGTTTCGGCGCCATCATATTCGCTGTCGCAGGTAGCGTGATCCAGACCGACAACCCGAAAAACTGGCTTGTTCATAGGCAAAGAACTCTTGAATTGGAGGATAGGCTGACGGAACGCAGATCCACGAGCTTGTGCGTCGTGCTTCGTTAACCGAAACGATTTATGTGGCTTTGGATCGACTGGGTGGACTTTAACGCTTGAGTCCTTTCGAGAAATTTCACCAAAATCTCATGGCAATATCCCCAAACGGACTCTTTTCGCTTTTCGGACATCTCGAAACCTGGGGAAATCAAGGGAAAGCTTGACAATTGGGGGCGTCTCCCCTAGATTCCCAGTCTTAGCTTGCTTGCATGCACTACTTTGCACCAATGTGCATAACGACACCCATTTACATGAAGGACTTCAAACTTCGATTTCGGCCTCTAAGCACGGTGACGTCGTCACGTGTTTAGAACCAACGTGATTCGTGGAATGAACCGGTTTGCCTTATGAAAGATCTACAAGCGATCGCGCGTTACATGCGCCTTCCAGAAGACCAACTCAAGTTTCCAATCGAGTTGCTCAACCAAGGATACGAACCGAACTATCTAGCGAATTATCGGCCGGACGAACTGGGGAACATCGACGAACAGACTTTGTCGATTCTGCGCCGCGCCTTGAATTACTCCGAGTCGCTGAAATCCCACAAGGAAAAGGTTCAGCAGACTCTGGATCGCGAGCAACAGTGGAACGAAACCGTTGCTTCGGTCGTTTCGCAAGCCAACACGATCTCCCAAGTCGACACGGTCACTCGCCATCTCCGTGCTCGCAAGAATTCTCGGACCATCTCGGAAAAGTGTCCGCAAGTGGAAACTGTCGGCCAAGCGATATTGACCATGCAGGGGGATGCCCCTAAAGACCTGCTCCCGTGGATCGCCGAGGTTGCAAGTGTCCCGCTCGAACAAGCCGCCGATGTTCTGGAACAAACCAAACGCTGGATGGTCTTTTTGCTGAGCGAAGATGTGCGGCTCATGCAAGAACTGCAGAGATCGCTTCTTCGAAAGGCCGGAATCTCCGTTAAGGTTCTGCCAGATCCTCCGAAAGGGAGCGATGCAGAAAAGCAACTGGAACGTGCGGAAGCGAACGCTCCGTCGCAACCATCTCCAGTTCCAGCCGCTGCAGAGCCAATTCCGGCGGCAGCCGTCACTACGGAATCTGTCACACCTGCGGACTCATCCGAACAAACAGTTGCACCAACTGACAGCCCTGCTGTTTTGATTGAGGGCGCTGACGCAACAAGCGCGGCAGCCGAAGCGAGCGATGTCGTCACGGAACAAATCGAAGCAGCGGCTACCGAAGCGGCACCTAGCACGCCCGACGCAGTTGCGCCATTGATTGCTGAGTTTCATCAAGGCCGAAAGCAAGGTAAAGGGATCAAGACGAAGACCCTTTCGGACAAACAGTTGTCCCCTCGCCAACGACGACGCAAATGGCTTCGAAGCATCTTGGAATCCTATGCGAAACTCAAGAAGCCACTGACGGCATTAACGCCGTATCAAATCTTGATGTTGTCCCGAGGACAACGTTCGCAAATTGTCTCGCTGCAGTTTCATTACGACGAGCGGCCACTCGTTCAAGCGTGTCGAGAGTCGCTTTGTCCCGGTCGCCATCCAATGCATCATTGGCTATTGGAAGTCGCCGAAGATGGCCTTCGCAACCACATTCTGCCGCGACTCCACCAAGATGTCTTGAGCATTTTGGAAGAAGATGCTCATACAGATCTAACCGAAGCGGCGGTCGTTCATTTGCAAGCATCGCTTCTGCAACGTCCTGTGCATGGTCATCGCATTCTGATCATCGACGCAATCGGGCCAAAGATGGCCGCTGTTGCCATTGTGGACGCGGACGGCAAAGTTGTGTTCACCAACGAAATCCCTTGCAATAGCAATCGAGCCGATGTCGTGGCTCAGAATGTTGTGTCGCTCGGGCAATGGATCCATGAGCACAAAGTTACGCTCATGGCCATCTCAAACGGTCCTGCTCGCCGCTACTTGATCCACACCGTATCGGAGTTGCTCAAGCAATCCTCCGAGGGTTCGTTGTATTGGACGATGGTCGATCGGGCTGGCGCGGACGCGTATTGCATGTCGCGAGGGTGCTTGGTCGAGCTGCCAAATATTTCGCGTCGGCACCGAGCCGCAGTGTGGTTGGCTCTGCGGCTACAAGATCCGCTCAAGCAGATCCTCAAGGTTGATCCAGTTCGATTGCGTCTCGGTTCGTATCAACGCGAGTTGCCTCAACGCGAATTGGAAGCCGCTTTGCAGGATGCCGTTTCGACTGCGATCACTCAAGCGGGCGTGGACGTGTTTCATGCGGACACCGACGTCTTGAAGCGAATTCCGGGAATGACCACCGAGGCCGCCAAAGCAGTCGTGAAAGCTTGCCATGATGACAAGATTGTAAATCGCGAGGCGCTAATGACAGTGCTGCGAGAGCATCTGACAGAGATGCAAGCACGTCAAGCAATTGGTTTCATCAAAGTGTTCGGTAGCACAGAACCACTCGACGGGACAACAATCCATCCCGACGACTATCGTTTGGCCGAGCGATTGGTTGCCCATGCAAGCCTTGCCTTGCCCGCTTCGTGCCCCGCTAACTGGACCAAGCCCGACTATGCTCAACTTGCGGTGGCAACAGCAGCTGCCATCGTGGAACATGCCAAGCAAGTTGAGACACAACCTTTTGGTGAGTCGATCGATCTCTCTGAGCCATCCAGCGAAGATTCCGCAGAATCGGATGCGAGTACCGAAATCGAGGTGGACATGTCTCCACCAACCGTAGCCGAAATCGAAGCGACGGATGCAGGTTCCGTCGAGACGGCTACCGCCGAGACTCCAGATGCTTCGAATGAGCTTCCGCCAAATGATGCTGCACCAGCCGAGCCAACTGCCGAGTCCGCAGATGAATCGGTTGAGGCCTCTCCAGCGCAGCCTCCACGAATCATGGTTCCGATGCCTCCCATTCCATCGGGACCTATGGAGCGTCCAACACACACCATCGATGTCGAACGACTGGCAAGAAGCTGGCAAGTTGGCCGGGAAAAGATGAAGCGAGTTGCGAATTGCTTGCAATTTGCTTTTACGGACAGCAGAGATTTCCAATACCCTATCCCGCTATTGAGCAAGGTTCCGAAACTCGATGCGCTGCAAAGCGGTACGATGCTTCAGGCGTTGGTGATCGGCGTTGCAGACTTTGGTGTGTTTGTCGACTTGGGGCCAGAGTGCAGTGGTTTGATTCACATCAGTCGTTTGGCGCCAGACTTTATCGAAGACCCACATCAATTCGTTCAAGTCGGCGACTTGGTGCCGGTTTGGGTGTTGAACGTTGACGAAAAGAAGAAGCGTGTTTCGCTGACGGCGATTCCACCAGGAACACCTTCCCGCCGCGATGCTCAAAACCAAGAAGGCTCGCAAGATCGAGGAGGAAATGTAGGCCGCGACAATCGCAATCAACGCAATGATCGAAATCAAGGTTCGCGTGAGGGGCGACCACCGGCAGCTGAGAATCGCAGCCCGATGCCTGCGGGCGCTGGCAACGATCGCGGACGCGGACCAGGCGGCGGTAGTCGCCCGTCCGGCGGCGGCAATCGCCCTGGCGGAGACAGTCGAGGCGGCGACAACCGCGGTGGCCGGCCAACTGGACGCGATAATAATCGAGATCGGAATCGAGGCAATTCCCGGAATGAAGAGCAAGGGGCTCGTCGGCCAACCCGCGTTGAACCACCGAAGCCGATCACTCCGATCACCGACGCGATGCAAACCGGCAAGGAACCACTTCGCTCTTTCTCTGACTTGCTGCAATTCATGAAGAAAGAAAAAGAAGAGCCTGTCGTTGTTCGGCAAGAAGTCGAAAAGGTTGTACCGCAAAAATCGGAAGCTACCGAGTCGGCCCCAACCTCAGCAGAGCCATCCAGCGAAAGTGTTGCAAACCGCGTAGATTCCACACAGGGCGGCGACGCTTCTGACACTTCTGCTTGAGAACCGCATGTCTGAATTCGACGAAAAGCTAAAGCAAGCCGCTGCGCGCGGAGCAAACCGTGCGAACCACTCCCAAACCGAAGCCGAGCGCAAACGCATCGAAACAGAAGAGTTTCGAAGCTTGCATAGCAAGTCGCGGCTTGAGCTTTCGGATCGTATCGAATCGGTGATCAAGAAAGTGGCAGACTTGTTTCCTGGATTCCAGTTTACGACAGTGTTTGGAGATGCCGGGTGGGGCGCTGCTTGCATCCGCGATGATTTGATCATGGAGCGCGGCCAACGAAAGAACAAGTACAGTCGTTTTGAAATGGTTGTACGACCAGTCAACGAGTTCTTTATTCTCGATCTTCAGGCGAAAGGAACAATCGCCAACCGAGAACTCATGACTCGTAGTTTTTATCAACCGCTAGGTGAAGTCGATCTCAATAAGTTCCGCGAGCTGATCGATGCATGGGCACTCACCTATACCGAGCTCTACGCAGCCAATCGCTAGCGGGTCACTCTTGCCGAAAGTGACCTTACGCTCGTCGACCGTTTAAGGCGAGCTGCGGGAAAGAGCATACCACGATTCGTAGCTGGATTCGCCAGAATTCAGTACGTTCTGAATTCTGGCGAATCCAGCTACGGTTATTTTCCGCCTGCCGCTCGCCTAACAGTCAGCCGTTAGTCAGCCGTTGTAGGCTGACCGTTAAGCGAGGTTGTTACATGAATCGGCAAGATTCGGTTATCAGGAATGCTTCCGAATAAAATTAAGATATCAAGGCGAAAGCGATGAAAATCGTCATTCCTGGCGGGACTGGCCAGATCGGTATTTTGTTGGCAAAAGTGTTTGTTGCTGATGGACATGAAGTGGTTGTTCTGAGCCGTGCACCGTCTCGCGCTCCATGGCGAGTTGTCCGGTGGGATGCTGAGACTCAGGGGGCTTGGGCGAGCGAATTCGAGGGTGCGGATGTTGTCATTCATTTATCTGGCCGCAGCGTGAACTGCCGCTACACCGCTGAGAATCGAAAACAGATTCTCGATTCGCGAGTCAACTCCACGCTCGCAGTGGGTCAAGCCATTGCCAAGTCCGTTCAACCGCCCAAGCTATGGCTTCAAGCCAGTACCGCCACGATCTACGCTCATCGTTATGACGCTCCCAACGATGAAACGACCGGAATCCTTGGTGGCAACGAGGAGAAGGCTCCCGATACTTGGCGGTTTAGTATCGACGTTGCGAAAGCTTGGGAAGCAGCAGCGATGAAGGCAACATTGCCGAATACGAGACGCGTATTGCTTCGGGCGGCGATGACGATGAGCCCCGATCGCGAGGGCGTATTCGATGTTTTGCTGGGGCTTGCTCGAAAGGGACTTGGCGGGACCAACGGTGACGGGAAGCAGTTCGTATCTTGGATCCACGACGTTGACTTTGTGCGTTCCATCTACTGGCTCATCGAGCACATTGAACTTGAGGGGCCGATTAATTTGGCGTCGCCCAATCCGCTTCCGAACGCGGAGTTTATGCGAGCTTTGCGGATGGCTTGGGGAATCAAGCTAGGGCTACCCGCGGCAAAGTGGATGATTGAGATAGGCACTTTTTTGATGCGGACAGAGAGCGAATTGGTTCTTAAGAGCCGCCGTGTTGTACCCGGTCGCTTGCTTTCGTCTGGCTTCCGTTTTGACTTCCCGAATTGGGAGGATGCAGCCCTAGATCTGTGCCAACGCTATCGACGGGTTATGCACATAGACGATTCGGTCTAGGAATAGGCTTTGACGCCCTAAAAGTTTCCCTAAGTGACACGTCCTGATCGGTTTGCAAATCATTCATGCCAGTTCATGGTGTTAGGTCGTTGGTTAACCAAGTCCCATGCTGTACTCTCTTGACTGAACGTCACCGCGCTCGTGGGTATGCGAGCCGGAAGCGAGACAGAATCCAACCTCCTGCAACGATTGCATATGACACCACCTCCAGCATTCTTGAACAATGTCGAAACGCCTGTTGAAAATGCCGCCCTGACGATCGAGGCCTCGCCAGACCTCGACCCCCAGGCTCAAACGGTAACAGCGCCCTTTGTCGGTCAGTGGAACACGCTGATCAGCCAAACGAATTGGGAGAAAGGCAAGATCATCTCCGAATGGCGATCCGCTTTGATAGCCGCAGACGCATCGCCCAGCAGTTTCAGCGATGAAACATGGACCAAGCAAGTGGGCGCCGTGACCAGCCAGCACGTGGGACGCTTGCGCCGTGTGTACGAACGATTTGGTCAAACTTCGGTTAGCTATCCCGGACTGTACTGGAGCCATTTTCTGGCGGCAATCGACTGGGATGATGCCGAGCTATGGCTAGAGGGAGCCATGCGAAGCAATTGGAGTATCTCCGAAATGCGCAAAACCCGCTGGGAGTCGAGTGGCGGGGATCCAAAACATGGTCCGAAGGACGAGGAGCTGATCACTTCGGAAGTAGACGATGATTTCGATGCCCTGACGGCTGAAGCGGACGAAGAATTCGATCGAGAAAAACGGGATCGAGCGGAGTCCAGCGGACCGCTTGCAGAAGGACCCGATTTCGGCGAGGAAGATTCCGAACCGTCGATGGCTGGTCAGTCACAACCTGGCGATCCACCATTCGAGTCGGAATCGTTTGATGCATCGAAGGAACAAGGAAACCCATTTGTCGGTCTCCCCGATCTTCCACCAGACGTTTCGGACGCGATGGAACAGTTCAAGCTGAGCATTGTCCGTCATCGTGCGAGCAAGTGGGCTGACATTTCTCAAAAGCAATTGATCGACGTTCTGGACGCCCTAAAGATGTTTGCCGATCGGTAGATGTACCCCTCACAGCGTGTGCGCTGGTGTACCGGCTTCAGCCGGCTTTTCAAC
>CANHVO010000216.1 GCA_947463915.1 Planctomycetaceae bacterium
CCGGGGCGAGTTGGCGGCTGCGATTCAATCGCGAATGCGATGGCAGTTTTTAGCCTGGGGTAAGTTCGCAACGCGAACGCAACCCCAGGTAAAATGCCCCGCCTGATACAGAGCTCTGAAGGAGCGACAATGTCCCAATTCAATGTGATGTTATTTCACGTGTTCCTTGCGCACCATCTGGGAATGCCGTCGCTAAGCGACTCTCAGCAAATTGATGCTATACGTTCCACGGATTTCATCCTCATCTTTACCCACATTTCCGGACAGATTTCGTACTCGTACTCAATGAAATGGTACTCGTAGTCGTACTCGAATTTTCATCCGATCGAGTACGAAAAACCCAACGAAATTAGAATGTGATGTTCAAAGATGGGGGTAAAGATGAGGATTTTTATCCGTGGCTATCAAATGACGCTGCTCCGCAGTTAAGGACAAGCGGGAGAATAACGTGATACAACCTCTTCCGGCTTTTCCCAACTCGCTCGATCACCCAAACCCGTTCGAGCTCGGGCTCGGTTGCTTTGGCCTTTTGAATTGTTTCTTCGCTTCCATCAGTGCCGTCGTACAATACCTTCAGCTTACCAGCCAGCCGTTGCGACATTAGTGGGGAACCGAAATGCAGGCCGGAGCACATTTCATTTGCGGAGCAAGTGCCGTTGGGGAGCGAGAAGCCCTCCGGGAGGATTTAATCCTGAATTGGATTTAGTTTTTGAGCACTGTGAAGCGTCAAGTGTCGGTTTCTCAACGAATCGCTTGATAAAAAACAGTAGCGAAGACTGGACTTGAACCAGCGACCCACGGCTTATGAAGCCGTTGCTCTAACCAACTGAGCTACTTCGCCAAAGTAACGAAAAGACGATTCTATCGGCATTTGGCCTTCTTGCAATCCACAAAAAAGCTCTGAGTCTGTTATGGCTTGTCGGCGATTTCTGGAACGTCCCAAGATCCCAAGCGTTTGCTGGCTAGTTGCCTCGCAGTTCATTGCCGGGCCAAGGGAAATGGGGGCCTCCAGCCCCACGCGATGCGGCCCCTCAGCTGGTTTCTCGGTTCATTTCCTGTTCGGCGAGCGACTGCATGAAAATTACCGTGGCTCGACGCGGAAACAGCGATTCCACCATAAATTTCGCTAGCTTGCGCGTCGTGCTTGGGGCCACTGTGCATTTCACTAGCTTGCGCGTCGTGCTAGGGTCATTCGGAACTCGCCGCTCAGCTCAGTAATGGGTTGTCACACTTGGAAGATTGACCAAGGCGATTCTGTGCACTATAGTTTCTGCTTAACGGTGCGTTATTTTGCATTGGCATTTCTTTCTTGCCCAGTCGCGAATGTCCCCTACTCCCCATAGCCGACCAAGAATTCAAGCGTTTTTTGCTTGCGCCCTCGTTTTTTGTTTTTTGGGACTTGGTCTGACGAATCAAGTCGCTGCTAGCTGCGGTGATTACTTAAAGCTCTCGTCCTCGATGCGACATGGAGATTCCATGCGACATGGAGATTCGATTGACTTTTCCACGAATGGCTTTGAGGGGGCTAAAACGCCAGCCTGCGGATGCAAAAATGGAAATTGCAAATCAGCTCCACCCGCTTTGCCGATAGAACCGTCCCGCTTAATTGTCCACCGAAATCAACCAAGCCAGCTTGCGATCTCATTTGTCTTGAATGGAGATTCAACTCGAAGTAGACGGCTCACTGCAAATGAATTGATGCCAATTCAACCTTCTTTGGACATTCTCGTTCCACCACCGCGGGTAGCGGCTCTCTAGATTTTGCTCTTTTGGATTGAGTGGTGTGTCAAAATGGCTTTTCACTCAATCAGATCACGGTCACTCTCGGCAAGAGTGACCCACTTTGAGATGCGGTCACTCTCGGCAAGAGTGACCCACGGTGTAACGCATTAGTTAGATGCACGCCGGAACACGTCTGCTACTAACCTACCAATTTCCCAATCAAGTTATGAGATCCAATATGAAATCAATCTCCAATCGTCTATGCAAGCTATTTGTTTTTGGCTCCATCATTCTTCCTGTCGGATTTAGTCGTGCACAAGAATCCAATGGCACTCGGGCGACGCCATTGACTCGGCCTGAGCTGAAACGGCTAATCGAGGATGTTAAAGTTCGCGTCCCGCGTATTCCACTCCCCGAACTTACCGATGCGGATCGTGAAAAACTCGGTGATCAAGTCGATAGCTACGAAAGCCGAGTCAAGCATCATTACTTGAACGGGATCGAAGTCGTCCGACCTGGAACTGCTCCCACGTCGCCAGCCGCAACGGCTGGTTCAAATGGCGACAAACCCAATCCGCCAGCATCGTTGGCCCGCGAACAAGATCCAAACTATTCGTTGGAGAACGGATTCAAGATCGAGTTGTTTTGGATCGTGTCGCGCGTCAACAATTGCCAGTATTGCATTGGACACCAAGAATCGAAGCTATTGGGAGCCGGCAGATCCGAAGACCAGATCGCGGCGCTCGATGGCGATTGGTCGGAGTTCACGCCTGCTCAGCAAAAGGCTTTTGCATTCGCTCGCAAGTTCACTTATCAGCCCTATCTTTTGAACGATCAAGACATTGCTGACCTCAAGGCTCATTTTTCCGAAAAGCAAATCTTGGAAATGATTCTATCGATGTCTGGCAACAACTCCATCAATCGTTGGAAGGAGGCGGTTGGAGTTCCGCAGCGAAAGGACGAGGGAGGTTACTCACGACTCGCGACTCTTGGGGCTGGGACCGCGGAGATTGATCCGAACTTGCCGAAGGGTACCTACCTGACGCCAACCTCGCCTGCCTTCCAAAAGAAGTTGTCCAAGGTAGCGGTGTTTGCGTTGAACGATAAAGCGGATTCGACGACTCGTCCTACCTATAGCAAACGTCCATCGCTTGAGTCTCGGGATGAAGTCGAAAAGAAACTTGCTGAATGCCGGACTCGCAAACCCAGATTGAGCTTGGTGGACGAAGCGCAAGCACGAAAAGACATTGCTGGCTGTTCGTCGATGGATGGACCTCTGCCGGCTTGGGTTCGGCTGATTGCTAATTTCCCCAAGGCGGGCTCAAGCCGATTTGACAGCATTATGGCCTCACAAGAAAAAGGGGATCTCAGTCCGCTGTTCCGCGCTCAATTGAGTTGGATATTGGCAAGACAAGATCGAGCATGGTATGCATTAGGACTTGCGCAGGCACAATTGCGTAAGCTTGGTCAGACGGATGCCGACATCTATGCGCTGGATGGAGATTGGTCAGGTTTTTCGGCGAAAGAGCGAGCATTATTTCAAATCGCCAAGCAGCTTGGAACATCGCCCGTTGTCCTTTCAGACGACGAGGTCAAGGCCGGCGTAGAATTAGCGGGACCGCGGGATGTCGTGCAGACAATTAGTTATACGACTTCACGAGCGTCTTTTAATCGGTTAACCGAAGCCGCGGGATTGGGGCTATAAGGCAAGCGGCGGAATGAAAACTACCGTAGCTGAATTCGTAAGAATTCAGAACCAGCTGAATTCTTACGAATCCAGCTACGAGTCGCGGAGTCTTTCTTTCTTTCTTTCTTTGAGTACGCCCCGATGGGCTTGTCCCATCGGACGTAACGGTTCGCGGCTAGAAACAACGGAATCTGGCGTTACTGAAAGAGAACCGTTCTAGCAGCGAACCTTTGGCTCAGACGAGACGAGCTCGTCTGGGGCCGTTGAGGTTGTGAATTTATTCGTAGGACGGCCTTTTCAGGCCGTCGTTACTGCAAAAAACGGCCAATTTCGACGCCCTGAAAAGGGCGTCCTACATTTTTCACGGCCTCGTCGGGCTTGGCGTTGAATTAGCATGCAGCGAAATCTCGCTAGAGTTCCTGCGCGGCCTCAACTCCGGGATATTTTACAACTTTCGCTACGAGGATCGAATGCCAGAAACCAGTATTGCTAGGACCGTGAAAAAAGTTGCAATTCCAACACAATTGGTGAATTGGGGAAAATTTTCGAAATAAATGCTTTACCTGCGAACCTTATTAACGATACCATAGTCTGACTCACACCGCCGGACGCTTTGTTCGGCGGATATTTTTTGTTTCATCGTCATCTCTCAATCTGCGCCTAACGGTGTAGGGAGGCTGCCATGCGTAAAGTCAATTTTGCTCAACGTTGTGCCAATGTCATCGCTTCAGTGCGAACAAGCGCGATTGTGGTTAGCAATTTGGTGCGCCAGCTCCACCTGCTCCTTCTACATGCGCTCCTAGGTACGTCGAGTAAATCGCCGGGCAAAGAACGCCCCGAGATTTATTCGTGGTCCAGAGGATGGATGGATTTTATGGGGCCAATGATGGTCCCAGCCAAATCCACCTTATCCATACGGCCCACAAGCAAACGCGGTAGCTAACCGTTTTTGCAGACTCAAAACTTGCCACCTCCAACTGCCTAGCAAGTTTTTTACAAAACAACGTACCGAAGGCGGTTGGCACGCGAAAAGTCTTACTGTTGTCTCGTTGCTACTTCGTAAACGCCGCAAAGCGATTTCGAAAAGTTAGTTTCGGTGCAACTCGTTCAGGATAACTCGCTTTCCAAATCCCTCACTCAATGACCCCGATGTCGTTTTGAGAGAGAAATGGTTAGTGCAAAGTCCTTGTGCAAGACGGTTCGCGTTGAATCCAAGAAACCAAACTACACGCTGCATTCGCTAAGAAGGCGATTGTTCCTGCGGGTGGCTTTCAACGAGAGACGAGTTGAACATGACCATGATTACTGCCCAAAAGTATACCTACGAAGACTTGAGCGATTGCACTGTTGCTGACTTGGTTGTCCAGGCACAGACAGGAGATCGCAACGCTCAGGAACAACTCTATTGCCGATTCCAGCAACATGTTTTGTCGATCGCTTACAAGCGATTGGGGAACTGGGATGAAGCTCAAGAGTTGAGCCAGGACGTTTTCATCCAAGCGTTTCGTCGCTTAGACCAATTGCAAGTGCCGGAGGCATTCGGTGGTTGGTTGCGACAGATTGTTCACCGCATGGCGATCAATCGAGTGACTCGACGTCCAACGCCGATGTCTGTGGATCACGAGATTCTCGAAGCTACGGTAACTTGCCATAGCGATCCATTGGATGCGGTTTTGAGCGGAGAGCAAAAGATGCAAGTTCACCGAGGCTTGGACCGATTGGGAGATCTCGACCGAAAGACTCTCGTCGCGTTCTACTTGGACGGACAGAGCCTCAACCAAATGAGCGATTCATTTGAGGCTCCGATCGGAACGATCAAGCGTCGTTTGCACGTCGCCAGAAAGCGATTGGCAAAGGAATGCGAAATGCTCCAAGCGGTATAATAATGCTCCAAGCGGTTTAGGTCCGCGCGACACGACGTCGCGTGGACTTGCCTCTTGGGCTCTGTCCGCAAGCCAGCTGGCAAGTATTTAAATTAGTGTTCGGTCGCCATTTTTACTTGGTGATCCACGACCGTAGCGAAAGTCGTCAAGACTTTCGGCCGAGTCTTCCATGCAACCGAAACTCTTGACGAGTTTCGCTACGGTGGAAGGCGTTTTCGCCACGGTGGACGGCGTTTTCGCTGCGGGATACTTCGCTACCGTCTCTTGGTGGCTGTGCTTATTGACACCGGTGTTACAGAATTAGCCGTTGGACGCTAGCCCCGGTTTTCTAGAATCTCTACTTCGTCGAGAACCGGGGCAAGCGCCCAACGGCTCATTGTTCGTTATTACTCAGACTCAAAACAGACACGCTGCTTAGAGAATCCCATAATTTGTCAACGTAGTCTTCAATTTCGCGAATTCGAATTCTTCGAGCTCGGTCATTGGCAACCTAAGTTCGCCGGTGTCTCGTCCCAACAGCTTCATGGCACCTTTGAGGGGAATTGGGTTCGTCGCTAGCGAGAGCATGTCGCGACAAAGTGGAAAGAGCTTGTGGTGCAGCTTCGACGCGGTTGCGAAATCGCCCTTGGAAGCCGCTGCAACCATTGCGATCAGGTCCTTAGGTACGATGTTGGCCGCAACCGAAATGACCCCTTGAGCGCCGATACTCATCATCGGGAGCGTTAGTGAATCGTCTCCGCTTAGCACAGTCAGATTCGTCGTGTTCAAGATCTGAGAGCATTGGTCCAACGAGCCAGTGGCTTCCTTGACCATGGTGATGTTCGTCAACTCGGCCAGTTTCGCGATTGTTTCAGGCTCGATGTTTTTGGCTGATCGGCCAGGAATGTTGTACACGCAGTGAGGAATGCCGACCTCTTCTGCAATTGCTTTGAAGTGTTCGTAGAAGCCGCGTTGTGTCGGCTTGTTGTAATACGGTGCGACTTGGAGGGACGCATCGGCGCCTTCCTTTTCTGCCCAACGGGTCAACCGTAAGGCTTCAGCGGTGCAGTTGGATCCCGTCCCGGCCATGACTTTGCAGCGTCCAGAAGCGAGCTGAATCACTTCGCTGATAACCCGTTCGTGCTCATCGTGAGTCAAGGTTGGGGACTCACCGGTGGTTCCAACCGGGACCAAAAAATGGGTACCCGAGGCGATTTGGAACTCAATTTGAGTTTTGAGTCTCGCGACGTCCAGTTTGCCATTGGTAAATGGAGTAACAATCGCGACGCCGACTCCGGCGAAGCCGCTTCCCTTTCGATCCGACATTCCTAAGCTTCTCTTTCGCAAAAAAACAAATCGCGGCTTCTGGATTGGTTTTGCCGCAGGGGGAAGAATTTTAGACGGAACTAGGGGCTTTCCCAATCCCCAAGTTGTCAGTCAAGTGAAAATATTGCGTTTAAGGTCTTTGGCTAAACGCGGTCCTGGCGACGGCCTTTGGAACGGAGTTTAGCGCATTCGTCGCAGGTTCCCTCGATGATAAATCGGTGATCCCGAGCCCGAAATCGATGGAGTTTTGCTACGGATTCTCGGATTTGCAATAGTTCAGGGCTAGTGAATTCGATCAGCTTCCGGCATTTTGTGCAGTACAAATGGTCGTGCTCGGGATATCCATAGTCATGCTCATAAACGCTGCGACCATCCAATTCAAACCGATTGAGCAGACCGGCGTCAACAAACTCTCGCAATGTTCGATAGACAGTTGGCCGTGAGACATAGTTCGCGGAGCCTTTGGACGGGAGCTGTTCCATCAGCTGATCGGCGTCAAAATGCTCGTGCCGATTGAATACTTGCTCAATAAGGAATTTTCTTTGTTCCGTATTCCGGAGGCTTTTGCTCTGCAAATACTCTTCAAAACGCTGAAGTGGGGTCATCGAAACCGCAATGGCCTCGAGCGGTTCTGGATTCTTGGTACTTTCGGTAGTCATCGAATTCGGTGCGATCTGTTGTTCTGTCCAATTAGGTGACTCAGTATATACCGAACGCCTTGCGGAAGATATTCCTACATTTTTAGGATACAGCCGAGAACGCAAAGAGTTCCATGGTTGGGTACGGTCATTTCACGAATACACCCAATTGCCGAACGCCTCAATCGCTTGGCAATAGCCAAAAACGACCGGGAAGAATGCCGTCCAGACGAGAATCTTGCGAATCGTGAATTGTGGTCTTGCAACCGAGGCCTCGGAATCCCAAAGATCGTGCTTCATTCGATGCCGAGCGATCTCGACCGCGATAACTACGCAGACAAGAGCAACCATGGTAACCCAATATCCGTAGAGAACGCGGCCCTCGAATAACAACAGTCCGTGAACGGAGAAAATCGCAATCATGGTCCAAGAGTGTTGCAGTCGAGCCCACGCAAAGTGATACTCTTGCCTGCGGATGGCCAAGCCGACCCACGCGAGAAAGCCTATCAATGCCGGTATCATGACTAGAACCGTGGTCAACAATTGGCGACCGCCGCTACTGTACAGCATCGCACCACCAACCACGGTAATGCTTATCCCAGATGTGATGAAAAACTGGGCAAGGAAGCACCTCCTCCAGAACTTTTCGCTGACCAACCAAGCAGAAATAGCGGCACAAAAGGCGATGAACAATCCGTTGCTATAGGACCCCAATAGCACAAAATTGGCAATTTGATGCTCGGCTTCAAATGGGATAATCCGCAATGATTGAACCGGGATCTTATCAGCCCCTCCGCCACATCCTCGACAGAGTGGCAACCATAAGCAGCTAAACAGCAACCAGCCCGAAATTTGCAAGCTAAGCACGGTTGGGCTTCTCAAGCCAGCGGGCTGAATCCTAGGCAACGAATGCGAATGTTCCATGTTCGATGTGCACTCACTCAACCTGCTTCGAAATCTTTTCGATTGCCTTCCACAATTCGTCGGCAATCAGCTTCATCCCCCGGTCTCCAGGGTGCCCCGCCACTCCAGCATGCTCGAATTTCTGATCGGCACTTCCTAGATTGGCAGGATCTTTATTTAAATCCTTGAGCGGCACATAAGTCCCACCCACCTTTTCACAAACCTCACGCATGATCTGTTCTTTCGCCGGATCAGGCCAAAATTCGCCACGGACCAATAATGTTGTTGAATTCGTTTGCTTGAGTCGGCTCAGCAACTGCTCAAATGCAGTGCGATAACGTCGCTTGGCCTCCTCCGTTTCGAGTGCTGGTGCGTTGGCTCCCACTGCGACGATAACAACGTCCGCCTCAAAAGCGATCGGCTCTTTAAGACCTTGTTCGAAATCGAACTCAGTCTGCTTGCGTTCGAAGTCCGCAAGATTGAGGACCAATAATTGAGGCTCGCCATGCGTGGCTTTGCAGACTTGCGAATGTAGGACATGTGCAAAGTCCCTGTCGCGGCTGCTTGCGGCCATACCCCAATTTCCCGTCCAGCCTATCTGCGGTGCTGGTCCATGCAACGCAACGCTATTTCCCAAAACCAACAGTTTGTTGATTCGAAGTTTGCCAATCTTGAAGTCAGATTGTTGTTGGGTTGGCTCGTGTGCAAACAACCCTTGACGGAATGGAAGCCGTTGGCAGAAAGCCAATGCCAACAGACACATACCAACATTTCCAAAAATGCGTTTCATTCGAGCTTATCTTTCTTGTTTTTCGGCGAGCGGCGGAATTCAGTATACATAGCGATGCATAAAAAGCGCGAGGCATAAATAGCACGACAGGCAAGCTAGTGACGTTGCATTCCGATTCACTAGCTTGCGCGTCGTGCTACGGTTGTATTTTTGTTTAACAGTCAGCCGTAGGCGTACTTTCTAAGCAACTCAGTACGCCATCGGCTGACTGTTAAACGAGTAAATCAACAAGACCCAAGCCCACTGCCATAAAATGACGGTTCGGAGCTTCGTGCGGTGAGGCTCCTGCCGAACCGCGGCCTCCACAGTGCGTAGCCGGAATGGCCACAGTTCGGTAATCGTCTGGGCCCGAAATCTGGCGACTCCGGCTACGAAAGTTGGCGCGCTGGACGAAGTGATTCGTAAGGGTCTTTGGGTTATGGAAAGTGAAATCGTAGTTCGTAGGAAAGTTAGAGGCTCCACCGTCTGGCAACGTTGGCTACTTGGCATCGCAAAGATGATTACAGCGGTGGCACCATGCTGCGCCAAATTCATCGAGCAACAAAATCGTTTTTCACCCAGCCGTCCCCGATTTCAGCAAAATGTCCAAACGTCCAACCGTTCGTTTCATTGAGCACAACGAACTCAGCACCATCCTTGAGGGGTGCATTGAACGCAGGCTCATAATCCTTTCCGATCCCCTTCCTGGCAACCGTTTCGCCGGTGATGACGGCTAGTTTATTACTATGCCACTCAGGAGAGTTCAAATAACCATCTATCGAGAAGACTATTCCCAAAATGGTTAGCCCAATGGCAACCCAAACAAGGTTTTTTCGACGTAGCAAGACCGAGGAAAAAACAAACAATGGGGCGATCCCAGATAGAATCAGCGCGAACCAAACTCGAGTTGGATACGATAACGCTTCGGTCCAAAACATCACTGGGGACCACCAAGGTTTGGGAGGAATAGAAATTCTACCTGGTGCGGATGCAAGTGCCTGCTGGAGGTTGGCTTCTAGCAGCGAATCGCTAGGTCGATAAGGCTTTGCCTTTCGGTAGTTCAAAATCGACCGACCGAAATCTCCAGCTCGAAAATAGGCGTTCCCCAAATTGTAATAGACGGCACCATTGCAATAGCCATCTACGAGCAACGTTTCAAGCAGCTTGGCCGACTCCCGAAACTCGTCGGGCGTTTTGGCTTTGTCAAACAGTTCCAACGAGCGAAGAAAATCTCTCTGCCGATCTCCCTCTTGATCTGCTCGCAAGCCCGCGGCGAACGCGATTGCAATCCATATCGCCCCAAGGAGCAGTGGTATTCGAATCATCGTTTGCTTCCCCGCTCCAAAAACGGACTGACTCGCTTGACGAGTTCCGTTGCCTCCGTGACCATCGTCGCGGTGTCCGAAGCGTCGCTTGCTCCGTACTCAGCAGACTCGATCCGTTCCAACAGAGTCTCCAGCCGAACGCAATCTTCCTGAGGGACATCGCACGTGCGCATGGCCGCGCTCAAGTCTCGAATGGTCAAACCGTCAGCTATTTTACTGCCTGTGTCCGCCACTAAGCCCATTACTGCGGCGCGCACTTCACGAAGCGATTCCTTTTGTTTTCCCTGCGAGAGCAAACTGCTGGCGGTCGTTAACCTTGATTGCGCAGTCCGTCGAGCGGCTGCCTTTCGCATTCTGCCCACATCGGAATTTTTGTTTCGCAAAAAGACGAGCGAAACGATCGCAAAACCGCTAGCGATCCAAAGACCACCAACCCATGCAAGCCCGCTCAGTAAGTTCACTCGCTCGTCACGCAATTGCGATAACTCGGTCACATTATGGAAAATCCCTTCCGACCGTGTCTTGATCTCGTTGGTCGAGCTACCACCTCCAAGCGATCCGACCAAATCGCCGCTAGCCAGAATCGCCGACGATTCCGCCACGTTCAGTTCAATCGGCTCCGTCGCAACATCGACAAAGGTCTCCGCCGCTGGGTCGAAGGTCGACAGTTTGAGCGCAGGTATCGTGACTCCAGCACGCTTAGGGCGCAATGCGAACGCGAACTTTTTGGACTTGTTCTCCACGCGACCAACTGGGTTTTTGTCGACAATGTCAAACTGCTCCGCAATCTCAGGCAATTCGCTCAAATCCGGGGCTGATATCAATTCGAGCGAGCCGCTATTTTTGCCCTGCGTGAATTGCAGATTGAGGGTCATGGGGTCGCCGACTCGCAGTTTCGTGGGGGTCGCGCTGGCGGTGACCCTATAGTTACCTATGCCACCTGTAAAATTGGCTGGTCGCGGAGAAGGGATTTCCGATACCTCGACCTTGACCGGCGGTGCAATCGCGATAATGCGTGTCGCGAACGTCCCTTTGATTACGGCAGGACCAAAGGTATAGCTACCCGTCTTTTCGGATACAAAGGTTCGTTCCAACTCATACACAAAGTAGTCTTTTGTCGAATCATCGAATCCCTTTCGAGTTTCCTGGCCATTTCTCAAATCAAAAATGGCTAACCTTTGTCGTTCAAAGATAGAACCGGTACTACCACTCACGCCATTGATCGAGAAGCCCACGTTGTTCGTGGTAAGCAAGGGCTGAAGCCACTCTGAGACTTCGTCTACAGCAGAGACCCCTTCGGGCGGCTTGAGCCAAGTGATTTGGATACTTGGCGGATTCTGCCGCATCTGCTTCAACGTCCGCAATGGGTCCGTTCCCGTCTCTGCGATCGGCTCTACAAGGATACGAAGCTTGATCGAAAAACTTTGAGTGGGGTAAACTCGAGCTTGGCTTGGAACGATTTCAACAACAACGGAATCCTGTTTAGGAACCTCCAGAATTCGGACCGGAATGGAATTGCTCGAAAGTGTCTTGCCATCGATCGTCACAGTCACCGCAGGGATCTTGAAGGTGCCCGCAGCTTTAGCGGTCAATTGATACTGATAGACGTGACTGAAGCTATTC
>CANHVO010000217.1 GCA_947463915.1 Planctomycetaceae bacterium
TCCATTCGCCGTGTCGCTGAAATACTGATGATGATGATTCCGTACCTTGCATTATTGTTCCTGCCCATCATAGCGATGCTTTTTTGGGGAAGTTCAGCTCTGTACGAATGGAATGGGAAGGACATTCACAGCAGCGTAATCGCTAGCAAGGCTTCGTTTTACCTCTCGAAAGAGTTCTTCACGCTACGAACTGTTGTGTACTTTACTTATTGGATTTTGACTGCGAATTGGTTTTTCCGAATTAGTCGAGCGCAAGACGAGTCTGGCGATGCCGAATTGTCTTTGCTGCGACAAAAATGGGCAGGACCATTGATCATGTTGTTTTCTCTATCTGCCAGTTTCGCCGCATTCGATTGGCTGATGAGCATCGACGCGGATTGGTATAGCACCATCTTCGGCGTTTACCTTTTCGCAGGTAGCATGATGAGTTTTTTCGCGGTCATGATTGTCATCAACATGCTCCTTCAAAACGCTGGAAAAGTACAGAAGCTGGTTACAGTTGAGCACTTTCACGACATGGGCAAATTCTTGTTCGGTTTTGTGATGTTTTGGTCGTACATTGCTTTTTCGCAACTTGTTCTGATTTGGTATGCAAACATTCCTGAGGAAACGTTTTGGTACCAAGTTCGGCTCGATAACGGCTGGATGACTTTCTCGTACTGCATAATCCCTATTCACTTCATCATTCCGTTCCTGTTTTTGATGAGTCGGCATATCCGCCGCAATCGTATGGCTTTGACGATTGGTGCTGTTTGGTTGCTTTTTGCTCACTGGTACGACATGACTTTCTTGGTGATGCCGAATGCGGGACCTGCTCAGATGGTACCACTTTTTGGACACTTGCTCGGAGGACTTGGGATGCTATCGATTTTCGCTTCTATGTTCATTTGGCGGGCCGATGGTGTGCCGCTCGTGGCCATGCGTGACCCACGCCTACCGGAAGCGATGTCCTACACCAACCCGATCCTGTAATTAGGTTTACTTCACACTGGATTTTCGATACCAACAAAAATCATGGCACGATACGACGACCTAAATACGAAAATGATCGCTTACGCAACGGTGTTGAGCATCGTCATTTTGGTGATTGTCCTGCAAGGGACACAAGCCCTCTGTTATTCGATGTTGAATTACGAACGCTCGCGAAAAGATACGAAAATAATCGATGCTGCGACCAAGATCAAAGGTGAACAGCTGGAGTCTCTTAGCGGGTTAGCTAAGAGGGTTGAGGTCATCGACGAAAGTGCACCGATCGCAAAAAAGGGTGAGCAACCCACGATGAAGAAAGTAATTCGAATTCCAATCCAAGAAGCACAAAAGTTGATTTTGAAGGAATTGGGTTCGGCCCCGGGTGCGTAGTCAACAGATTTTTGATTTGAAAGAGTTAGATGATGCTTGTTACCATGAAATCGACGAAAGGAGCTTTGGGTGTGTTTGTTTGCATCCTAGTTTGTTCGTTCGCTTTCGGAATGGATGATAAGCTTCCCGCTCGACTTGATGGCGTTTCCATAGACGAGAAACTCGGAGAGGATGTTCCGCTGAACGTTCAGTTCATGGACGATGAAGGCGGATTGACCTCGCTGGGCGAATTGCTCAAGGATGGCAATCCTATCATTTTAACTTTGAATTACAGCGATTGTCCGGGTCTTTGCGTTGCACAGTTGAACGGACTGTCCCGAGGCATTAACGAAGTCAATTCATTGGGACTGGGCAAAGATTTCAAAATGGTTTCGATTAGCATCAACCCGCGGGAAAGCCGCGAACGAGCTTCATCCACCAAAGCGAAATATTGCGAGAGTCTGGCCGATAACCATAGCTCCAAGGGTTGGAGCTTTTTGGTGGGTTCGGAAGTGAACATTCAAAAAATTACCAAGGCGGTTGGATTCAATTATACTTTTGATGCGAAGCATGATCGTTACAACCATGCCGCGGCCGCGATCTTTATTTCGCCCAAAGGCAGGATCACTAGATACTTGTACGAAATCGGCTTCACTCCAGAGACTCTGAAAATGGCTCTGGTGGAGGCTGGAGAGGGAAAAATCGGTTCGTTCATGGATGCATTCGTTTTGAAATGCTTTCACTACGACGCAATGGAAAATCGTTACACCGCCAGTGGCAGGACATTATTGTCTGTCGCCGCAGGGCTTTTTGTCACATTCGGGCTCATTGCTTCCTTGCCTTTTTGGATTTCATCGAGACGATTCCGAAATCGCGCTCGAAGTAGTCCTCAGGTTCAAATCGCAACTTCGATAATCGACTCAACTTCACCGTCCCATTGATTCAAATGATACCAACGTTTTTAGCAGACATTAACGACACGTTTTGGTTTCCAAAGCAAGCGTCGACTTTTGCACATGATGTGGATTGGCTGTACAACGCGATCGTTTACATCAGTGTGGCATTTTTCGTTCCGATTGTTGCTGCGATGATTTATTTCACAGTGAAGTATCGTGAACGGCCAGGCTACAAGGGTTCCATTGAGGCGTTGCACAACACAACAATTGAGGTGCTCTGGTCTGTCATTCCGACGTTTATTGCCGGTTGGATTTTCTGGCAGGGGTTATTGGGGTATTTGGACATGCAAAGTCCTCCTCCAGCTGGCACTGAAGACATAAAAGTCATTGCCAAGAAGTGGAGTTGGAATTTCAAATACCCAAATGGTGCTGAAAGCCCTGATTTGCACGTTCCGATTGGTCGCCCATCGAAAATGATCATGCGGTCAGAAGACGTAAATCACGGATTTTATGTTCCTGCATTTCGAGTTAAGCGAGACATTATCCCCGGCCGGTTCCACTACAGCTGGTTTACCCCGACTTTAGAGGGGACTTACGATCTATTCTGCAGTGAATATTGCGGTGACAATCACAGCACCATGAATGCAAAGGTTTACGTCGAAAGCGAAGAGGCCTATGCAAAATTTCTGGCTGAGGCAATCAAGGAGCCAGAGGACATTGTTGAAAGAGGCAAGTGGCTTTACGAGCGAAAGGGTTGCAAGACCTGTCACTATGCTGGCAAGGAAGGATCTGCCGCCGGGCCTGGCCCATCGTACAATGGTTCGTGGGGCAAACCAGTTCCGCTCGTGAAAGGTGCGGATGCAAGTGGGAAAGAAACTTTGTTTGACGAAGAGTACGTTTTGAACTCCATCATGGACCCAGACAGGCAACGAAGAAAGGGTTATGAAGGAGCAGGAAACATGCAGTCCTACAAGGGACAGTTAAAGATCGAACAGGTTGAAGCCTTGGCTGCCTTCATGAAATCGCTTGAGTCGGAAACGCCTCCAGCCAAAAAATAAACAGAATCAAAATTCACATAGTACCATTTTACGGACAGGAATAGACCCATGAGTGTTGTTACTAATCCAGTGACAATGCCAGCCACACACCCAGAGGCGGGCAAGGAAGATAACTACCTGACGCATTCGTCTGGTTTTTTGAGTTGGGCTTTGACGCTCGACCATAAACGAATCGGGATGATGTATCTCGTTGGCGTGATGTCGGCATTCGCGTTGGGCGGCGTTCTAGCGTTGATGATTCGCCTGCATTTGTGGACACCAAATCTCGAACCGAATCAGGCTTGGCTGTTGAACAAGACGTACAACCAAGTCTTCACCCTGCACGGGGCGGTGATGGTGTTCTTGTTTATCATCCCTAGCATTCCTGCGGCGTTAGGAAACTTCCTGCTGCCAATCATGTTGGGTACCAAGGATGTTGCCTTTCCAAGGCTGAACCTGGGTAGTTTCTACCTTTGGATAGCAGGAGCGATCTTCTTCCTTTTTTCGCTGTTTGCAACAGGATTGGACACTGGTTGGACCTTTTACACCCCTTACAGTATCGAAAGCCAAGGTCCGGTTATCGCGGCGACGCTAGGGGTATTCATTCTTGGATTTAGCTCGATTTTTACCGGTCTAAATTTCATTGTGACAATCAACACCATGCGACCACCTGGGATGACTTGGTTCCGCATGCCTTTGTTCCTTTGGGCAGTATACTCAACTTCGATCATTCAAGTTTTGGCAACACCTGTTCTTGGTATCACCATGCTTTTGTTGGCTGCCGAGAAGTTGCTCGGTATCGGTATCTTCGATTCTAGGCTGAATGGCGACCCAATCGCGTTTCAGCACTTCTTCTGGTTCTACTCGCACCCTGCCGTTTACATCATGATTTTGCCAGCGATGGGTATCATCAGCGAGTTGATGAGCGTTCATAGTCACAAGGGAATTTTCGGTTATCGAATGATTGCCTACAGTTCGGTGGCGATCGCTCTGTTTGGGTTCCTCGTTTGGGGTCACCATATGTTCACTAGCGGGATGGCTGACGTAACGACCATCGTATTTAGCGCTCTGACTTTCACGGTTTCGATCCCATCTGCGATCAAAGTGTTCAATTGGATCGGAACGATGTATCAGGGTACGGTTTCACTGAACACTCCGATGGTTTACGCACTGGCGTTTATTTTTCTGTTCACGATCGGTGGATTGACAGGTTTGTTTTTGGGAGCTTTGTCAACGGACATGCACCTGCACGCGACTTATTTCGTCATCGCACACTTCCACTACGTGATGATGGGTGGAACGCTAATCGCTTTCCTTGGTGGATTGTTCCACTGGTGGCCGAAAATGACAGGAAAGATGTTTAACGACTTCGGTGGCATTTTGTCAGCCGCGATCGTTTTCGTTGGGTTCAATTTGACCTTCTTGCCACAGTTCGTTCTTGGAACACGAGGGATGCCGAGACGATACGCTTCCTACAAGCCGGAGTTCCAACTACTTCACCAGTTGTCAACGATTGGTGCTCTCATGTTGGGAGTAGGACTATTGGTGGCACTTTTGGTACTTTTGCATTCGCTGTTTTACGGTAGCAAGGCTCCGAAGAACCCATGGGGTGGAGCTACCCTGGAATGGGAATGTTCTTCTCCACCGCCGCATGACAACTTTAGTTCTGCACCAACAGTTGGCGATCCTTACGATTTTTCGAAGATCGAATATGATCCCAAGACAGGTAGCTACTTCAAGAAGAAGTAGATCATTCACACCAAAACCACCTACATACGATACGAATTATGACCACTGCGGTAGCACCAGCACCAGCCGATCAAGAGCACGACGCGCACCATGAGCATCCGGCTTGGCTTGCGCACCATTTCGATGATGCGGAGCAACAGTTTGATGCTGGCAAATTGGGAATGTGGATTTTCTTGGTGACGGAAGTTCTTTTCTTCAGTGGTATGTTCTGCGCGTATGCGTTGTATCGAAATCGAAATCCGGAAGTGTTCGAGTTTTGTTCAACCTTTTTGAACGAGAAACTCGGTGCAATCAATACCGGTGTACTTTTGTTTAGTTCGCTTACCATGGCGTGGGCGGTACGTGCGTCACAATTGAAGCAAACCAAAACATTGATTGGGATGCTTGGAGCGACTTTGGGATGCGCTGCAATGTTCCTCGGTGTTAAGGCTGTCGAGTATAGCCATAAATGGAGCATAGGCTTGTTTCCTGGCAAGTTCTACGTTTCTCAGATCGAGGGTGCTCCTCACTCTACGGTACCGTACTTGTGGTACTTGTCGATTCCCGCTTTGATTTTGTTGGTCGGCTTCGTTTTGTACTACGTGTACGCTTTTGTCGCTGCTAGCAAATTCCATTTGCGAGTTGCAGGACCGCTTGTTGTTGCAGCTTTGTGTTTCTTTGGCGGAGTTAAGCTTGGTCAGATTCTTGAGGCAGAGGAAAGCCACGGAGATTCACATGCTGCTGCAGGTTCTAATGCCCATGGGCACGAACATTCTGACCATGATGGACACGATCATGCCAAGGCAGCTTTGGCTCCGACAGTCAATCTGTTGGGCGAGCCTGAAACCGTTTTGCATGATGTGGCTGTCTCTCCTGCAGAAACCAACACTCCAGACTCGAACGTCAACCAAAAGGGTATGGCTGGATTGTTCTTCAGTATCTACTACTGCATGACTGGCGTTCACGCCTTCCACATTTTGGGTGGGATGGCAGTGATTACTTGGCTGATCGTCAAGTCAGCGCGTCACGAGTTCCACTCCAAGTACTTTGGACCAGTCGATAACGTCGGGCTCTATTGGCACTTGGTCGACTTCATTTGGATCTATTTGTTTCCGCTGTTGTATTTGATCACGTAGTTTGTTCGCGAGGTTTCGCGTCTTTTTTCAACTAGTTGCCCAAAACTCCACCCTCAGTTTCCAATATCATGTCAGCACCTTCAGCAGATCACACCAACGATTCGCATGACCACGGCCATGGCCACGATGGCGAATTTTCGCACCCCATGCCCGTTTGGATGTTGTTGTCCGTGTTTTTTGCGCTGCTATTGTTGACGGTTGCCACTGTTTATCAATCGACATTTAGCCTTGGAAATCTAGAAGTGTGGATGTCGCTCACCATTGCGACCGTGAAAGCGGGGCTAGTTATTGCCTTCTTCATGCACTTGCTTTGGGACAAGCCATTGAATGCGATCATCATCTTCAGCAGCTTGATTTTCGTGGCTTTGTTTTTGGGGTTCACGATGATGGATGCCCAAGGGTACCGAGAAAATTTGATCATGAATCCAACTCTTCTTGAGGATTCACAGCCAGCTGCGGTAAATGTGGAATTGAGCAAGTAGTTGCCAATGGTCACGATCGAGTTTAATGGTGTAAAGAGTCAGGTCGATGAAAAAACGACGGTCGAAGACCTGTTACGCTCGTCCAATGTCCAGAGCAGATTTTGTGCAGTCGAATTGAATCTAGAGATAGTTCCCAAAGATCAGTATCCGACTCGTTCTTTTTGCGACGGCGACAAAATTGAGGTAGTGACCCTGGTTGGTGGTGGTTGAGATGGCAGCAGAACCACCATCACCGTCTCCTGCTGGCTTACCGGCTCCGGATAGCCAGCCTCTACGCATTGGTAGCCACGTCTTGAATAGTCGTTTGATTGTGGGGACGGGCAAGTATGATTCTTTGCAGTTGATGAAAGACTCCTTGGAGGCAAGTGGGTCAGACTGCGTGACAGTTGCCGTTCGTCGCGAGAAGCTTTACGATCGCGAAGGCAAGAACTTACTGGACTACATCGATTTGGCTAGGTACACGTTGTTGCCAAACACCGCTGGCTGTTACAACGCGACGGATGCGGTCCGAGTGGCAAGACTCGGTCGAGAGATTTTGAAATCGTTGGAGAACCCAGGCGCAGATTGGGTCAAATTGGAAGTGTTAGGCGATTCGAAGACACTCTTGCCGGACCCGATTGCGACGTTGGAGGCCTGTAAGTTGCTTGTAGCCGAGGGGTTTCAAGTTTTGTGTTACACCAGCGACGATCCTATCATGGCGGTTCGGCTGAAGGCAGCTGGGGCGGCAAGCGTGATGCCAGCTGGCTCCCCGATTGGGAGCGGCCAAGGCATACTGAACCCAAACAATCTTAGGATCATTCTGGAGTATTTGAAGGCGGGGGATCCGGACTATCCGGTGATCGTCGACGCTGGTGTGGGTACTGCGAGCGACGTTTCGATGGCCTTTGAGTTGGGTGCGGACGGTGTTTTGCTGAACACTGCCATCGCTCACGCGAGGTACCCTGTGGCCATGGCAACTGCGATGAAGCATGCGACATTATCTGGTCGGTTGGCTTACCAGGCAGGGCGAATTCCGCGTAGACTATATGCCACAGCAAGTAGTCCAGAAGATGGTTCGATTACTTCTAGGCCGTGGTGATCGACTGACCAAAGTTAGTTTCGGGCAATGATTTGCCGAAATCTATCAGAAAACACTCAAAAACGAATTTGCAGCGCGATGACGAATCAACAGTACGATGTTGTTGTGATTGGAACGGGCCCCGGTGGTGAGGGGGCAGCGATGCAGTCCGCCAAGGGTGGCAAAAAAGTGGCTGTCATAGAAGCGTATGACAAGATAGGTGGAGGCTGTACTCATTGGGGAACGATCCCAAGCAAGGCTCTTCGGTTCTCCATTTATTCCGTGATGGAGGCAATGAACAATCCAATGATGCGCGAGCTTGGGATTCACCTCAATCCGACTCTCGCGCAGTTGCGATCTAGCAGCAAGGCGATTATTTCGAAACAGGTGTCGATGCGACAGACGTTTTACGAACGCAACAACGTCCCGGTCATTTACGGCAAGGCCAAATTGATCGACGCCAACACAGTTGAAATCGACGGAGAGACTCGCATTACCGGCGAAAACATCGTTCTCGCAACTGGCTCGAGACCGTTTCGACCGGAGGGGGTTGATTTCTCGCACCCTCGCGTTTTTGACAGCGATACGATCCTCGATCTTTCGTTCAAGCCGCAGTCGATCACGATCTATGGGGCGGGAGTGATCGGTTGCGAGTATGCGTCGATGTTTCGGAATCTTGGCATTAAAGTGAACCTCGTCAATACACGAGCCAAGTTGCTGGAGTTTTTGGACGATGAGATTATCGATGCCTTGAGTTACCACATGCGAGACTCGGGTGTTGTTCTTCGACATAACGAAACATTTGCCAAGATCGAGGCGCACGACGACGGGGTAGTGCTCTTTTTGGAAAGTGGCAAGCAAGTCAAGACGGATGTGTTGCTTTGGGCAAACGGCCGTTCTGGGAACACGGAAGATTTGAATTTGAAGTGCATTGGTGTCGACGCGAATTCTCGAGGGCTATTGAAAGTCAATGAGCGTTTCCAGACGACATGCCCCAATGTTTATGCGGTTGGAGACGTGATCGGCTTTCCTTCGTTAGCCAGTGCAGCGTACATGCAAGGCAGGGCTGCTGCTCAGCACATCGAGGGGCTGGATGAGGGGGTAATGAAACTGTTGGACGTTCCGAATGGTATTTATACTAGTCCTGAGATTAGCTCAATTGGACGATCGGAACGAGAATTGACTGAGGCAAAGATCCCTTACGAAGTTGGGCATTCTCAATTCAAAAGTTTGGCGAGGGCGCAGATTACTGGACGAGCGATTGGGATGTTGAAGCTGCTGTTTCACCGCGAGACGTTGGAGATATTGGGCGTCCATTGTTTTGGTCCAAACGCGTCCGAAATCGTGCACATCGGTCAAGCGATCATGAAGCAGCCGCCGCCGAATAACACGCTAGAGTATTTTATCAACACCACCTTCAATTACCCAACGATGGCAGAAGCGTATCGAGTGGCGGCGCTCAATGGCTACAACCGATTGTTCTAAGCACATCGAAGTGTATTTTCCGGGTTACTTTGCCGGTGGGGCGTTAGCCAACTGGTACTCACCTTATTCAAATTGAGCCCCTCTGAATTCTGGCGAATCCAGCTACGATTCGTGATACATTACGATTCGTGGTACATTTTTTCCGGCCGCTCGCCTTGTAAGCCTAATTTATTCCCTTGCCCCAAAGACTTGTGACGACGTGCTTAGGTAAGTCACAATGGTGGGGCTACTTCGGTTAAGATAGTAAAAATTCCTTATTTGTCCTCAACTTGTGAATCGCATGAAGACTTCGTCGCTCAAATCTGTCTTTGTTTCGTGCCTTAGGCTAGGCGTTGTTGCAGTCGCTACGGCGTATGGGCAGCTTCCACTGTCGGTCCGTGCTGACTGGCCGGAGTTTCGAGGTCCGCTCCAGAATGGCGTTGCCGACCAATCGAACTTGCCCACCAAATGGAGCGAAACGGAAAACGTCAAGTGGTTTAGCAAGACAACAGGACTTGGTTGGTCCTCGCCCGTGATCGTTGGGGATCGCATTTATTTTACATCGGCCTCCAACGCCGAGTCGGATGCAAGCCAAGACGCGGATTTGGTTGGTAGCCAACGGCTTCAGTTGGTTTGCCTCAATGCAACGGATGGCCGAGAGGTTTTCACCAAGGTAATCTTTGAGCAGCCTAAAGACGCTCCCAAAATCCATAACAAGAACTCGCACGCGAGTCCGACTTGTGTAGTGGCAGAAGGCCGCATCTATATCCACTTTGGGCATCAAGGGACCGCGTGCACTGACCTAGACGGGAAAGTCCTCTGGGAAAATCGTGACCATGCTTTCCCACCAACGCACGGTAATGGAGGGTCGCCAATCGTTGTCGACGATAAGCTGATTTTGACTTGTGATGGCGGTCCTAGTCCGTATACGCTGGCGCTCGATCTCAAGACAGGCAAAGAAGTATGGCGATGTGTGAGGAGCGTTGAGACGGATCGTCCCTTTTCATTTGCCACACCGCAGCTCATTAAGGTTGGAAATCAACAACAAATCATTTCGCCCGGCTCCAACGTAGTCCAAGCGTTATCGCCAACGGATGGCAAAGTGATTTGGTTCGTGCGTTACGACGGGTTTTCGGTAGTCCCTCGTCCTGTTCTTTACCGTGACACGTTGTTTGTACTAACGGGCTTTATGACCGCCAAGCTATTAGCAATTGACCCAAAGGGCCAAGGGGACGTGACGGACACGCACGTCAAATGGAGTTTCGGAAGCGCAGTTCCGACGACCCCTTCGATCGTTTGTTTTGAGGAGCAAGTCATTATGGCGAGCGACAGCGGGATCGCAACTGGGGTCGATATCAGCACCGGAAAAGAAGTGTGGCGCAAGCGACTTGGCGGCAATTACTCCGCTTCACCATTGTTGGCCGGAAACAAAGTTTACTTCCAAAGCGAGGCGGGCGAAGCCTCGATCTTGGAGCTTGGCAAAGAACCGAAAGAACTAGCCAAGAACACGCTTCCTGGACGAGTCTTTGCGTCCTATTCCTTGATTGGAGACGATCTGATTATTCGAACGGAAAAAGGGGTCTATCGGATCGGGGATTAGTTCGTTTCCATCACGAGTTGGTGTATCAGGATTCATCCGGCTAAATCCGAATGGCGTTCATTGAAGACTGCCCTCTCGCACAGGAAGATAAATGACTTTTCAGCGCCTTCCGGCCAAAAGCCGGTACACCAACTCGAGGTTAAAGGGCATCACGCGTGGGGCGCCGTTGCACGGCTAAATACATTTCTTCAATCAAGTGCGAAGGCCTCGTTGGAGCTCAAGTTTCACTGCTGGGAAACTTTTCTCGGGCTCCCTTTCTTGCGATACCACCTATATGGGATGAGGGCAAACTGATTCTTCCTGAATGTCGTTGAGCTTTTTACCATACATCAGGAACCGCGATAATTCCGTTGCGCCAAGGGTGATATTGCTTTGACAAACCGCGGATCATTCCACAAGATTCGGTTGTCCCCAAAACAAAAAGGATCGGAACGAGTTTGTTAATATTGAGTCAATCGTTCAATCAACGAAACAAAATTGAGGCGTATATGAAAACCCTTCTCAGAACAATCGTCATCGCAGCTGCACTTCTAAATGACTTTACATTCACGACGGCACGCGCGCAGGTTTTGCCTACCACGGGGAGCGTCGAAACCCGGCTCGGCAAGCTCCAACTGGAGAATGGATATCCTAGCGATCCTACCGTCGAGAAGATTTTCGACGACATCGACTATCAACGCGCCTGTCAGGCTTACCTCTGGGCATTGCCACTGATGGCCATGGACCAATGGCAGAGTGAACAGCGCAGCAAGTTTGGCGCAGGTAATTTGGATTATGTGGATTACCTGACCTTCACCGACAAACTTGGCCTCCTCACCGCCAATGCCACGACACCTTATCTGATGGCATTTCCCAATATGAAGGACACTGGCCCTTTGGTAGCGGAAGTTCCTGCAGGCGCCGTAGCCGGCGGCATTCTTGATTTCTGGCAGCGTCCCCTCACCGATTGCGGACAAACCGGACCGGATAAGGGGGCAGGTGGAAAGTATCTTATACTAGGACCGA
>CANHVO010000218.1 GCA_947463915.1 Planctomycetaceae bacterium
ACAACTGACAACTGACAACTGACAACTGACAACTGACAACTGACAACTGACAACTGACAACTGACAACGATGGGCCACGCGATCTAATCACGAATGTCAATTCGATGTGTTGGAATCGCGAATGCGATGGCAGTTTTTAGCCTGGGGTAAAGTTCGCATCGCGAACGCAACCCCAGGTTATGCGACCCGATCGAGTCAGAGCTCTGAAGGAGCGACATTGTTGGTTAGGCAGTGATGCTAACCTGCGATTTCTTGATCGAATACATATTGTGGATCAAATTCGATCTCGTGAGCTCGTAGCAACTCAAGATATTCGTCGACAAACGACTTCGTCGCATGGTGTCTTTTTTGATCGCAGATGTATCGGTCGACTTTGGACGCCATGGATTGACTCACTGAAAAAGCGCCGTAGCCACGTTGCCACTCGAACTTTGCTCCGATTTTCCTATTTTCGTTGATCCATCGAGAAGAATTTGCTTTGATTAGCTTCATGGTATCCGAGATCGCATAACTCGGATGGATACGCATGAAGAGGTGCACATGATCTTCGACTCCACCTGCTGACAACAGATCGCCACGGTGCCCCCTAATCGTTCCTCCCATGTAAGCATATAGCTCGTCCCGCCAAACTTCACTTAGCAATTTAAATCGAAGCTTCGTGCTGAAAACAGCATGAATAAGTATCCCGGCATGAGTGGACATAGCCATGGCCCTGGCAGAGAGGTGTGTAAATCGAAACCGCCCCAAAATTCTAGCAAATCGCGATGTGTTTTGTCTCGCTGGCATTGCAGGAATGCCGTCGCTTTGCGACTCAATCGCAATCTGCGCATCGCATACCACGGATTGCATCCGTGACTATCAACTGCCACTGCTCCGCAGTTTCGAACCCTGTGCGACGGAATCGCTCGAGAGTTAATCCTGTCCGGTCCAATCACGAATGTCAATTTCATGTGTTGGAATCGCGAATGCGATGGCAGTTTTCAGCCTGGGGTAAGTTCGCATTGCGAACGCAACCCCAGGTACTTCGACCCGAGAGATATAGAGCTCTGAAGGAGCGACATTGTTGGCGAATCGATTGCCCAACCGATCGCATCGTAGATTTGGATTTGCGTCGTGATCAATCGCGGTAATGCCGTCGCTTCGCGACTCAATCACAATATGTGCATCGCATACCACGGATTTCATCCGTGGCTATCCAATGCCACTGCTCCGCAGTTTCGAACCGTTAAACGCGATGGCAGTTTTCAGCCTCCATTGAAAATTACCTCCAGCGAAAACGCTAATTATTTAGCGTTTCGAGATTGACATTTGGATCGGTATTCGCTAAATTTTTAGCGAATAACTCGATATGGAGGTCACTTTCAATGGTCGAACCCAACACTCTGTCGCGACGTGAGCGGCAAATCATGGACATCCTTTTCGCTCGCGGTGAAGCGACCGTTAAGCAGATTCAAGAAAATCTAGAGGATCCGCCAACGCTGATGGCCGTCCGGCGAATGCTGCAGATCCTGGAAGAAAAAGGATACTTGAATCGGCACAAGGAAAGCCGCGAGGTCGTCTATAGCCCTCGCGAATCTCGCAAAAGTGCTGGAGCAAGCGCTCTCAAACACGTCATCGATACGTTCTTTAGCGGTGCAATCGACGAAGCCCTCGCGACACACTTCGCTCGCAAAGAAGAAGTCACGTCAGAACAACTGGCTCGGCTGCAAGAGATGATCGCGAAAGCCAAACAACGCAAATCCAAACCTGCCAAATGACCAGACATTGCGCAAGCAAATAACTGAGCCGCGGGCGCTAGCCGCGTTACAGTTTCCATGGCATACACGCTTGTCGCGGCTAGCGCCCGCGGCTCACTTTGTTAGCGGAACGGCGCCAGCCGTCCGGTGAGTGGACATCGTTTAACGGTCAGCCGCAGGCGTACCGCGTTACTACGACAGTACGTCTACGGCTGACTGTTAAACGCCTGGACCAACAAGCCGCTAGCCGTTCGGTGAGTGGCAAATCAATGCAGAGAAACCAGAGGGCTCGCGTCCTCTAGAAAACTGGGACTATCCCGCAGCCGGCTGAAGCCAGTACACCAACGGGCTAGCGCCAAACGGTACACCAACGTAAAAAACATGACGATGTGATTAGTCTGATTTTTTGATCGTTATTCACTGCCCAACAGGAAACGGAGATCACTATGAAAAATCTTTCTGCCGCTAGCTTCCTTAGCGTTACGCTGATCGGGTCAGCCGTGTCTGGGTTCGTTAGCTTAGCCTTGATCGATGCCTCCATCAAAAGCGTAGTCTTGTTGTTGCTTGCGGCGATGACCTGCTTTGCTCTCACGCGAGCGTCCGCCGCAACACGTCACTTGGTCTGGGCCGCAACGATGCTTGGGCTGCTGCTAATGCCTGCCTGTGCTTTGCTTCTGCCCGACTGGCGAGTACTACCAGAATGGTTGTCCTGGGGAAATCGAATCGAAATGGAGGAGTTAACAACGCAGCAGCTTGGTCTAGGTCAGTCCGCCGCAATTGACGCTCCCGAGTTAAAGAACCCAAGTGGAAATACGTCTACACCACCATCCGATGTGTCCATTCCGTCTACGATGCAAACCATTGCTTTGTTGCCGAATACATCAAATGACGATAGCCCCACGCCTGAACTCAGTCTTAGTAGCCTCTTGTATGCACCAATCCGGATTCGGTTGCCTGCGTCGCTTGTTCTTGGTCTTTGGGCTGTTGGCTGTTTCGTTTGTTTGTTTCCCGCCATCGTCTCCTTTTTTCGATTGCGAAGATTGGAGCAGAAATGCAGCAAGAACGGACCTCTGTCAGCGAAAACCGTCTCTCGCATCAAGAAAATCTCGGACAACCTCGGAGTTGCTGTTCCTCGCATCCTCGTTGGTCCAGCCGGAACCATGCCGATGGTATGGTCATTTGGCCGTCCGAGGCTATTGTTGCCAACGGACATGAACCTATGGTCCGAAGCCAAAACAAAAGCGGTCTTACTACATGAGCTTATTCATCTTCGCCGTCACGACCCAGTTGTTTGTTCGCTAGGACTAATCGCGCGGGCTCTGAACTGGTTCAATCCATTAGCTTGGTATGCCGTTCATCGTCTGCGAATGGAATGCGAGCAAGCGTGCGACGACCAAGTACTACAGCAGGGGATGGAAGCTAGCGATTATGCGGCCCATCTTCTGGAACTCTCAACGTTCGTGCGCTTTGAATCCAAGACCTTGCCGCTCGCCATGGCAATGGCCACCAAGCCAGGCATTGAGACCCGCATCGCTTCGATCTTGAACGAATCTCAGGACCGGCGCGGCGTTACGACCGCTCGCGTGTTTGCGATGTTCGCCGCAGTTTCGATCGGCGTCGCCTTGTTAGCTTCTACTGCGACGCGGGGCGTTAGCGAAGAGAAGGCGAGTGAACAAGGCGAGAATGTTTTTGAGAAGAAAGACGCAGTCGAAAATGAAGTCGATAATGTAATTGACGCGAATGAGCGCATCGCAGTAGTAGGCGAAGATTCAGTTCTGGCCGGGGACCTTTTCCCGGCCGGAAAACTAACTCCCGAAATTTCAGATGATAGCAAGTTCGAAACGCAATTGCGTAAACTCCTTTCTGAGGTGATTACCCGTAAGGCATTGGCACAGCGTTTTATCAACGACAAAGTTGCGGGGAAGCCATTCAAGGACCGGGCTGATGTCAGGAAGCAGTTGCAGACCCAAACTGCGAAAATCTTTCATCAAAAGTGGATGCCCATGCAAATTGCACGGATGAACTGCGATTCAGAGCTAGAATTGGAGTCGAAGTTGGCCGAAGCGGGAAGGACACTTTCATCGATGCTAAATGAATTTTCAGAGCACACTTGGGCACAAGAATACCTTCGCGAAAAACTGTCCGAACCCAAAGCCCTCGAACCGAGTGACCTGAACGACGAATATAAAGAGATGCGAAACGTTGTCATCGCGCGAGTCTTGAGGGAGAGCGAAATTTGGAGCAAATGGCCAGATGACATTCCTGGCTCCAAGGACATTACCGAGCTCGAAAAAGATACGGTCGAAAACGAAACTGCTGTCGTTTCTGATGATGTGGCCGAACCTCAGTTGGATAAGGAACCATCGGCAAAACAATCGGACGTCGCACAGGCTGCCCACAAGAGTAACCAGGGCGAATTAACCTATGTCGATCTTTCGCTTGAGGAATGCATCGCGCACGCATTGATCAATACGCAAGTTGTTCGAATTCCAAAGGCGTGGCAGCCGATGGATACGACATCTTCGGCCACTAGTGTTTCGCCTCACGGGCTTGAAACGACGACGCAATCCGATGTTGTCGATCAAAACGGAAACCGCGTCCGAGCAAGGGGTTCTGCGAGAGAAGACTTAGACGAAAACGTCGCGGTGGCACTGCAAGAGGTTGACGATCGTCGAAATGCATTCGGTGGAAATGGGCAGGCCTCGACGAAACCAAAGACTTCCACGACGCACGCGCGACCGCAATTGGTAAATCGCATTCCGGTAGTTCTAACACGCATCAATGACGATGTTTCCGTTGGCCAGTACGAAGAACGCGTTTGCAATTTGGTACGGGACATCGAATTCGCATACTGGGATTTGTATGCGGCTTACTTCAACAGAGACGCAGCGCGAACAGCAATGGATAGTGCCGCTATTACCTATAAGACGACGCTAGCAAGATTCAAGACGGTTGGTCAAGCCGCCAACGGCGAGGCGCAAGCACGCGTAACATTTCATCAATTCAAAGCACAGTTGGACGCTACCTTGGCGGGTGAAGACAAGACCAACGAACCTGGCCTTATTCAACGTGAACAGAAACTGCGTCTCCTCATGGGCTGGGCCGCCAACGAGGGGCAATTCATTCGACCTCACGATAAGCCTGCGATCGGTCGCGTTACTTTCGATTGGGAATCTGTAAAAAAAGAAACGCTGACTCGCAACATAGACCTTCGTCAACAAGCACAAGCAATCAAGCAACGCGAACTCGAACTCATGTCAGCTAAAAATCAAGCGACGGCGGAGCCTAACCAGAATCCGATCGGAAGACCTCGCTCATTCGAAGAACTCTTTGGAGGAAACATTCAAGAAGGTGGAGTCCGAATGGAATTCAATCCAAACCCGTTCGGTTCACGACGAGCATTGAACGACGTCCAGAACAAGCAACTTTCGCTCGCACGAGAACACAGAATTCGAGAGGCCAAAGAGATTGCAGCGATCAATAAGCTCGCTTCACTTTGGCAGCAAGTCGATCGCGTGCACAAGCAAATGACCGATCAATTCCAAGCCTTAAATGCGGCTCAAACTCTGGTCGAGGTCTCGCAGGCGAAGTTTGATGCAGGCGACTTCGCGGGCAAGCCAGATGCAGCCATCGACAATCTGTTGCGGGCTCAACAGGCCCGATTGACTGCAAGCCAAAACTACAGTCGAGCGATCAACGAATACAACAAGTCCTTGGTAGAGGTCCATGCCATGAAAGGGTCTCTCCTTAAGTACAACAATTTGAAGTTGCAGGATGGCCTGCCGCTCTGCCCTTGATTTGATGGCGAGGGGCCGCCGTTTCGCAGTTCAAAATGTCGTCGCTCTGCGGCGAAGCCAGTGCGGTTTTCTCCTCCTCGCCCCGATTCGTGGAGGGGGTCGGGGGGTGAGGGGTAGAATTGTTTGTGACAATACTCCGGTTCAGTGATTTGTTACGACATTACAGGCAAGGTATTGCGACCGTAACAAAGATTCTAATCAAAACACATTGCAAAACCCCTCACCCACAGCCCCTCTCCCCTAAAAGGGGCGAGGGGAGCAAAATCAAAAAGATGAGGATTGCATCCGTGGCTATCAACTGCCACTGCTCCGCAGTTCACACAAGCAGCTAACAACCAACTGCCAACTGCCAACTGCCAACTGCCAACTGCCAACTGAAAACTGAAAACTGAAAACTGAAAACTGAAAACTGAAAACTGAAAACTACTTCGCGACCTTAAAGCAAGCCAGCTCGTCTTGATCTCGAATGTACATTCGGCCACCTGCGATGACGGGGTGCGGCCAGCTTTCGCCATTGTGGGTCGGTAGCTTGAATTTGCTGATCAACTCGTACTTTGCCTTGTTCGTCTTGATGAGCGCCATCGTGCTGTCTTGGTATCGGAAATAGAGTTTGCCATCGGCGACCACGATTGCTGCCGAACCGGTTCCAGCCCCTCGAGACTTGTCCCAGAGGTTCTTTCCCGTCTTCCATTCCACGCAGGCAGGAAAGCCATTGTTATGTCCGTGCCCCATGTAGACGTAATCGCCAATCATGATCATGCCACCATGATGGTTCTGCAGTTCTTTGCTGGTCTTGTAATAGACTTCTTTGGCTTCCAGCTTATTGCCTTTCTTGGTGATCTTGAGCAATGCCGTTCCGCCATCGTCATAGCCAGTCGAACAAAAAATGTAATCATCCTTGGCAATGGGGGTCGGAATGTTCGCGGTTGTATTGGCAACGCGGTCGTAGTTCCAAAGGAGTTCGCCCGTCTTGGCGTTGTAGCTGACCATACCATGGCCAACCAATTGCACATATTGCTTCACGCCAGATGCCTTCGAAATAATAATCGACGAGTAGCCTGCACCATCGTTGCCTCGAAGCTTGCCCGATGGAGCTTTGCCTTTCCATTGGACCTCACCGGTTTTCTTATTGAGCGCTGCGACCATTGCGTCGGGAGCACCAGGGGTGCAAATAAGCAAGTCCCCGTCGATGAGTGGCGACTCACTGTATCCCCAGCTCGATTCAATCTTGCCACCGAAGTCTTGAGTAAAGCTGGTTTGCCAAACCACTTCTCCGCCATCCACTTTGCAGCAGACCAAAACACCGTCGTTGGACAATCCATAGACAAGCCCGGCCGCCATATCAACGGTCGGCGTGCAGTTTGGGTCCCCCTTGGCTGGCGTGAAGGGTGCGCTCCATTCGATTTCACCGTTCGCTTGATCCAAGCAAATCAATTTGGTGTTCCCGTCCTTGTTGCCCATCGTGAAGATCTTGCCGTTTGCGATCGCGACGCTTGCCATTCCTTGCCCAAGTCCCTTCACGCTATAGGCTACGTCTGGCCCTTGTTCGGGCCACGCGTCCAGCAGACCTTTCTCGGTCGAAATCCCGTCTCGGTTGGGACCACGCCATTGATTCCATTGTCCAGCAACATCATCTGCACTCGCAAAGCTATTGCTTAAAGCAAGGTAAGCGCCTAACAAAAGACCAGAACGCAAACGGAGAAGCGATTTCGACACGTAAAAATTCCTTTCAAGAAAATATCCGACACAAGTTCGTTTCACAGTCAGCCGTAGGGGGAAAACGACCGTAGCTGGATTCGCCAGAATTCAGAGCGTACTGAATTCTGGCGAATCCAGCTACGAATCGTTGTATGTTCTCTCCCGCAACAAGTCTTGCATAGGTAAACGCAACACTTGCTCCCAAGCTGCATCAACTAAAACTGGTCTGCGGCACCAGACAGTTGCTGCTCCACTTGATCGGCTTGCCAAGCGATGGCCGAAATGATTTTGGCCATTTCGCCAGCGTCTGTCAGGTCCGCTAGGAGATTGGAACGCAACACCAGCACTTCCCCCTCGGCTAATCGCCGAATGGCGAACGCACCATGCACCACGGAGTCGTTGTTGCGAAGCACTGTCATTGCGGCATTTGGGTTGATCGTTCCGCAAGTACTCCAAATCCCTAGGACGCGATTCCCATCCGTGTCTCTTCGGTCTAGCTCAAAATAGACCTTTTGACGTCTGGCTGCTGCGAGTGGAATGATCGCCGAATAGGTATTCTTGTCCGTTTCCTCCAGCGACCATCCAAATTGTTGCGACATTCGTTTCAATTGGGTCAATAAATCTTCGGGGCTCGCGGGCTTCGCTGCTGAAAAATCTAAGTGTTGTGGTACGGTTCCGGTCGCGTTGCCAAACGCCATTCCCGCGGCTGGAGCCGGAGCTGCAATGGGCACCTGTGCCGCTTGCTGTTGCATGATTTGAGGCAGCACCATTCCTAGCCCAAATCCGAGCGGTGAGCCGCCTCCTCCTGCATTTCCTGCTGCTTGAATGGCATTGCCGGTTGCATACATCGTATAAGATCGCAGATCGCCTAGTACCGCCATGCTCGAACGAGCGTCGATCGCCTTCTGCACTTCGTCCGGTGGCGATATGTTGCTGATAAAGAACTCGGTCAGTTCGAGCCCGTACTTGGAAAACTGGTCGCCAAGTTTGACACGAGCCGCGTTGCTGATGTCATCCATTCGAGCCGGCATGTCGAGCAGTCCAATCCCCGCGGTGGCTAGCAAGTCCGTGAGTCCCGATACGATCACATCGCGCAAGTAGTTGACGATCTCATCGGTAGTAAACTTGCCTTGCGTACCGACCAAGGTGTTTAGCAAAAGAGCACCGTCCGCAACGCGATAAGCAAACTTGCCATAGCCTCGCAATCGGACGATTCCAAACTGGGGATCGCGAAGCGTGATTGGATTCCTGGTGCCCCATCGTTGATCGATAAAGGTTTGCTTGCCGATGAAGTACACGCATGCTTGAAAAGGCGATTTTTCGAAGGGTGCCGTGAGGATACGACTCAAGATCGGGATGTTCGCAGTGGTCAGAGTGACTCGGCCTGGTCCAAAGCTATCCATCGCGCGACCGTCGCGAAAGAAGATGGCTTCCTGCGATTGCTGAACAATCAACTGAGCGCCGAATTGGATGGCTGCGGTCCCTGCTTCAGGAACGCGCGCGACCAGAGATTGATTGCTTTGATCTATATAGTCAATAACTTCCAAACGCAGCACGGCAGGGCTCCCAAACTCGAAATCCAGACGAATAGGCTCAACGACTCGCTGTCGTTGGCGTGCGATATTGTAGCAACAGATCGAGAAATGGGATCGACTAATGCAGAACGGCATTTGTAGCGAAACTCGTCGAGAGTTTCGGCTGTATCGAGGAAGAAGCCGAAAGTCTTGACGACTTTCGCTACGATCTTGGATTTTGAACTCGTTCCCTGGCGCCTCCGGCAGAACCTTGGAACGAGAGTGATTCAGATAGTCCTAGCTTGCGCGTCGTGCTAATGCAGTGCTAGGTCACTCTCGGCAAGAGTGACCCACTTTAGATTTTCGTGACGGGGCGTTTAGGAGGAGGAGGAGCCATCATCCTCGCTTTTTCGTTTGCCGCCGCCGTTGGAGGTGGGGGAGGTGTCGGTCGGCCCGGCTTCGGCGGTGGGTTGAGATCGGTAAAGGATTCCGCCCACTCCCAGCCGAGCGGATGCGACAGCTCGCGCTCAGCCAAAAGTCCCCATGGAGTTCCCTTATGTTTTTCGGCTACGCTTTTCAATAGTTCTGTGGCTTGCTTTCCTTCTTTCTCCAGTTTGCTATCCACCGTAATCTTGTCCGAAGGCTTCAGATTCCAGGTGTTGCTTTCCGGTTTTTCGAAGTTCATGCCTCGTTTGGCTTTCGCAAGCATCGCATTGTACGACTCGGCTCTCACCTTGGCAGCGACAGCTGTTCCGTAGGACAAGTCAAAACTGGCGAGCCAACGCAAAGAGGACTCTTTACTGCGAGACTTTTCCCCTTCAGCGAGCAAAGAGCACAACGCCACGAGTTCCGGTGCTAACCTAGCCGACTCTTGCTGAGCCAATGTCAGGTCGCGAACAAAGAGCGCTTCTTCCCGTTTAATGAATACTTGCTGCGGTTTGTCCAATGTTCCAACCCGAGCGATCTGAGCCGCTCGAATCAAGGATTCTCGCAATGGGCTCTTCTTGATTTTGGACATGTATTCCGATTCGCTCAAGTAATCAGGCCGATACATGTCCATGATTTCGGGTGAAAAGAAATAGCTCATTCGAGAAGCGAACGCCTCGATATTGCCCGCTTCAATTCTCTTTCCAACTTTGCGGTTTGGATGAATTGAGAAATAGATTCCACCCGTCTCGTAACACATGCGAGCCAAAGCGAAGGGTCCGAAGCCCGAGTCGATGACCGGTTCTTCGAAATAGTTGTCCTGATAGCCGAGTTGGACGCGTTCAGGCAGCAATGTCTCGGGTCCTTGGTCGACTTGTCGCCAATCTGGAGTCTGGTCAAACTTTGGATCTGGATCAACAAACTTGATGTAGGTAAACTCGCGGCCGAAAGGTGCTGGAACCCCGAGGACGTGGGACTGGATCGCAAACTTCTTGCAAAGTGCGATCGCTTCGTCTGCCATTTGCATGTCGTCACCACGTTCGTCTGTGATCGTAATCAAAACCACGTTTCGCTCAGGATCGCTTGGGCCACGCGAGGTACGCATCGTCTTGTAGCGATCCGCCACCGCTTTGATCGCGTGAAAAACCATCTCGACCCCCGATTCATCGATCGCAATCTTGTCGATAGCCGATCGGATCTCAGTCAGATCGGACGTCGGCTTTTTGGTTATGAACTGAACATCATTCCCAAAGGAAACGATCGAGGTGATCAACGAGTCGGTCCCGTCGTAACCGGTTCGCTTTCGCTTTTCTTCTTGCACGATTCCGAGCTGTTCGTAGATTCGATCAAATCTATCGCGAATTTCTTGTCGACGTTTGACCATTGAGATCGAACTATCGAAGAGCCAGACGACGAGAGTTGGACGTTGTTCGATCGATTGCAAGAGCTCGTAGGTAATTCGGTCGACAGCACCTTCGGTGCCGGTTTCGCCGACCCCTGTCATTCCACGAACGGCCTTGTTCGACTCCGTTAGTCCAACCGCCTCTTTGATATCGATGGACACGTGGACATTCGCATTCGGCATGGTCATGTCCACCTGGACTGTCGGCACCTCGGAAATGTCTGCCAAGTTCGGTGCTGTCGACAAAGCCATATCGGTCAAGCCGATCGAGTTCGCACCGATCTCTTCGGATGGGGCCTCGGAATAAGCAATGTCATTTACGATGTCGAGCGGTAGAAGTTCCTCGGCAATCGGTTTGGATTCGATGAACATCGAGAGAATTTCGGGCTGAGAAACAACCGTATACGAAGCAAGCCCGACGATGATCACCAAGTGGACCAGCATGCTCGCTAGAAAGGACTTGGTTTCCGAATCAAACCAAGTATCGCCGGAGTCGTCATCCTCTTCTTCGTCGCTTTCGCCATCCTCATCTACGTCATCATCCGATGTAATCGCGTCCGATTGTGAAACGATTGCATCCTCTCGTCGCGGATCGAATCCGTCCTCAGCATCGGATTGGGATTCCGAAGTTTGGTCGGCGATTGTATTGGGTCGTTTCAGCATTGGCCAACTCGAAAGGAAAGCACGGACGAAAACCAACTTCCGGACGGAAATGAGCAGTTCAAAAACCACGCCCTATTCATTGTCTTGTTTTTGAGGCACCGGTTCAACAGGAAGAGCATTTAAATACCGAGACAAATACTCATTTTTCGGAGGACTTCTCGGGGAAATGACCAAATTAGCCGTGTGACTCAACGAATACGAGCACTCCAGGAGGCTGCCTGACTTTGCGAACGCCCCGACGGGCTTGGAGGCCGTCTCACTTTTGGACCTGTCCATTTCCTGGTAAGCGACTATCGCTTTGTTTCTTAGCCGCGATAGCGGCGACACTTTTTAGCCGTGGGGCTCGCCCCACGGCTCTTGTATTCGATTTCGGAATTTGTCTGCGGGGCGAGCTGACTGTTAAACGAAATACATTTGGAAAAGCACTAAATCAACAGCCCGCGAGCCCCGCAGCTATGGACTGTCGCCGTTTCACGCA
>CANHVO010000219.1 GCA_947463915.1 Planctomycetaceae bacterium
CCATGATCGAAAGGTCATGGCCTCATTGAAGCCTTGCGCCACAGCTTGTCGACGCAAAGCATAAAGTGGGTTTCCATGATCGAAAGGTCATGGCCTCATTGAAGCTATGTGTAGATCTTCTCTTCATCTATGAATGAACCGTTTCCATGATCGAAAGGTCATGGCCTCATTGAAGCCCGATCCTATGCCTCCGTCTGCCGTATCGGATGTTCCGTTTCCATGATCGAAAGGTCATGGCCTCATTGAAGCAAAACCTCCATTGAGGTTCGCAGCAAAGTAGTACCTTGTTTCCATGATCGAAAGGTCATGGCCTCATTGAAGCAACGTGGACTAGGATCGGAGGGGTTACGCCAACATTGGTTTCCATGATCGAAAGGTCATGGCCTCATTGAAGCGCATGGATAGACCGCGAAACACGACCTCAGTAACGTCGGTTTCCATGATCGAAAGGTCATGGCCTCATTGAAGCTCAAAACCTGGGATGCTCGACGTAAACAATGTAGCGTTTCCATGATCGAAAGGTCATGGCCTCATTGAAGCGTGTAGAAGCATTTCTTACCTACATCATCCTGCCTGAGTTTCCATGATCGAAAGGTCATGGCCTCATTGAAGCTCAAGCATCGCCGCTGGAATCTTCGCGACCGTTCTCGTTTCCATGATCGAAAGGTCATGGCCTCATTGAAGCGCAACCATTTCGAGAGCGAAAGAGCGTGGATCGGGTTTCCATGATCGAAAGGTCATGGCCTCATTGAAGCAAGCCGCGACGGTTGGGAAACAACTGATTGAACCCGAGTTTCCATGATCGAAAGGTCATGGCCTCATTGAAGCTCAGTCGTGTTCGTCGCACTCGGCACGTGCGACCCACGTTTCCATGATGAGTAGTCTCGGCCTCCTCTAGATTGACCTCGTCTTTTCCGATTAGAAACTGAGCCCGTTTTCCGATTTGGCTTGTCGGCGATTTTTCGCTGGTAAAAACTAACTTTTCGGTAGCGAAGGTCGTCTGGACTTTCGGCTGCATCAAATAAACCACCGAAACTCTTGACGAGTTTCGCTACAAAAAGCTTCACCGCGATTTCCCTTGGGGCTCGGGATTGGGCTCTACCGAGGCCAGGGGCTCACGCCCTCTGGCTATTGACTTTTATCCCTTTGGGACAATGCGCATGCGATGGAGTGAAACGACAATGACTCCTGGTGAACGGCACATGGAATGTACCTACTACTTTTTTTGTCCGTCGCAACTAACTGGATGCTCAGCTTTCTACTTAAGCTCCGCTTTGTCCTTAGAGTACTTTGTCCAGAGTTCATCTAGTCGCGGCGAGATGGATTCAGCGGTACCAACCACGATCCAGTAACGGTAGCGATAGGTCGATTTTGCGCCCAAGCTCACTTGGTCCAATGGGGCAACGTGCATGCACGGGCCCGCCTTGGGATCGTCGCTCAATCCGTGGCCGTGCGGACCAAAGTTCCAGGGCCGAGTTGCAGAAGGACTAAACACCGCGATTCCCTGTCCGTCTTTGCAAAAAAAACCCATCGCTTGTCGCGGAGGGCTGGCTCGGCCCCATGGTGGACCAGGAGGTTGGGATTCGGGACGCCATCGTCCCTCTCCCTCATAGCTTTTCGCTTCCGCAAAATTGCGTGTGAAATAGCACGCAGGAATCTCTTGATGAAGCGGTATCGTGTTTCCCCATCGGTCTTCCTTCTCGCGCTGAGAAACAAACTCGCAACGTACGACAAGCACGTTCGGCATCGATGGCTCGAAGCCGGTCCATTGACGCATGATCGCGGCTGCTTCCTCGTTTGGCATATCCCAAAGCTTTGGTATGGTTTCCGCAAAAAGAGTCTGATCGTCCGTTCGCTTGAACTCATTCACCCGAGCCCACGATCCAATTCCACCTCCTTGGATTGGGTTCCAAGACCATGGGCTCCAAGACTTGCTTTGTCCATCTGCTTGCCGATTGATCGATTTGCCAGCGTAGTAAGACTGCTGAATAAGTCGTCCTGGATCGATGGAGTTGACGACGTTTTTGGGATATGAATGCCATGAAAGCCAAGTGATCGAGGCACCTTTTTCACGGTCGATGCCAACCTGGACCGTGCCATTGTCGAGCGTCAGCAAGTCATCGGATTGAGCCGACGAACTGACAAACGACAATAGAGTAAGCGACAGAAAAAACAGATATAGATATTGCGATCGCATGCTTGGTGCTTCACTGAAGGAGGGCAATTTTAGCCTCACTTTGTAATTTGCCTGTGCATTAAGCCAAATGGCACTATGGCTTTCACTTTACTCCAATTGAGCCGCAGGCGTTAGCCGCGGTTCTCGACGAATGTCGAGAACCTTAAAAAACCGGGGCTAGTAGCGCCCGCCGGCTAATCTTTGCGGTCCGCTTCTTGGGTGATCAAGCGATCGAGTCTAGAGAGAACTCGGTGTTCGAGCTCGTTCGATGTTGGCGGTGTTTCGACAGTGAGTGCTTCATGGGATTCGGTCGCGTTGATTGAAGGCCCTGGTTTGCCAAACATCTCACAGAGCATTCCGTTGTGGATGAAGACTCGATTTCGCCCACCCTTTTTCGCGCTATAAAGAGCTTCATCGGAGCGCCGAACGAGCTTGCCAATGCGTTCCTCTTTCAAGATGCGTGCAACGCCCGAGCTGATTGTGATCTTGATGGTCTGCCCCTCCGCTTGGATGGTTTTCGCAGCAACGGAAATCCGAAGTTTTTCCATCACGGTCGCAGCATGGGTAACATCACCATCAAATATCAAACCGAACTCTTCGCCGCCGTACCTTGCCACCATAATCGTTTCATTGCTGATTTCCTTGAGCTGTTTCGACATTTCTTGTAGCACGATGTCACCGGCCGGATGTCCGTAGTTATCGTTTACCTTTTTGAAGTGGTCGATATCAACCAAGGCGAGGCTAAATGGTTGCTTTGATTGTTGCCATTTCGTATAGCATTCATCCATTTTTTGGTCGAAAGCTTTTCGATTGGAAAGACCAGTCAGGCCATCCGTTCGTGCTTCGGTCAGATAGCCAGCGAGTTGTTTGGTTTGAGATTCGAGCTTCACTTCAGCAGAATCGAGTCGGGACTGTAGCTCGCTGTTGGCTTGTACGATCTTGTCAAGAATGCTTTGGACCTCTTCCTTGGTACGGACCTTTTTCGAGTCCGCAGCGTCCCGGGTCAACGACTGCATCGTGGATTGATAGCGGGTGAAGTCGCCCGCAAAGTCGTTCGTCCAAGTTGCCATGTTTCGCAGCGCCGCCACGATTTGCTGCTCCACAAGCGGTTGGTCCAAGCTCGTCGTTTGTTTCTTGCCCATCCAAAAGCCCAAGGCGATTCCGAGGGCGAGCAACGTCGTACCGAAGAGCAATCCCATCAGCAAATACAGCAGCGGCGTTGTCGTCATTGTCGAGCGTCCTCTTGGGAGTCAGAAATTCGCAGTAGTTTTGGATTTGAATACGGCGGCGTACTCTTACCTTTGGGAGGAGAAATTTCGTCCATGGGGGAGTCGGCTCGATACGGACTCGAGTTCGACTTCATCGATAACGCTGAGAGGTCTTCCGTTTTGGCAACTGTCACAATGCCATTGTTCGAAATGGTAAAGCCGCGACTCTTGTCCAATTCCAAGTCGTAGCCGATTTCAAAACCGGCTGGAATGCATACCCCTTTGTCGATGATTGCATTGCGGATTTTCGCTCTTCGACCGACTTCGACTCCCTCAAACAGAATGCTGTCGGAGATTTGAGCGTATGAGTTCACGCGAACACCGGTACCTAGAATACTTCGTTCGACGCGTCCTCCGCTCACAATCGTACCGGCACAAACGATGGAGTCCAAAGCTAATCCGCAACGGTCCCCCTCACCTCTTGAACCAAACACAAACTTGGGCGGCGGCAAATTCTTTTGTTGCGTGCGGATCGGCCAGCTTTCGTCGTAGAGATTTAGCAAAGGATCAATGCCGACGAGGTCCATGTTGGCTTCGTAGAATGCATCGAGTGTTCCCACGTCGCGCCAATAGGCATCGTTCTTTCGGTTTTCGTCTTTGAATGGAAACGCAAAAACGCGATGTCGATCGATGATCGACGGAATGATGTTTTTACCAAAGTCATGATGGCTCTTCGGGTCGTTGGCGTCGTGGCAAAGTTGCTCGAAGAGGAACCGAGTGTTGAACACGTAGATTCCCATCGATGCGAGCGCGTGACCAGGATCGTTTGGGATTTGGCGAGGGTTGGCCGGTTTCTCTTGGAACCCGACGATGCGTTGGTCCGAATCGATTTGCATCACGCCAAACTCTTTGGCTTCTTCGCAATTGACTCGGAGGGCACCGATGGTCAAGTCGGCTTGCATCTCTTTGTGGTATTGAATCATCGAATGATAATTCATTTTGTAGATGTGATCGCCGGCCAAGATGATCAAGTACTTTGGGCGTTCTTTCTCGATCGCATAAATATTTTGATAGACGGCATCGGCCGTTCCCTGGTACCAGTTTTCGTCGATGCGTTGTTGAGGCGGCACGATGTCAATAAACTCATCGAGTTCACGGCAAAAGAAGTCGCGCCAGCCGAGGTTGATATGACGGTCCAGACTCATCGCTTTGTATTGAGTCAAAACGAGCATCTTTCGCAACCCGCTGTTCAAGCAATTGGAAAGCACAAAATCGATAATTCGATAGTTGCCACCAAATGGGACTGCGGGCTTTGCGCGATCGCGAGTCAGTGGCTCAAGACGTGTTCCTTTTCCACCCGCCAGAATCACTGCAAGTGTATCTTTCATGTCTTCCCTGTTCGATTGAAACTGCTGAGAGGATATCAGTGGGTGTGCCGCGCTTCGTAGCTGGATTCGCCAGAATTCAGTAAGTCCTGAATTCTGGCGAATCCGACTACGGTAGTTTTCATTCCACCGCTTGCATACCCTTGCACTATAACAAAGCTTGGCATGGGTCGCATCGGCGATAAGGGGTCCTAATTGGGCGAGCAGCAGCATGAAGGCTGCCTTAGCACGACGCGCAAGCGAGTGAAATGGATGCAAATTCCCAAGATTGCGCGTTGTGGTAGGTATATCGGTACCCGCCGCTCGCCTTAAAACACAAATCTCGAAATTTGCGTTTGTTTTTGATTTTTCGCGTGTGTTTACGCCTGGATATCGCTCAAGGAACGATCGTAAAGGCGATAGGTTTTCGTTCGCGTCGTTCCGGCTCGTTCGAGCGACCCTCTCGAGAGATGGTTGCTTTCTAGTACCCACGAAAATTCAGCGTCGGTTATGCCGTGCTCGATGCAATCAGGAAGCATTCGCTCCAAAACGACCAACCCAAGCCCCCAACGTTGGTATTCGGGGACAACATTGGTGCTCATCACTCGAACCTTCTTGATGTTCTTTCGGCCAAACAAGAGCGTGAGGAACCCAAACGGGAACAGTCTTCCGTTGATTTTTTTAATGAGTGGATTGTAGTCGGGCAAAGTTAACCCGATGGCGACTGGTTTGCCATCGACCTCGACGATCGAGGTCATGGCGGGATCGATGAGAAGTTTCAAGGAGGCGCCGAGGCTGGCACATTCAGCGTCCGTCAATGGGACGAAGCCCCAGGTGCCTTGCAAAGCTTCGTTGTAGATTTTCAAGAAAAGGCCGACTTCCTGACCAAACTTTTTTTTGTTGGCAGGGCGAACGACGACATTGAAGCGGCGTTTGACTTCATCGATGACAAATTGGAGCTTGGGGTCGATGGTTTTGAGCATCTCGATGTTGCCTTCGTAGGCATAGAGATCCTGAACCTTTTCGAAGCCAAAGTTGGTAATCAACTTGTCGTAGTACGGCCAGTTGTAGGTCATCATGAACGTTGGTGGAGTGTCGAAACCATCAACGAGCGTCCCAAGTTCGTAGTTCAGGGACGGGTTGCATGGTCCTCGGACATCATCCATCCCTTCGCTTTTTAGATACCGACTTGCTTCAGTAAATAGCAAGTTGGCGGCCTCTTGATCGTCGATGCAATCGAAAAAGCCGAAAAAACCGCGTTTTTCACCGTAACGTTTGTTATGTCCGTTGTTGATAATTGCGGCGATTCGGCCCGCGACCTCCCCGTCCTTTCTAACGAGAAAAGTGCGACATTTCGCATTTTCGTAGAACGGGTGCCGTCGAAAATTGACCAACTCCTCTTGGTTCATTCGGAGAGGGGGTATCCAATTTGGATCGTTTTTATGTAGCTTCCAAAGAAAATCGATAAACTCCTTGCGTTGACGGCGATCTTCAACTCGAACGACTTCGTATTTAGGACTCATTGATGCAGACCAGGAAAGGGAAAGTTACGACAGCGAACTTGAGCATTTTAGACACCGCCAACAAAAGTAGGTGAGCGGCAGATTGAAAACTACCGTAGCTGAATTCGTAAGAATTCAGAACCAGCTGAATTCTTGCGAATCCAGCTACGAGTCGGCGTCTGTTTTTTCCTGCGGCACACCCTTGTAGTGTTATTGTCGCTGAATTGAAAGTCCTTGGAATGGGACTACGCGGTACAATCCGTCGGTAAACAGGAGTTGGATGGCGTCGTCCACTCGCTTGATCGGTTTCTTGACGATAAGAACCGTATCGCCGTCTCGAAGCCAAATTTCATCGGATGGATTCGGACGTTTGCCAAGGTGTGCACCTTGGAGATCGAGCATCGTCGATACCAACCGCCAATCCTCAGCCCGTCTGAGGATGACGACTTGTCGCATGTTGGCACCGTTCTTCGGGCCTTCGGCCTGAGCGATGATTTGGGTGACTGAGGTTGGGCGGTCCATCTCAAAACGGCCCGGCTTGACGACTTCACCGAAAACAAAACAGACATGCGATGCGGTCCTGGTCAATCGGGGTTCGACATCGATACCAACATAGGTTTCACGGTATCGCAGATTGACTTCGCGTTTTATTTCATCGATCGTCATTCCCAAGATGAACACGCTACCAATCCCAATCAATTGGACTTTTCCATCGGGGTTGACCACACTCGCCAAAGCGCGGCCGCCTGCTGCGAAGGGACCATTGACGGCGTCTTTGAGATCCTCGACAGCGGTATTCACTTTGACTGGAAGAATATCGATGGCAGGAGAGACAATGTATTGCTTGTAAGCAAGTTCGAGGTCCTTTCGAAGTGCTTGGATGGTTTTTCCTGACGCGGCGACGGGTGCCTTGAGCAGAGGCACAATGATGGTCCCGTCCGGTTGGACAGGGACTTTTGCTTGTCGGATGCTGCTATCCGAAATGGAATCGAGACTAATTTCGTCGCCGACCATCAGTTTGTATTCCTCTATCGTTTTCTGACGATTAGGAATATAGGTAAAAGTGACTTCGTCATTGATGCGAACCCGATACTCTAGCAAGGACGGCAACCGAACAGGGCCGATGTATTCGCCATGCCACAAGGGTTCGAAGTCGATGGGGCGCGCATCGCGCCAACGCTTCTCGCCGTAGGGATCTTGCGCGCAGTCGATGCCGGAGATGCATGGCTTGCACGCACCGGAAGTTACACCTGTCGGTTGTTGAGGCGGGCACATCTGTACTGCAGCAGGAATGCGACCGCAGCCTCCGCATGTGCGACAACCAGCGACCGCGCCGCAGCCGCATGCCTGCGTTGCTCCGCTTTCGTATCCGTACGGAGACGGAGCCGAGGCGATCCTTGCATTCATCAATTGCGCCTGTGCGGAGCTGATGAAGCAGTCGCCTATGCGGACACAAAACGAAGTTGCAGCAAGCATCAACGCGAATTTGAGAATTTGATTCTTAATTTTCATTATCGGAAAATTTTCGAGAAGATACTCTTACTGGATTTTGCTACTGGAACATTCGGAACGTTTCCGTTTGGTACATTGGGTTGCAGGTTGTTCGCCGGAAAGTTCTGCGAAGGACCGACCATGGTTGGTGCGGGGCTATATTTTGCAAAAACAGCCGGATCAACTTCTGTGATTTCTGGGTTCTGAGCCGTGTATTGAGGCGACGCATTTTCCAGGGCACTCGCTTGCTGGACCGCATACTCAGCTTCCGCAGGCTTTCCCAGTCGGCGAAAGACTTCGGCAAGATTGTTCCAAGCGTTTGCGTTCGGTTTGTTTTGGATGGACGCAGTCAGGGCCGCGTAGGCGTCATCCATTCGGTCCAGGTGAATAAGCGCGTAGCCCAACTGGTTTGCTGCATCGCTTTGAGCTGGTGTGATTTGGGTTGCTGCTTGATAGCAGACGACGGCTTGACTACGAAGCATGACCGTACGCGCTGGATTAAGTTCCGCTTCTTTTTCAAGGGTCTTGCCATAGGCATAGAGCAGGTCCGCTGCCCATGGGTGCCCGTCGGAGGCTATTAGCAATTGATAACGGGTGTACCAACGGTAGTGCATGGCAGCCATGTCGGGTGACGTGGATTCAAGCGGTCGATTTTTCAACGCTTCTGTTGCGTGGGTATCGACGACGGCTTGAACGCTAATCCCTTGTCCAGATCGAATGTTCTTTTGGAAATCCTGCTCTTCGCGGAAAGCGACTAGGGCTTTTTCGAAAGCGGTTTCGCTGTAGAGACTGCCTCGATGTAGGTCCATGGTTCGATACAGTCGGAGCAGCCCCTGGCTTGCTTCTTCGCGAGCGCTCAGCACCACACCGCGTTTCAGCAGCGTATCGCAGCGCTCGAGTCGTTGCTTGAGTTCTCGCTCAACCGACTGCCAGCCTGGCAAAGACTCGAGAGCTTCTGGAGCCCGCGCAGATACGTTGGGGGTGTTCGAGAGCAACTCATGACTGACTCGCTGCGCCAATGCAAACTTCTTCATCTGGTACTCATCGACCGCCAATGAAGCGTTGGTCGTTGAGCCACTCGTCGATTCTGGAGCGGCAGCGGGAGCTTTTACCACGGGAAACGTATTGGGATTGCTGGCGATGAGCGTCTCTGGTGTCAAAGGAGCAGTTGCAGCTACTTTGATTGGAGCCTCAATTTGTAGGACCGCCTCGATGCGAGATCGAGTCGACGCAACATTGGGTTTCATTTGCGAGGATTGCGACAGCGTTTGCTGATCCAAGTCGGGTTCGATGACTTCCTTTTCGATAATCGGGCTTGGCGATGTCAATTGAATGGGCTGTTCGCGACCCATCGAGGACTTGGCTGAAGCCATTTGCGAGGGTAGCGGATTGTTGTATACGCCATCGTCCCGGTCAGGCAAACCTGCTCCGATGCGCCGGCTGACTTGAGGCTGCGCAGCGGCTGTGCTTTCGTTGAAGTCTTGGAATTGACTATCGTTAAAGCCAGCATCTTCGGCTTCTAGAACAATACCGCCTGCCTGCACGCGGTGCCAATCGGATTGTGCGCCAATTGGCTTTTTCTGGGTCAACGCGAGGGAAGGCAAGGCGGTCGTTTGATTTGGATCATTCCGAGTGTTGGTCGATAGCGATGTGTTTCGCAGTTTGATGGGTGTTCGGGAATTGCGGATCGACGCGTCCGTGCGATCCAAGTTGAACGACTGCGGTTGTGATTTGTAGTGGGTCGCATCTGCCGGTTGCGACGAACCACGATCCAAGTTGAGCGACTGCGACGGAACACGGCCGGTCGGTGCCATCGGTCCCATCAGGATGACTGGCGCTGGGCGAGATGCTTCCCCAATGGAAGTCTCGGCTGCCCGCAGATCGATGGCGGCTTCATTTTGGTTTGAGGGAGGTTGGCGTAGTCGCGTATTGGAGACACGACTCGTATCGTCAGCTCGACGTCCCTGGAGGTTCTCTCCGCGATTGGACCATGGGGAGGCGGGCAAGTCTCCAGACGCGTATTGTGCGAAAGATTCGGATTCAATGAACGTTGCAGAGAGACCAAGACCGAGGACGAAGGCAAATGAACGACGAAGCGATCTTTGATTGAATGCGTGGGCAATGCATTTTTCATTCGTTCGCCTATTTCGGGTCGCGGACATTTACTACTCCAAATCTCACCAGGGATGTTGCGCTCGGAATCATCGCAACAGCCGTTACATTCGGTATTCTGGGTGCCCGCGATTCAATCATCACGCCCAGTTGGGTTAGCATCTGTGTTTTGATCATCGCACAAACCGAAAATCGAGATTCCCTTATCTAGATTGCCAGGACTGCCTGACCGTTGGACATTCCTTAGGAGGTAGCTACAATCTTCGCCGACTCGATCTTTGTTTTCCTGAGTATTTCATTATTGAGAGCGAATTTGAATGACTGCTATCAAGCGAGTGGCGATTTTGTTTGCCGGTGGACCGGCTCCAGCTGCGAATTCTGTGATTACGTCTGCGGCTTTTACTCTTTTGAATGCCGGCGTTGAGGTAATTGGCATCAAACATGGCTATTCCAATCTGATCGACTTCGACCCCAAAACACCACTCGTCGAAGGAAAACAGTACTTGAAACTGACTCAAGATCGACTGGAGTTTTCCAGAACGGAGCCGGGAATCATGATCGGGACAGCCCGCTCCAACCCAGGTAAAGCGGTCTCAAGCCCCGCTCACTTGCGCGATCCTGAGAAGTCTGCACCGCTGCATCGCGTGTACTCGGCATTGCGATCACTAGGTGTCGATGCGCTGGTCAGCATTGGTGGCGATGACACGCTCAAAACGGCCAACAAAATGAAACTTTACCAAGATACGCTGCCTGCCGACCAGGTGCGAATGCCGGTTATCCACCTGCCAAAAACGATTGACAACGATTATCCAGGCATCGATTTCACATTTGGCTATTTCAGTGCCGCCGAAACGCTTGCAAACGAAATCCGCAATTTGAATCGCGACGCTTCGGCGGGCCAAGCGTATTTCTTGTGCGAGGCCATGGGACGCTCCGCTGGATGGCTAGCCTACGGCGCTGCGATCGCTGGCGATGCTAGCATGGTCCTGAGTGTCGAAGATATCGTCGGTCCGATGCGAAACACCGAAACGACCACGCAACCAGATGGGACCGTCAAGACCCGAACCGTGATGAACCTGGATGCAGTGGTGGACAAAATGGTTGCGACCATGCTCGCACGCGAAAAGGCAGGACGCAATTACGGAGTCATTGTCATTGCCGAAGGCCTCGCCGAGTACCTCCCAAATTCATACCTCGAAGGCATCACCCGCGACGATCACGGGCACATCGCCATTTCGAGCATTGCGATCGGCAAGGCTTTTGCCGCGATGCTGAGCGAAGCCTACAAAAAGAAAACCGGCAAGACTCGCAAGATCAATGGCATTCAGCTTGGATACGAGTCCCGCTGCTGCATCCCTACCGCCTTTGATGTGATGTTGGGATCGCAGATCGGCGTTGGAGCCTATCGAGCCCTCATCGAAGAAAAGCTCAACGGCGTGATGATTTCGGTTGGCGGTCAGTTCAACCTATCGTACGTCCCATTTGAGAAATTGGTCGACCCAGAGACGCTGGTTACCAAGGTTCGATTCATTGAAACCAATAGCGACTTCCACCGAATGGCTCGCTTGCTCGAGTTGCCAACCTAGACGGGTGCCCCTTGGGGAACGCCGCGGAGCATTTCAAGACGGCTGGGGCTTGCCCCCACCGTCCGCAGCTTTGGAGTTTTAGACTCACGTCGCCAAGAGCGAGTGTAAAACGATTGTCCTCAATCGTTTCGGAAGTGCAGACCACAATCGCATTCCAATTGCACCTTCAAGTCGTGGCTTCTTTGTTCTGCGGGATGGGGCCTAAAGTGCCCGCCGAGCGATTGAGA
>CANHVO010000220.1 GCA_947463915.1 Planctomycetaceae bacterium
CGTCACCGGTGCACTATTGGGCAGCGTCGATTGGTTGACCCGTACCGCCCCGGTGTCTGTGGCATTGACCCGAATACGATTCGTTGTGTTTCCGACGTCAACGTCACCAATGACATTGCCAAAATAGAATACATCGTTCGCTGCCAAACCTGTATTCGCATTAGCTACAACGGTCACTCGCAACCAAGTATTCTCAAGCGTATTGTCTGGGAACGTGATGCGAACTCGTGTCGAACCTGCAACACCACCGGCCACGATCGTGACTGTCGGGACAGCCGCTCCGGGCAATGCGACAAACCCAGCCGCAGCGATACCATTCCAATTGGCAAACTGCAAACTGGCCGCTAACTGTGCATTGGTCACCGTCGCGGGCAATCCAGCCACATCGATCACCAAACCATTTAGCCCGCGACTATAGTTCGTGTAGTTGGCAAACGTCGACGACTGGCCTGGCAACAACGCTACCTTGTCCGTAGCAAGTGACGTCGATGCACTCGCACCTGTCGCTCCCACATAGACCAGTCCGCGCGTTGCAATCGTTGTAAAGGCTGTGATGCTAAACGTGGTAGTTGATACGTTGGTTCCGTCGCTTGCCGTTATCGTAACGACTTGGCCCGACAAAGCGACACTTGGCGTGTGAGTCCAGCTCCAAGTACCATTCGCGTTTCTGGTAACGGTCCCCAGCGAAGCCGACAGCGTAACCGCCCCCGACTCTGGGTCCGACCAAGTACCAGTGTTGGTCAATTGCGTCAGAACGTTGCCTGACACGCTTGCATTAGTTCGCGTCAAAACCACTGGCTCATTCACGTTGGTTACACTGAGTGTCAATTGCTTGACAAAGTTCAGTCCGCCCGAATCGGTCGATCGAACGCGAACCGAATAGTTTGGCTTGGTTTCAAAGTCGAGTGTTTCCCCTTGCCTAATGAATATCCTGTCGTTCACCACTCGGAATCGAGCATTGTCCGTATCGCCAGTACCAGCAACTAAGTCGTAAGAAAACGAATCCGCCGGATCCGCATCGACTGTTCCCAGTTGACCAAACAACAGATCGGCCGCCGAAGTACTGGTGTTCTCCAGGACCGTATTCTGATTGAGATTGATATCGGTAGGAGCACTGTTTCCGCTGATCACATTGATCGAACCATTGACATAACTGAAGGTGAACGGTGGTACGTTTGTGTTTCCAGATACGATCAGCGGAGTTACTCCCAACGCAGCAGTCGGCTTCACCGCAAACGGTACATTTGCGATGACGCCTGCGGTCGAGCTGGACGCACTTGCTCGATATAGGGCGATTCTCAGTTTACCGTTTGTATCATCTACAAACGAATCAATGATCCAGCCACCTTCGGTTGCAAACATTCCAGCAAAGTTCACTCCGGCTGCATTTAAACCATCGGCCAGATCCAAAATGTTCGTGTTGTAGTCGATGAATACATCGACGCCGAACAATCCTGCTGCATTATCCGTGATGCGAATCGGCACATTAGCGATCGCACCGCGTTGCCCAGGTACCAATAAGTCAGCCGCGATGGTTGGGTCCACACCAGCAGGGATAATCAAACCACCAGCAGGTAAGTTCGGGATTTCTGGCTGCAAGGCAGGTGAGAGCCCCTTGCGAGCGATCCACGAGGAATCGAGTCCATCTAAACCAGCATTCTGGTTCACGTTAGCCACGATCACCGGATCGGTCCAGCTATAGGCATCAAAGCCCGTGAATGAGCCGACCACCACACTAGCAACCCAACCGGCATCTTGAGCCGTATACAGACCATCGCCGTTGGTGTCACCGACGAAGATGGCTTTATGCAAGCCTGCGTCCGCCATGGTTGGAATCGGCGCGTTGCCACCCGTTTGCGTGTAGACGTTCAAGTTCTCGATCCGGACCATGTCCGCTGCACCGTAGGGTGTGTTGGCTGGAACATTGGCTAGTAAACGAGTCACAATTTGCGGACCGGCAGGCAGCGGCGTTGTTCCCGACAAGGACAATCGCATGCGGCCAGTCGACACCAAATTCACCGTCGTTGACCAACCCGCTGGCAAGACTCCAAAGAACGTGCTCGAGAGGTTGAGCATTGCCGGGTTGTAGGTGATGTCAAAGTCCATGGCGAGTACTCCCGTACCATCGCTGATGGTTACAGGAACACCTGGATTGCCATTGTCAAAAGACAAGTTCACATTCTGCCCAGCCGTACTCGTCGCACCTCGTGAGAAATCAGGTAGCGATACAACCCGTGCCGTCGAGGTCGCTACGCCAAAGGTGGTAACGAAGTTCCCGCCAGCGACACCATTGCTATCCCCGTCAAGAAGCTCGCCTGTCGAGCTCTTGAATCCGTCAGCACGACTGAACAAAGTCGCAGTGTACGAGTCTGCGGCAAGTGGCGAGCCAGACTTAATAAAGGTCAACGCATTGGTTGCGGCATCCCAAACGATAGAGCCTCTAACAGCTCCGGTCGTTGCACCCACGATGGTCACGTCCGTGGCATCGACGCTCGTATCGACACCGTCGTAGAGATTGAGGACCGACAAGTCCATCGCCGTATTGAACTGGAATCGAACACTGCTCGGTGTCACTTGGGTGCTGGTGATACCTACCGTCGATGGAACCTCCGTAATCAAAAGCTCAAAAGTTTGAGTGATCTTGGCTCCTGCCAAGTCGGTTGCTTCGATCGTGAGGAATCGCGTTTCACCGAACAACAATCCTGTACGATTGTTGACCACGAGCTGTGACCCAGAAATCGCGAAAGCATTCGTGGGTTGATTGATGATCGCATAGGTGTGGGTATCACCCAAGTCCTTGTCGATGGTGCTGAGCGTTCCAACCACATTTGATAGAGTTACGCGAGTGTTGCTGAGCAAAATGCCCGTCGGAGCGTCGTTTCTACCCTGCACGGTGATCGTGACGGTAGCGGTCGACTCCGCTCCATTCGAATCGGCGATGGTATAGGCGAAGAAATCGTTTCGTGTTGCGCCCGCACTCAAGTTGTCGAAAGCTCCATTAGGATCGTAGTCGTACGAGCCATCGGACTGGACCGTAAGCAACGCACCTGAGGGCAACTTGAATGGAGTGTTGACATTCATTGCCGTATCCAAACCGGTCGCTGTCAAACCGTACACCTTGATGATCGATCGCGTATCGCCGGTGTCTACATCATTGTCATTGGAGACGATTCCTGTCGCGGTATAATGACGCCCGACTTGAGCAGCCGATAACGCGGTATTGTACAAGGCAACTTCGTCAATCGTTCCGACAAAGTTGAATCCAGTTGTGGCAGTTAGCGGCGCGCTATGGAATCGTGTCGTCGAGACAGCTCCAATAGAGGTAGGCCCAGCATGCGGAGCGATGCCACTGAAGGTGGTAGCCCCAGTTGCAACTTGCACTCCATTGATATAGAGCGTTGCCGCGCTGGCGCCGAACACTCCGACCACATGGTACGTGGTGTTGCTGGCGATGTTGGCTCGGACGATCGGACCAAAGACGCTGGCGTTCCAGGTTCCAAAGTAGAGTTGTCCCGCATCGATATATAGGTTGAGTCCGCTAGTCGTGTTCCCTTGCTCGTAGATGACTTGCCGAGGCTGAACATTCTCGGCATTGAACCATAGTTCAATCGTCTTGGTGGTCGCGTTGCCGGTGTAGGTATTGATCAACGGTGAGTCGGGAATCGTAATCGACTGAGTTCCCGTAAAGGCCAATCCGAAATCTGGGGAGTTAGCGAGCAAGCCCGCTGCCGTGTAACCGATTGCGGTAGTGCTTGTCGAGAAGATCGATCCATCTGGAGTGCTTGGCGCCAAACGATTGGCAGCCACAGTACCTGCAATCTCATTGAGACGCCAATAGGCCACCGGTGTGTCTGCAAAAATCGCATCGTCGTACTTACCCGACTCGATTCGAATCACCGAGCCAGCCGTAACGGTATTGGTATTCGGTGCCGCAATCGGCGCGTCATTGACTCCGTTGATCTGGATCGTTAGAGAAGAAGCCACCGTGCTCACAACGCCGTCGCTGAGCGTGTATCGGAAGGTCTCCAGCAACGATTGCCCAACAGCTAGTTGTTGCACGACAGGCAAGCTGTTGTTGAGCGTATACGTGTAGGTTCCATTGGCATTCCACACGAGCGAACCGAACAAGCCGGGAACGGTCGTTGCTGCACCGCCATTGACGGATGCGACCGTCAGAGTCGTTCCGGAATCCGTGTCCGTATCATTGGACAGCAGATTGCCGGTGACCGTTGCTGGAATAGCATCTTCGGAAATGGCTCCCGAGTCGACTACAGCCGTCGGCAAATCGTTTTGGCCATTGACGGTAATCGAAACGGTCGCAGTGCTCGTCGCACCCGCAGTGTCCGTAACGACATAGACAAAGGTATCTATCTGCGGCACGCCAACCCGAAGTGCATTTAGCGTGGCCGAACTATTGGGGTCGTAGGTAACCGTTCCATTGGCATTCAATGTGACCGTTGCACCCAACGTGGATACTCCATTGACGCTGGCAATGCTCAAGACGTCCAACGGACTCGGATCCGTATCGTTCCCGAGAATCGAACTTGCAGCAATGGTCAGTACCGAATTCTCGTTCGTGCTGAGTCCGGTGTCGTTGTTCGCAGTTGGGGCACGATTGGCGATAACAATGTTAATCGTCTTCGTGCTTTGAGCGCCGGCGTTATCCGTTACCGTCAATGTTCCCGTGTACGTGCCGTCTTGTGGGAAGGTCTTGTTCAAGGAGATCAATCCGCCCGTCACGTTACCCGTCGAGGTAGCGGAACCGTCGCTCCATACGATCGAGAATGTGTGTGTGTCTGTGACACCTGGATCGGTCACCCGTGCGGAGATGGTCACCGCAGCGTTTTCGAAACCGGTGACATCATCGGCCACGATTGCAGCTGACGTGTTGACCGCGGTCACATAGTTGCGATCGGCTACACGAACAAGATTGGTTGTAGCGAATAGCGGACTCGTGTAGGTATCCGTGATCGTCGCATTGACGGAATAGAATCCGTCCGCAGTGATGCGAATACGGAACATTTGCGGATCGGTCGTCGGAACCACCACGAAGGTTGCCGGCGATGCGCTCCATGCTACAACTCGTGTTCCGAGTTCAGACACTGCCGAGAGACGGTCTAGCGTAAAGGTCAAAACATCTCCCTCGACCGCCATGGTTTGGTGGGCCCAGCCAAGGCCATTGTTGAGAGTACCAGGGAATCCGCTTGGCGTGCTATTGATGGTTGTCCCCAAGGTTTCGTTGAGCCTCCAGAACTGCGATGGACTGGTGCTCGCAAAGTTGCCTGCGCGGACTTCGTTGATTTGGCTCACGCTAAGCGCTGTGGACCACACTCCAACGTCGCGGATCATGCCATCAAAGAACGAAAAGGTTCCACTTCGGCTTGAGCCGATGAAGGTCGTGCCAGCGTCGGTGTTCATGGCGGACGCGTTCACAATACCGATCGATACTCCATTGACAAAGAACTCGACCAACGTGGTGGAGCCATTCGGTCTCATCGTTGCTGCGACGTGGGACCAGACGCCGATTGGTATATTCGCAGGCACAGCGAAGTCCGTAAAGTTCGCGTTGTCCTTGGCTAGCGTAAGTGTCGTGCCAGTGACGATCAAGCTCCAATTAGGAGCACCAATAACACTAGGACGTGAACCAAACGAATCGGGTTTAATCCATGCAGCCACGCTAAAGTTATTCGGCGACGGCTGAGGAATAACTCCAAGACTGATGCTATCGTTGACACCATCAAAGTCTGGTGCTGAGATGTCGTTTTCCGAAACAATCACCACCGTGGGTGCAGAAGCAACAGTAAAATTGCTTGTTGCAACGAGGCTATTACGAGATATCCCGGACAACACATCTGAGACTGTCAGGCTGGCTGTGTAGTTACCTGGTACGGTCGGCACGAAGGAAACATTGGCGGTGGTACCGGTTGCGACCGTGATCGAATTTAGCCGAACTGTCCAGGCGTATAGCCGTGTGGCTCCGGTGGCCGCAGGTGCCAAAGCGCTTGCGGTTGACGTAAGTGTTACCAAATCACCTGTTTGCAACGCACCAAGCGGCGGATTGATCGTCACATTGGGAACGACAGCAACAAACTGCTGCAACGAGCTCGACGCTCCGTCGGAATCCGTAACAGTAAGTCGGACGATGTATTCCCCAGCAAACGTCGGTACGAAGGAGAAATTACGCTCGTCGCTACCGAGGACACTCTGACCATTGTCCGTAGTGACGGACCATAGATAAGTAAACGTGTCACGAATACCTGGATCGGTGAACGTCGGCGTAAAGGTCATGAGCCGACCCAATTGGACTGGAAGATTCCCAAGATTGAGGTTCGAGATCGTCGGTGCGACGTTGTTCACCACGAAAGTGGATTGCAACGAATCGGATCCTCCGTCTGGATCGGAGAACGTTGAGCTCAGGGTATATGTTCCGTTGTTCAGTAACGTATAGTTGGGCGTCACATACACTGGAGGAGTCGCGTTAGACCATGTGTTGGTTGAACCAAGGAATCGAACTTCGCTAAGGCCCGCGCGCAATCCACCGAAATTCGAGTCTACTTTCATGCGAACATGACGCACATTGTTGGCGATTCCGCTCAGACTCACGCGTTGTGCGGGCTCAGCGGACGTTCCGCCTGCTTTGTTTAGTTGCATATCAGTGATGATCTGCGTCGTTGGTGACGGATTAGAGCCAACCAACAAATCAAATTGTCGCACGCCCTGGCTTAGTTCATCAAATCCAAGACCTGTAGCGTTGTATTGCCATATAAGCATATCGCTTAGGTTGTAATTTTCGCCGAGATCAAACTCGATGAACACATTGCCACTGGAGACTGGCTCCAATGATTGCCAAAACATGGAACTACCAGAACCGCTTGGAAAGCCATTTGAATGCGTACTAGCTTCAAATGGTAATTGAATCGTGAGTCCGCTACCGTTGATTGTATTCATGGCCGGAACGAAGGAAGGATTAAGAGTGCTGGCATTAACGGCGGTAGGTACGATCATCGAACGAATCGAGGCGTCATTTGCAAGTAGCGAGCTATCCCGAGCTACGTTCCCAGAACCTTCGTTGAAACGCCACCAGCCTGCAAGGTTTGGCGAATCGAATGGAACAGGCCCATCGTCTAACCTTGCTACTTCGACAGCGGTCAAGGCGCGATTCCAAACGCGAAACTCGTCGATGTTTCCAGCGAATGAATTAGTACCCGCAAAATTGCTTCCGATATACAGGGTTCCGACCGTAGCTGGCAATGCGATCGGGTTTGAGGCACCTGAAGCAACGCCATTTACATAAAGCTGCAGTAGATTTGTCTCCGTATTGAAAACGACGGCCAAGTGTCGCCAATCATTGAAGACGACCGCGACACCTGTGTTGAACTGGGTTGCCCCGGTATCAATGATCCAATTCACACCTTCGTGATACAACGCCCAACCTAGACCGTCAGAGCTAGCGGTATCGAAAACAAATCGCCGAGTGCCCAATAACGGTGGCGTTACCGGTGTCGTTGGGAAGACCCATGCTTCCAAGGTGCTAGCACGCTGGCTTGGTATGGCACTCAGTTGATACCCCGTGTCTGCAAAGCCGTTATCGTTCAAAGCCAGCGAACCTCGATAGGCAAGTTCTGTCGCTTGCCCGGCCGGGTCGGTAATCGTGATTTGGGCTCGCATATTGGCAGGCGTGCGATCCAATGATCCAGGATCGCCAACAACATATTTGCTAACAATCGTACCGTCGATTCGAACGTTGTATTCGAGAGTGTTGCCGTTAGGGATCGGTACATCGACAGAGATCGTCTGGCCTTCTCGCACGCCTGTTCCGCCGTTTGCTAAGCCAAGATTGGGAGCGGCAATCAAATTGGGCGATGCATTGCGAATCACGATAGGGAATCGATTGCCGAGAACCGTTGCGATCGCAATTCCTTCATCAGCAGCCGTAAAGTTGATCGGACCGCTGGCCCCGCTCGTCGTGACGGCACCAGACAAGCTCCAAGGAACATTGGTGAGAGTGGCAAATGTCGCACCGCCGGAAAGGGTTCCTGGTCGCCCGTAGAAACTGCTATCGGCAGCAACTGTTCCAGATCCATCGTTAAAGCGGTAGTTGGCAGTCACGTCTGGACCGTTGAGCGGAACGCCATCGAACATGTTGCTGGCTACTTCAGCTGCACTTAATGCCCGATTGAAGATACGAGCTCCGTCGATGGAGCCCATATAGCTTGTGGTGGATGCTCGCCCAATAAAGACGGAGTCGCTTAAAGTGAAGTTCGCCGCGCCACTCGTTCTCGGCGTACCATCCTGCACACCGTTGATGAAGATCGATTGCGTCGAAGCGGACGGAACAGCCGCATTGAAACTGTAGACCCAAGTGATATGGTGCCATTGATTGAGCGCCAGGTTGGTATTGCTTTGCAAATTGTTTCCAGCAAACCCCATCAAAGGTCTATTTCCAGTCAGGCCTAGTTGCAAGCCTTGATTGTTGCCTGGCGAAGAAGTTCCGAACACTGGCCGAACAATCGCATCGTTGCTATTCGTTGGGAAGATCCAAGCCGACGCGGTGAAGCCAGTGTTCAATCCCAAAGCAGAGACTGTAGATGTCGTGACAAAGTCATTAACACCAACGCCACCGAAGTTAAGCATACCGACTTGGAACGGGATACTCGTCGCTTGGCCTTCGAGCGTGATTATATTCTGTGCAGGGCTTAGGATTTGAGACGGCAAGGTGACATTGGTAAGCTTCGTTGCCGAAGACAGCATGCTTGATGTGCTCGTCGCCATCACTTCGACTCCGGTTCCCTCGAGACGCAGCGAAGTCAGTTCGGGGAAGCCGGCCAGTTGTCCGATACTGGTAATCGATGGATTCCCAGAAAGGTCAAGTGATTGGAGTGAAGCTAAACCGACTTGTTCTCCAGCTTGCGAACCGGCAGTCAATTGACGGGGCAATAGAGCCGCAAGGTCTGCATCGTCTAAGCCATTCCCACTGAGATTGATTGATTGAAGATTGACAAGGAATTCGGCCCCCAAAAGATTCGAAATCCCTTGATTGCTTGCATCGAGCGAAGTCAGCGAAGCTAGCCGCGAAGCCGTCAATGCACGATGGAGAATGGAGACTTGATCAAACGTACTCGACGACAGTGTCGGGCCATTAATTGCTGTTCCATTCTTCGGAGGTGTCGTTAGATCCGACACTACATTTCCTGTAATCTGATCCAGTTGATAGTAACCGATCAGACTACCCGAAGTAGGATTTACAAATATCCTGTAGTTCTGCTCGATTTCTTGAGCAGATCGAGCGGCATTCCAAATCCGTACCTCGTCGATCGAACCGTTAAAGGGATCAAACGGCGAAGTCGATGACGATCCGTTCGCATCCGCGCCGATACGAAGCGGAGCAACCGTGTTACGTGCATTCCTTCCAAGTCTAGTGGTCGCTAGCCGTCCGTTAACGTACAAGTTCATGACTCCGTTAAACACGCCCGATGCATCAGGTCCTGAAGTTGCATCGAAGGTAGCTGCAACATGCGTCCACTGATTGGGAACAATCGCCGGACCACTAAGAATGTCAAGGCCAAGGGTAGTACCCGTGCGGAACTGCAAGATGTTGTTGCTATCTACCGAAATGCTGTAGCCCCGTGATGATCGCATCGAAGACAACGCCGTTCGATAGGTAGCGACTCCACCCTCGACCTTTGTCCAAAGTTCGATTGAGAAATCCGCGTTCGCAAGACTTGTCCCCGGATTGAGTATCGCATTAAACGGCACTTCAACGTAATCGTTGATTCCGTCAAACCTAAGCGAATTCTTGGAGAGGTCAGTGCTCAACGTCACAGGGTCGCCGAGGCCTTTTGCGATCGCTGCCATAAGTTGCGATGAGCCATAGGTTGCCGTAACTGCGACATCGTCAACAAACCAATCATCGAGTCCAGCATTCCCAACCGTTCGGAATCGGAATCTAAAACTGGAAGTTAGGGCTGAGCTCGGGATTTCGATTTGTCCGGGAAGAAATCGCGTCATGTCCGGACCACTTCCGAGTTGACGATCAACAACGGTCCAGATCTCAGGCGTTGTACTTGAAATCTCGAGGATCAAGTTTTCGTTATTCTCGGGAGAATCGCCAAACCCAGTCATTTGGTATTTGTAAGAAATCGTCGCTGCAGCCGCACGGGAAAGATCCAATGTGGAGGATGTGATACTCGCAGTCCCTTGAAGTCTCGCCGCCTTGGTACCACTTGGTGCAAAGAAAACCAGATCACTTGTGGAAGCACTTCCGGTCACACTCCAACGCGTAGGATCCAATGTGGCAGCCTCGAAATTGTCTGAGAACTCGACGGTCTTGAAGGTTGAAACTGCGGGGTCTAAATTCGGTGGTGCATCCGGGAAAGTGATTTCGCCCGAGCGAACGGGTTGTAGTGTCGCGTCGGAGCCATCTAAATCTCGTACTTCGATACGTTCAGCGGTAATCGTATCGATACCGCTACCACCGAAGATTCGGTCCAAATCATGATTGCCTTGAACGATGTCATTGCCATCACCACCGATTAGCACATCGCGATCTGGGTAGCTCGAGCCCTCATGAGTCTGTCCAGCCTTGGGCGCTGACATATCGATGGTGAACGCAATAGGAATCAGACGAGCACCAGAGAATACGCCACGGTCTCCAAAGTTACCATCGAGAGTGCTGGCTACCGCGAGGCTCAAATATCGAGCATTGCCAGAGATTTCAAAATCATAGGTTGAGAACGACGTCGAAATGGTCTGCGGTGCAGGAATCACCCCACCAAAAGAGTAGGTTCCCGCGTTATTGGCAATCACCATTGACTGGCCATTTACGAAGCCGTTCAGCACCGCGTTGTTACTGCTGACGATCACCATATTTCGAATGGTACCGGCGGTACCGCTATCACTTAGACCAGCCTTGTCGATGATCAACCTGAATCGCTGATCGCTACTGTAGCCGCCTGCAGCACGTATTTCATTGATATCGAACGTTATCAAACCGTTGGCAAGAATTCCGATTCCATCTTCGATTTTCAAATTCGTCGGGACGGTTGACGATGTCCGAGTCGTTCGTAGCGCGTCATCGATGGGTCTTGAGCCCGTGGCATCATTGGTAGGATGATCTGGCGAAATGGTCTGCCACTCCACATTCGTAAAATTGAATGGAATTTGAGCAGCAGAGTCCAAGCTGAAGATTGGTCCGATAAGCCTTCTCACGACATCAACACCCAAGTCCGATTCGTCCGCTACTGACTTAAACGTATCCGTCACAACCGCGTCCTGCAGTTTTGCCGAATTAGCGTCATCGAACAAATTGCCCAAAGGTATCGAAAATGCGTTGGCTAACGCAGCCGTATTGTTTGGAGAGAATACGCGAAGGTAGTAGGTACCAGCCGATAATGTCCGCATGGAGATAGCAGACTGATTCTCCAACATAACTCCGCCTTGTGAATCCAATAGGTCTGC
>CANHVO010000221.1 GCA_947463915.1 Planctomycetaceae bacterium
TGAAATCGATCTCGACCTCAAGCCTCGCTCTTTTGAAATGGCTGGCTGGAAAGCCGAAGGCAATGTCGAACTGAAGAAACTACAATCGATGAACGTGCTCGGTGTGCTTCCTGGCCAAGGTGCTCTTGCCAACGAGTACATCGTCCTTGGCGCCCACTTTGACCACGTAGGCATGGGCGGCATGGCTTCGCTTGCACCGGGAACAATCGATGTGCATAACGGAGCCGATGACAATGCATCGGGAACAGTTTGCTTGCTCGAGGCCGCTCGGCAGCTGAGCCTCGCCGCAAAGAAAGATACACCCGAAACACCAAGGCGAACATTAGTATTCATTGCGTTCTCCGGTGAAGAGCTTGGTCTGCTTGGCAGCGAGTACTATGTCAAGCATCCGCGATTCGAGCTTGAGAACACCGTTGCGATGATCAACATGGACATGGTTGGTCGACTCACGGACAACAATTTAACGGTTTACGGAACAGGCACAGCGAAAGAGCTCGATGCCATGGTAACGAAGGCGAATGATTCGCTAGCATTCGCCCTAACCAAACTGCCTGAGGGGATGGGGCCGAGCGACCACCAGTCGTTTTTTCAGAAGAACATACCTGTGCTCCATTTCTTTACGGGTCTCCACAACGACTATCATCGACCAAGCGACGATTTCGACAAAATCAACCTAAGCGGAATTGAACGCATAACCGATATGGTCACAGGGATAGCAAACAGCCTCGTCACACAACCTGAAAAGCTTACCTTTGTGAAGGTGAAGGGACGAGCCAATCCACAAGCCAACGTTCCGCGACGAACACGTTTAGGAGCTCGATTAAAGCTGAATGTTCCTGGAGTCGTGGTAGACCGACTGTTAACCAGCGGTTTGGCTGTAAAGGCCGGGATTCAGCCCGACGACAAAATTTTGAGAATCAACGAGGACGAGATCACGAGTCGAGCCGAGCTTGATCGTGTGCTTCAAAAGATCAAGCAGGGAGACACACTCAAGATTTTGGTCGAGCGAGGTGCCGAAAAAATTGAACTGAAAGTTGAACTTACTGACTAGATCCAACCAGATCGCTATTTACTCGCCATAACCGAATCGTCAGAATCGCGGATGAAACAGTGTGGCGACTTATTAGGTCGGCATTACACAAAATGGAAAACACGGATTGTTTTCCGAAAATCGCCGTTGAGATCAAACTCGACCGCCCACAATTCACTTAGCAAGGAGTGCTGACAAGTGCATTTTCGAATTTCCTTAGCGACAATCGCTCTCATGGGCTTCTGTGCAGCCCCATCCGTTTTCGGCCAAGCTCCAACAGCAGGTCAAGCAGCACCTGCCGGTCCAAAAACAGGAGCGTCCAGCATCGCGTTGGTAGACGTTGGGTACATTCTCAAGAATCACCCGAACATGAACGCCAACATGGAGGCGATCAAGGCCGAAATGACCGCGGCGCAAGAAGACATCGAATCGCGTCGAACAGCGTTGCTTAAAGACCAAGAGTCGATTGGCAAAACGTTCGAGCCAGACTCTCCGCAATTCAAGCAAAAACAAGAGAGCTTGATCAGTGCGGAAAGCAAACTCCGAGTTGACTTCATGGGCAAAGAAAAAGAGTTTGCCGAAAAGCAAGCGACCGTAATCTTCAAGTCCTATCAGTCGATCAATCGTGCCATCAAACTCGTCGCAGAACACCTAGCGTATGACGTCGTGCTTCGATACAGTCGCGAGCAAAACGAAATGGACCCCAAGAAACCTCAATCGGTCAACTTTGGAGTGCAGCGAGACGTCCTATACCACAATCCAGGCATCGACGTAACCGAAATGGTGCTGGCTGTACTCAATCGGGATGAGCCGAAGGCAACCGCCCCAGCCGCAGCAACAACTCCGACAACTCAACCTCAAGTACCTCAAACGGCCAACCGTACACAACCAGGCCTTCGAAAGCAGTAATCGATTTTTGTAGTTTGGGATCATTGTCCCGAACGAATAAGCGGACAGGACGAATAAGCGGACGGGACAATGGTCCCATCCTACGGAAAAATGCAATCGTTCCCAGGCGGAGCCTGGGAACTGATCTTGCAGCAGTTTCCCAACCAAAGTATTTGACACATTGTTGATTCAGCGTCATGCGTGACGCACGAATCAAAGGCAGACTCATCCATAATTATACCCACGGACACGAAACGGATTTCGGCGTCACGCATGCAACAGATTCGATTCCAAAATACGATAGAGCACATGGCGCATGTGAGCGGTCGCGGCTATTGGTCCGGTCGCCCCATCACGTTGACGTTTCTGCCAGGCTCTCCCAACGCTGGGATCGTCTTTCGTAGAGTCGATCTCCCCGGTCGCCCCGAAATAAAATGCATTGCCTCGAATCGACGCGATACGAGTCTGAGAACGACACTCGTTAGCGACGCATGCCATGTCGAAATGGTAGAACACGTGGCCGCTGCTCTCTATGCGATGGACATCGACAATTGCATCGTCGAATGCGATGCTCCTGAAATGCCGGGAATGGATGGCAGTGCACTCGCGTTTGCTGTCGCGTTGGAACGAGCTGGAATAAGGAAACAACCAGCGACTTCACTTGAAATCGCCTTGAAGATGCCGTTAAGAGTTGGGAATGAAAACCAGTGGATCACGGCAATTCCATCGACTGACCCAGGTCTAACCATTCAGTATCAGCTGGACTACGGTTCTAGCAGCCCAATACCAGCGTCGACCACAACTTACACGCTCAACCGAGACACGTTCGCACAGCAAGTTGCTCCAGCTCGGACTTTCTTAACTGAAAGCGAAGCAAGGGGCCTTCAATCGCAAGGGGTGGCAAGCCACGTTACCTATCGCGATTTGGTCATCTTCGGCCCAAATGGTCCTATCGATAATTCACCTAGATACGAAGATGAATGCTCCCGACACAAGCTGCTTGATCTCATCGGCGACCTGTCGTTATGCGGAATGAGAGTCCAAGGGAAAATCATTGCTCATCGGAGCGGACACATCTTGAACGGGTACCTTGCAGAAGCCGTTCATGAACTGAAAGACTCTCAAGTGCCAATGCGCAATAGGTATGCAGCATGATTGCACTCAATACAAACCAATCAACCAAACAGACACGTTCGGGAACCTTTCCATGCCAACTATAATCGCCCATACAGCAGTGGTCGACCCTCGCGCTGAACTCGACGAAGATGTTCGCATCGGTCATCACTGTGTCATCGGTGCAAACGTCAAGATTGGCCGTGGAACTCGCTTGGAAAACAGCGTTACCCTGACTGGTCACACCAGCATCGGACGAGACAATCGCTTCTTCCCAGGTTGCGTTATCGGCGGCGAACCTCAAGATTTATCCTACCAAGGGTCGCCAACCCAAGTGATTATTGGTGACTCCAATGTCTTTCGAGAATGCGTTACCGTAAATCGTGGAACAGAGAAAGACGAAGGCATCACATCCATCGGTAGCGATTGCTATTTCATGGCCAATTCGCACGTCGCTCACGACTGTGTCGTTGAGGACCGCGTGATTATGGCCAATACGGTCATGCTCGGCGGCCACGTGCGTGTCGAGCACGATGCAACTTTGAGCGGAGGCGTGGCAGTCCACCACTTCGCGTCTATTGGATGCTATAGCTTTGTAAGCGGACTTTCACGCGTTCTCCAGGACATTCCGCCGTTCATGTTGGCAGAGGGTTTTCCAGCCCGACCACGTTGCGTCAATGTCGTCGCACTGAAACGAAAAAACTTTTCTGCAGCAGCCATTCGAACGATCGGCGAGGCTCACAAACTTTTGTACCGTTCCAAGGTAGGTGTGAAACACGCAAGGGAAATCCTGCAGGTTAACGGAGTTCTATCGCCCGAATTAGAAATCCTCTTTGCGTTTATCGACGAATCGCAACTGGGTCGACACGGTCGAGGCCGCGATCGACGTTCCTCCTCTTCCTCAGCTGCTGCCGCATAAGGTAGCAAGGCAAAATCATGAGCCACAATCCGCACGTTTTCGTTGGACCGAAGCCAAGAATTGGAGTGATCGGTGGTGGCCATCTCGGAAGAATCCATGCCAAACTTGCGGCAGCCAATCCAGCATGCGAATTGATCGGAGTCGCAGACCCGTCCGACGCGTCTCGCCAATTCGTTCAGGACCAATTGAATACTGCGGCCATAACCAATTATCGTGAGTGGCTCGGAGCCGTGGATGGCGTCATCGTTGCAGCACCTACCTTTCTCCATCATGAGATCGGGCTATGGTGCTTGAACCATGGGATTCACGTCTTGATGGAAAAGCCGGTCGCCAGCACGCTTACCGAAGCCAACCAGCTCGTCTCCGCTGCTAAATCCAACCATCGCACCTTGCAAGTCGGACACGTCGAACGGTTCAACCCAGCTTGGAGGCTCGCATCGAGCCAATTTTCGAGCAACTCGATTCGCTACATCGAGGCGTCGCGCGAGGGAACCTACACTGGACGCAGCACAGATATCGGTATCGTGATGGACTTGATGATTCATGACATCGATCTCATTCTCAGTGCAGTCGATGCGCCCGTCGAATCGGTTGCAGCCTACGGCTGGAATGTCCTCGGAAAGACAGAGGATTTTGCGACAGCAAGTCTCTGCTTCCGCAATGGCACCATCGCGAATCTGAGGGCCTCTCGGGTCGCTGTCTCTCCAAGGCGTACCATGCAGGTCTTCACCGACGAAGGCCTCACAGAAATCGATTTCGCGACCAACAGCGTGACGCAGACGGCAGCCGTCGAGGATGTCGCCGACGGATCGAGGCAAGCAGATGAATTGCCTGCAGAACTGAGAGCGAAAGTTAAGGATAGTTTGTTTTCGGATTGGCTGAATCGAGTGGAGCAAAAAGCAACTCCCGCCAACGCAATCGAACAAGAACAAATGGAATTTTTCCAATCGATCCAAACCGGTAGTTCGGTGACCGTTACTGGCGAGCAGGGTTGTCAGGCTCTCGAAGTTGCATCGCGCATCCTGGATCAGATTGCAATGAACCAGCCTATCCGATCCATCATCCCCGCCGCCGATCGATTCCGAAAAACCAAAGCCGCGTAGCGGTATAGATGAACCGTTGGTGTACCGGCTTCAACGGTAAACTCGCCACGCTCTCTCAGCCAAAGGTCTTACGTAGCGAAAGTCGTCAAGACTTTCGGCTGCTTTTCAGACACTGCCGAAACTCTTGACGAGTTTCGCTCCCAAGGCGAGCAGCAGGCTGAACACTACCGTAGCTGGATTCGCCAGAATTCAGAACGTCCTGAATTCTGGCAAATCCAGCTGTATGGTGGTGAGTTCTTTCCCGCCACTCGCCTCCCGAGTAGAGCTCATTCCTCACGAGTAGAGCTCATTCCATAAAAAAAGACCTGCTGGTTTCAGCAGGTCTTTTGTTTTGGTCTGTTCTTCTCTGGCGATTAACGCTTGGAGAATTGAACACCGCGTCGTGCACCGCGGAGGCCGTATTTCTTTCGTTCTTTCATTCGAGAATCTCGAGTGAGGAAGCCGTCAGCTCGCAAGGCTGCGAAGTTTTCTTCGTTGAGGCTAACGAGTGCTCGGGCCAGGCCCATTCGAACTGCGCCTGCTTGGCTGATGGTCCCGCCACCGCTAACTCGGATAAACATATCGACTTTATCTCGGTGTCCGACGTGGTCGAGGGTTTCCAAGATGAGTCTTCGCTCGGATTCGTTTACGAAGTACTTCTCGAACTCGCGATCGTTGACCGTGATCTTTCCATCGCCGTTCTTAATACGAACGCGAGCGACGGATGATTTGCGACGACCGGTTCCGAGGCTGTCACCGCTAACTTTGTCTTTTTTGACTACTGCGACCATGAAATCGTACTTTATGCTGAGTGTTGAAGGATCGGTTAGCTAGCTTGGTGGCCGAACGAAACAGGTTGTGGTTGTTGTGCTTGGTGCGGATGCTCGCTGCCAGCATAAACCTTTAGCTTGAAAAGCATGTGACGTCCGAGAGCGTTCTTTGGAAGCATTCGCTTTACGGCCTGTGTGATCAGGTCGGTTGGCTTGCGTTCCAAACGTTCGGCATAGCTTTCCATCTTTTGTCTGTTGTATCCGTTGTACCAAGCGTAGTGGCGTACCTTTAGTTTGTTGCCAGTCATCACAACCTTCTCGGCGTTGATGACGACAATGAACTCGCCGGTATCGACGTGAGCGGTGTACTCAGGACGATGCTTACCCATCAGAATCATCGCGATATCGGTCGACAATCTTCCTAAAATGCAATCGGTCGCGTCGACGAGATGCCAGTTTTGTTCAACTGAGCCGGTTTTTGCTACGTATGTTTTGGGTTGTAATACCATGAGTCATTTCCTTGGGCTCCGGCAGGGCAAACTGGGACTTTGGCCTAACATCCATCGATTGGATGCCGCTTTTCCTGCAAAAACCACGTTTTTCGAAATTTGTGAGGGGCAGAGTATATCGGTCTGTTTTCGTGATCACAAGGGCTTTTCATGCGCAAGTCGACCGGATTTCCCTGGTTGGTCAGAATTTCGGCAGCAGTTTGGGAGGTCTGGGCAAAAAATAGGGTGTACCGAGTTTGCTAAATCGCAGGTATAAAGAAAGTCCGATAAGGTAGGAACAGGCGATTAATTTGGAACAAAGCGTTTAATTTACCGTTTTGCCGCGCTCGACGTGGCGATTTTTTCGTGCAGTAGGCCGCGGCGAGCTCATGATAGCCCGCCCCCCTGCCCGCGACTGATGATGGTCGACTCCCAAAGGGAATACACTAGTGTTGGATTTGACTCGCTTTCATGCACCGTTCAACCCACCCAAAACCACTCTTGTGGACGTACTACGTTACTGGGCCAATGTTCAGCCCAATAAGGTAGCCTTCTACTACACCGATGGCGAGACCGACGGCGACACGTCGATGACCTTTGCCGAATTGGACCACGCGGCCAGGGCTGTGGCCGTCAAAATCTTGGAGACAAATCGTCCCGGATCACGTGGTCTGCTTCTCTATCCACCTGGGATCGAGTTTGTCGTCGGTTTTTTTGGCTGCTTGTATGCTGGTTGCGTCAGCGTTCCAGCCTATCCTCCGCGTCGAAGCCGAAAAGGAGCACGCATCCAGGGTATCGCGTTGGATTGCCAGGCCCAGTTCGCGCTGACCACCACGGAAACCGTCGCTCAGATTATCAAGGATGATTCGACCAAGGCCGAAACGGGTTCGATGCAGTTGCTCGCAACCGATAGCATCGATCGTTCTTTGGCCATCCAGTTTTCGGAAATGCCGATACCACCATCGGATTTGGCGGTGCTCCAATACACATCGGGTTCGACGGGACAACCCAAGGGTGTGATGTTGACACACGCCAATCTCATTCGCAATTGCGAAATGATTTCAGTCCTCTTCGACGAAACGAACAAAACCATCGGTGTTAGTTGGCTTCCGATGTATCACGACATGGGACTGGTCGGCGGCGTGCTGTCGCCAGTATCGATGGGCCTGAGCATGGTCCTGATGAGCCCAATGTCGTTTATGCAGAGACCTGTTCGCTGGCTCAAGACGATTTCGAAGTATGGCGCAACGACGAGCGGAGGACCTAACTTTGCCTACCAGTTGTGCGTCGATAAGGTCACAGAAGAAGAAATGCAGGGGCTCAACCTGAGTTCATGGGCACTTGCCTTCAATGGCGCCGAACCTGTTCGCGCGACTACGCTTGAGCAGTTTAGCCGTAAGTTTGAGCGAGTTGGATTCACAAACAGATCCCATTTCCCATGCTATGGAATGGCGGAGACAACTTTGATTGTGACGGGTGGTCCACGCCAAACGCCCCCGGTAATCAAACACTTTGACGGCCGTCGGCTAGATGCGCGCATGGTTACGGAAGTGAGTGAGGATGCTCGAGACGCCCGCAGTTTGGTCGGATGCGGTCATGCAACCAAAAACGAATCGATCTTGATCGTTGATTCAGAGACTCTCAAGCCGCTTCCAGATCACTCGATCGGCGAGATTTGGGTGCAGAGCCCAAGCGTTGGACTTGGCTATTGGGAGAAGGAAGACGTAACTCAGAGCGTTTTCCAAGCCAGGACGGCAGACAATGAAGGGCCTTACCTGCGCACGGGGGACCTCGGCTTTTGGAGCGAAGGTCAGCTCTATGTTGCCGGTCGCGTTAAGGATTTGATCATTGTCCGAGGTGTAAACCGATATCCCCAAGATATTGAGCAAACAGTGGAGGAATGCCATGAGTCGATTTCATCCTCAGCAGCAGCGGCCTTCGCCGACGATTCCGGACCTCGCGAACGCTTGATCATCACTGTCGAGGTGCAGCGTTCGCTCGAAGACGATTGGAATCCCGTCGTGCACGCGATTCGACGCAGTGTGACTCAAGGCCATGAACTTCCACCCGACGCTGTCGTCCTCGTACGACATGGCTCGCTACCCCGAACTTCGTCCGGAAAAATCCAGCGACATGCTTGTTTGCGAGACTTCCGTGAAGGCAATTTGCGAGTCATCCATCAGTGGCTTTCATGGGATGACGATCTACCTGAACAAGCCCCGATGATAGCAGCTTCGACGGTCGAAAATACGGGCTCCGGATTCGGTAGGCGTGGGAACTTCGGTTCGGCTTTGCCCTTCAAAAAGACTCGCGACCCAGACATTGATATCGTTGAACTCGTTAAACGAGCAGTGAAAACGGTCGCACAGGAACGAGCCAAACTTCTCGACTTGGACACGAACATCGTGGTCGACTTAGGGCTGGACAGTCTCGAACGTTTGCAGATTGCTCACGTTCTGGAAAGCTCCGTCGGCGGTCGGTTTCCAGAAGAAGTATTGCAAGAAATTGAAACCGTTCGCGAAATCGCCGAAGCCATCGAAAAGCACTTCGGTAAAGAGCGAATTCGAACCGACATCTTTGCCGAAGGCCAAGCTGACGCAACGCCTGTCGAACGAGAAGTTGCCCCCGAGGACTATCGTTTCGATTTGATACCGGAATATCGTCGCCTCAAGCAGATCATGAACCAGTTTGAAATGACGGGGCTTCCGAACCCTTATTTCTCAGTACACCAAGGGATGACTCGCGATACAACTATGGTTGGCGGAAAGCAGCTGATCAGTTTTGCGAGCTACAACTATCTCGGCATGAGCGGCGATCCCTACGTAACCCAAGCCGTAGTGGATGCCGTCAAGAAGTATGGCACGAGCGTTTCCGCATCGCGGTTAGTTAGTGGCGAAAAGGACATCCACCAACAACTAGAACGACTGATCGCGGACTGGATCGGAGTCGAAGACTCGATCGTTTTGGTAGGTGGTCACTCGACAAACGAAACGGTAATCGGTCACATTGTCGGCCAACAGGACTTGATACTCCACGACGCTTTGTCGCACAACAGTATTGTCCAAGGTGCGATTCTATCCGGCAGTCGACGTCGAGCATTTCCTCACAATGACTTCGCAGCACTGGACGAAGCGCTCACAGAACTGCGGACGCGATACCGTCGGGTATTGGTGATCGTCGAAGGGGTTTATAGCATGGACGGCGACTTCCCGAATCTGCCCAAGTTCATTGAGGTCTGCAAGAAGCACAAGTGTTGGCTGATGGTCGACGAAGCGCACTCGATTGGCACCATGGGGGCGCACGGGCGAGGGATTGCTGAGCACTTTGGCGTCAATCCGACGGACGTCGATATTTGGATGGGAACGTTGAGCAAATCGTTTGGGTCCTGCGGTGGTTACATTGCAGGCCGAAAGGAGCTCGTTGAGTTCCTGAAGTACACTGCTCCGGGCTTCGTGTTCAGCGTTGGACTTTCGCCAAGCAACACGGCGGCTTCCATCGCTTCGCTCCAACTTTTGAAGCGAGAACCGATGCGAGTTGCTCGCCTTAAAGATGCATCCAGGCTCTTTCTCACCGAGGCAAAGAAGCGTGGACTCAATACCGGAAAGAGCGGAGAGACCGCGGTCATCCCTATCATTACGGGCAACTCCAGCCATGCATTGCAACTGTCTAGGCGGATGATTGATTCCGGAGTGAATGTACAACCGATCCTTTATCCGGCCGTTGAAGAATCGGCAGCTCGATTGCGGTTTTTTATCAACTCAACGCATACCAACCAGCAAATCCTCTACGCGGTCGACAAATGCGCCGAGCATCTGCAAGCCATTGCGCCGGAGTATTTCCGGGCCGCAAACACTGAGCCTGCATTGGCCCGATAATGCCATTCGAACCTACGGATAGCGATGACGAAGAGGCTGGACGTCCAAGTCCAGCCTCGAATCCATCTCCGAACGTGCCTGTCGCCACCGTGACCCGATTGGCGTTGTATCTTCGTGAGCTGCAGCAACTGCAGCGGTCCGGCCAGCAACGTATTCAGAGCAGCGCAATCGCAAAGCGTTTGGGCTTGAACGATTCGCTAGTGCGACGTGATCTATCGTGCTTTGGCCAATTTGGTCAACGCGGAGTTGGCTACAGTATCGTCGGACTCACGAAGGCGATCCAGGCAATTTTGGGTACCGATCGATCTTGGAATGTCATCTTGATCGGGTCTGGGAATTTGGGGCGAGCGTTATCGGGCTATCGCGGCTTCAATCAACAGGGGTTCCGCCTCGTTGGCGTCTTCGACAGCGACCCGAGCAAGATAGGGACAAAACTGGGGACGATTACTGTTTCGCCGCTCGAGGAACTGGAATCGACGGTGGAACGAGAGAAGGTCGAGCTGGCGATTCTGGCGGTACCCGCGAGTTCTGCGGCGATTGTAGCACAGCGTCTCGAGGATGCTGGAGTGACGGGAATCCTGAACTTCGCACCAGTAACCGTACGAAGTCCAGGCAGCGGATTGACGGTGGTCGACGTGGACCTAGCGGTGGAACTGCAGCGACTTGCTTTCGCCGTAGTCAATTCGAGAGGCTAGTTTTCAGGACAGCTAAAGCTCGTGTTCCGGACAGCTGAGGGCAACTGCCCCAGAACGATCTGTTATTTCAAAACGATCTGTTATTTCAAAACGATCTGCTGTTTCAAAACGATCTGCTGTTTCAAAACGATCTGCTGTTTCAGGACGGCAGGGGCTTGCCCCTCCGTCCGCAGCTTTGGCGTTCTACACTCATGTCGCAGTCTCTTCCCCCTTGCATGCTTTGCCCCGCCTCCGGCGGGGCAAAGCATGCAAGGGGGTGATTTCGCCGCAGAGTAGAACACCAAAGCGGTGTCCGGTCGGGCAAGCCCGAGCCGGACAAATGCAAAACGAACTAAATCAATGAACATCCACGAAATGGCTCAACCGTACTTGTGGCTGTATCAACGATTGTTTTTGACAAAACGCGTCCAAGCCCGCTGCCTCACTTCTTTGGCGAGGACGTTACATCAAGGACTCACCCTTTATGACTCGGTGGTCATATTCGCCAAACGTACCGACATAGGCACTGAATTGCAGAATTGGTGTCATCTCGTACACCCATGACACGTTGTTCATGAACGACAACACAACCGATTCTGGTGATTCCTCAA
>CANHVO010000222.1 GCA_947463915.1 Planctomycetaceae bacterium
CAACAGAAGTATTTGTTTTGAGTTACAATGTTGTCTTGGAGTCTTCTCTTCGGAGATAACTCAAGTTTGTCACCCTCCCTCTGGGAGGGTCGAGCGCAGCGAGGGGAGGGTGAAGTGCCGATGCGAACAGCACCGACACTTCACCCTCCCCGCCCTAAAGGCCGAACCTCCCGGAGGGAGGGTGACTTTTGTTAGTTCCCGCCTCGCCACATCCAATTCAATGATCTCGATCGTCGTCCCACTGTTTAACGAACAAGACTCGTTGGCGGAACTCATTCAACGCATCCATCAAGCTGTTGCCGCAGACAACCTTGGGGACTTCGAAGTACTCCTCATCGACGATGGCTCGACCGATTCCTCTTGGTCTACTATCGAGAAACTCAGTCAAGATCATCCGACCGTCCACGGTATTCGCTTCCGTCGAAACTTTGGGAAGGCGGCCGCCCTTGCTGCTGGCTTCTCCATTGCCAAGGGGCATACCGTCATCACGATGGACGCTGATCTTCAGGACGATCCCAAAGAATTGGTAAACCTCATTGCGAAACTCGATTCAGGTTGTGAGGTTGTTAGCGGTTGGAAGCAAACGCGTTATGACCCTTGGCATAAACGCTGGCCTTCTCTCGTGTTCAATGGAATCCTAAGAAAGTTCTCGGGGCTACCGCTTCATGACTTCAATTGCGGACTGAAAGCATACCGCCGAGAAGTCCTCGCCGAGATCACGCTTTATGGTGAAATGCATCGCTTTATCCCAGTCTTGGCCGCAGCCCGAGGATTTCGTGTCAAAGAAATTTCCGTCCAACACCATCCTCGAATTCATGGCGTTTCCAAATACGGCATCTCTCGAATTCTAAAGGGATTCCTCGATCTCTTCACGGTTGTCTTCCTGACTCGATTTCGCTATCGCCCTCAACACTTGCTCGGTGGTATCGGTTTGGCCGCTTGCTCTATCGCCAGCGTTTTGCTCTTGTGCCTGATGGCGACTTGGGTTGTTAGTAGGTTGCCCCTGGGCATGGTGGCTTTTGATCTGCACAAGACACCTGTTTTCTATTTAACCATGTTTTTGTTCTTGCTCGGCTCTCAAATGATAGGTGTCGGCCTGCTCGCTGAATTGGTGGTTGCCAACTCAGGTAGCCGAACGATTCCTTATTCGATCGCAAAGACAACTAGCTCTCTTCAAAAGAACCCACTCGATCACGCAGGTGAAAAATCGTGAACCAAGCGAATGAATCTGCTGAATCGAACACATGGCGTTATCAAGATTCCGCTTGGCTGTTCATTGGAATTGCTATCGTCATTCAACTTGCTCGCATCCTCGGAATGACCGCGGCGCACGGCGAACTTCCTTTTCTCAGTGCCAATGACCGCTCGCGTTGGTGTGCCATCGCTGCCTTGACCGAAGATGGCAAATGGGAAATCGATCGAATTACCGAATTGCTCGATAGCAAACAGAAATCCAAAATCTGGAACTCCATCGATATCGTTCGGCATCGAGGAGCAGACGGCAAAGAGCATTTTTATTCCAGCAAACCGCCGCTGCTTACTGCCATGTATGCTGTTGTTTGCAAACCGGTCACGATGCTCTTCGGCAAAAAGTTGACGGAGGAGCCGTTCTTGATCGGACGAGTCGTAATGATTTTGGTCAATGTGCTCCCGTTGGCAATCTGGTGGGTTTGGCTGTACTTCTGGCTTGAAAAAAACGTTTCAAACGCATGGTCGCGATTCGTTCTTTTGAACATGGCTCTTTGGGGGACGTTTCTGACCACCTTCGTGGCCACACTAAACAACCACTTGCACGGCGCATTATTTTTCTCATTGAGTCTCGGCCTCATTTGGCAAATCATAAATGCGCACAAGCAGGGCACCAGTCAGTCGTGGTGGACTTGGTGCATGTGCGGACTCTTTGCTGGACTTGCCGTCGCATGCGAACTGCCGGCACTCGCTTGGGCTGCTGCTGCGGCTGGTATACTTCTGGTTATTGACTGGCGAAAATTGCTCTTGGGATATGGCCTCGGCTCTGCCTTGATCGCAGTTCTTTTTCTCGCGACCAATTATTGGGCCCATAACGACTTGAGACCACCTTACTCGCACCGAGGATTAGGTGCCGAGATCGCCAGCATTCCTAAGGAAACAAGCGACCAAGCAGCGCCCCCTTTGGAAACCGTGGTCGCGCTAGCAAACCAACATGGCTATGCATTTACGGACAAAGCCACGATCATTCCCGCTCGACTGACCAACGTCTTACAGTTCATTGATGAAAGTGCTGGGCAACGCGTTGCGATCGAGTCCCAGGAAAACCAATGGTCGATTTGCCATTGGGACGATTGGTACGATTTTCCAAAGTCGTATTGGTTGCCCGGCAACAAAAAAGGGGTCGATCGAGGTGAGCCTAATCAACTGCTGTATGCGGTCCACTTTACGATCGGCCATCACGGGATTTTTTCACTGACTCCATTTTGGTTACTTGGGTTAGTGGGATCGGTCCTTTGGCTTCGCCGGGGTGGCGTCCCAACAAAAGGTTGGAAAGACTTTGTTGTTTCGGAGGCTGGAATGGCTCTTGCCTTTTCAGCGATCTCATTGGCATGCTTCGTGTTCTACACCATGCGGCCCGTGGAAGATCGAAACTACGCGGGAGTATGCAGCGGATTCCGCTGGGTGTTTTGGCTTGCTCCTGCTTGGCTGTGGTTATGCATTCCAGCGGTCGAAGCGGCCAGTCGATCCTCAAAGCTTCGAAAGCTGGTAGGTTTTTTGCTGATGGTCAGCGTCTTTTCCGCGACGATTCCATGGCCCAATCCATGGACTCACCCGTGGCCATATCGCGTTGCACTTTGGCTCTGCCCCGAGCCACCCGAATCCAAACCTTAGTCTGTCTGCTTACGAGCTATTTGTCCTAACTCCCCTTCTCCTCCTTGGGAGGAGAAGGGGCCGGAGGATGAGGAAGTCCATCGCATTCGACATACAGCATCGCCTCAGGGCGATTAGTCGAGATCATCGAATTTGACATCTGGCAACTTAGTTCCATAACTTGGCTTGGCAAAATCCACTTGCAGGCCATCTTGTTGCCATGGTTTAAGTCCGGACCAAACGCCGGCAACAAACATCACGACCGCAATCAAGGCTATCGGCACCATGGCGGAGCCAAAGTCGCTGAGGATGGCTTCGATCGCGATTCCTAAGCCGAAACAAAGGGCGACTGTCGCCATGGTAAGTTTCTTTACGGACCGACTGCATCGATCCAGATAGAGGAACGAATAGCAGAGAGCCAGCGGCAAGAAAGAAACCGACATCATTCCCATCGCCGAACAGATAACCACGAAACCAAGATGCTTCCAGTTGGTAATCGCTAGTTCAAACAAATACGGCCCACAAAAGAGAGACAGTGCTATTGGAATCAATCCCAGTCCCAACAGGGAGGCAGGCATCCAAAGCAAGGACCGCAATGACAACGGGTTTTGCATCGCATTGCTGCCTGGCTTTACAAGTTTTAGCGAGGTGAACTTTTGAAAGTACCAGCCAACATATGCGAGACTGATCAAGACTAGCGGCACGACCACAACGGACACCATGACCAGCGGCGGAAACATCAATAGCGATTGGGCGAGCAAACAATAGCCGCACAAAAACGGTGCTACACCGGATTCGTCATGGTCGACTGGGAGCAGCCAAGCCAATTGAACATTCAGCACAACGACACCAAATTCTAGTACTCCCAATCCGACAATGATAAAGCCGAATACCGACGAAACAGGTGCGAGCGATGTGGTGGCTTGGTTGGGAAAGACTCCAAGCAAGATCAAAAACGACCAAAAAAACAGGACTTCCGTCCCTGCTATCCAAAGCAATGGTTGCGTGTAGCGTGTTCTTGGATATTCGTTGGCGCTGTTTCTGATAGCGTCAGTCGCCATCAAACACCCCGCGAACTAAAGCGATCAAACCGAGCACAAACATGACGGGTGGGTAAAAGAAGATACGGTCGAAAAAAAGGCCGGCGACGAACCAAAGTACGGCTCCGATCATCATTGCCACACCATACAGTGCGGTGGAACCGAACAGTTCTCCGCCACCACCTCCTCGGTCCACTTCGCTATCTCGTTTATCCTTTTCAGTTTTTTCGCGTTTCGCGTTTCTCAAATAGTCATTTGCAATCGAATTTGAGTTGGTGGTGCTGCCGACTGAGGATTGGGCGTAGTGTGGTGTCGCCGACGGAGGCAAATAGGGGGAAGCGGGCGGGAGGTCGTTTGCCCAGTCAGCGGTATTCGATTGCGGTAGGTTGGATAGGAAGGCTTTCGAATGCGGCTCAAAACTGGGAAAAGCCTGTGGCTCTTCGGCTATTTGGTTCTTGTTAGGATGCGTGAAGTGGTGATAGTCTGGCTCTTTTGCAATAGGAGGAATCGTGAAGGTTTTCCCGCATGGGCATTTGGCTTTTTGGGTCGAGTCCGTTTGTGGAACCCGCAGCTTTCGTCCGCAATCGCAGCCATGAGTAAAGCCGGTAGATGCACCCGCAATTTGCTTATCTCCAGACTGCCTCAGGGGTTGGGTATTCGTTGGATTTGGAATCAAAATCTTTTCGCCGCAAGGGCATCGAGCCGTTTTCCCGGCAGATGCGAGTGGCGCATTGAGTTTACGTTGGCAATTGCCGCATTGGAACTGTAGCATTTTCTGGGCGTTTTAGGGTGAGGAAATAGGGCGGGAATCAGCACCATGATGCCCAATTCTAGCATGGTTGCGATTGAAAAATTGGTGATCAAGTATAGGATTGAGCCAGTCGGAGTTCGATTTATCGCCGAGCTGGCTCGGCATCCGACTCCCCACCTACTTTCAAATTCCCTGGAGTTTGTCTCTCGATGAAGAAAACTGTATTTGCAGTCGTTGCGTCATTTGGCTGCGTTGCCTTTGGATTTTCTGGCTCAGCCCACGCGCAGAAATGGGCAGACCTGACGATGAAGATCGTATTGGATGGGGATGTGCCGACACCCAAAAAAATCAACGCTGCAGCTGACCCAGTTTGCACGCAATTCAATATCGTCTCGGAAGATTTGGTTGTTGATCCCGCAACCAAAGCAATCGCCAATTTGGTGTTCATGGTCGACTCCAAGAAAACAAAATTGGAAGCAAACCAACTGCATCCGGATTTGCAAAAACTGCCAGCAGACAAACCGGTTATGGACAATCTGAAATGCGCGTTCGTTCCACACGTGATGGCCATTCGAGCTGGTCAAACTCTTCTTGTGAAGAACTCTGATCAAACCGGTCACAATGCTAAGTTCAGCTTCTTCAAAAACGATGAAGTGAATCCGATGATTCCAGTTGGTGGCAGCAAAGAAGTCGTAACCAAGGTCGAAGAACCCGGTGCGACGAAAGTCGAATGCTCGATTCACCCTTGGATGAGCGGTTACGTGATTGTTGCTGGCCACCCTTATGTTGGGATTAGCGATGCCAAGGGCAATATCAAAATCGAAAAGTTACCTGCCGGCATTCCACTTAATTTCAAACTTTGGCACGAATCACAAGACAAGTCGATTGAAGAGCTTTCGGTTGGTGGCAAAAAGGAAACATGGAAGAAGGGCTCCGTTGAACTGACTCTTAAGGAAGGCGTCAACGACCTAGGTACCGTTCTAATCAAGCCAGATCGCTTCAAGAGTAAGTAAGACAAGTTGGAGTACCGCCAACAGACGGCCTTGACTCACTAGGCTCGCGGGCTGTTGATTTAGTCGTTTAACAGTCAGCCGAAGGCATACTCTGAAACTTTGACAGTACGCCTACGGCTGACTGTTAAACGAAATGCATTTGAAAAGGTATTAAATCAACAGTCCGCAAGCGGCGGGATAGAACAAACCACGATTCGTAGCTGGATTCGCCAGAATTCAGTACGTTCTGAATTCTGGCGAATCCAGCTACGGTCGTTTTCGGCCTGCCGATCGCCTCAGAGCGAAACTATACTTAGGATGGGACCGATGTCCCATCCTTTTTTTGTTTGGCTTTATAATGTTGGTCTGTCTTACAGTACTAATAATCCTCGCCCCTGGAGTAGCCCGAATGAAGTGTCTTTGCATCACAGTCTCTGCATTCTTGCTTCTATCATTCGGAGCATCTTGTTCCGCATTCACGCAGCAGTGGGCCGAATTGACGATGACCGTTGTACTGGACGGTGATATCCCGGACCGGCAGGCAATTGTCATTCCGGCAGGAGTTCGCGGCCCTGCAAAAATCGAGTCCGACGTTTTGGTGGTCGATCCTACAACAAACGGGATCGCGAACATTATATTCATGATCGATTCCAAAAAAACAAAGCTTGCGGCCTCGCAACTGCATCCTGACTTGCTGAACATACCAGAAGAAAAGCCGGTTTTGGAATGTAAGGAACTTGCCTTTGTCCCTCATGTCTTGGCCATGCGAACAGGACAAACTCTATTGGTAAAAAGCGCCGGTCCAAACATGCACAATCCTAAGTTCAGCTTCTTCAAGAACGATGAAGTTGGGCAGATAGTTCGACCGGGAGCAAATAGAGAGTTCGTTACCAAGGTCGAAGAACCAGGTCCAACGAAAGTTGAATGCTCGGTTTTTCCATGGATGAGCGGTTACGTGATTGTCGCTAGCCATCCGTATGTTGGGATTAGCGATGCCAAGGGCAATATCAAAATCGAAAAGCTACCTGCCGGGATTCCGCTCAATTTCAAAATTTGGCACGAATCGCAAGACAAGTCGATCGAAGAACTCTCGGTTGGTGGCAAAAAAGAAACATGGAAGAAGGGCGCCGTCGAATTGACACTCAAGGAAGGTGTCAACGACCTAGGCACCGTTCTGATCAAGCTGGATCGATTCAAGAGCAAGTAATTCAAGCTGGTGTACTACCTTCAGGCGGCCTTGACTCACTAAGCTCGCGGGCTGGTGATTTGGTCGTTTAACAGTCAGCCGAAGGCGCACTCTGAAGCTTTGATAGTACGCCTACGGCTGACTGTTAAACGAAATGCATTTGAAAAGGTATCAAATCAACAGTCCGCTAGCGGCGGGAGAGAACAAACCACGATTCGCAGCTGGATTCGCCAGAATTCAGTACGTTCTGAATTCTGGCGAATCCAGCTTTGGTCGTTTTCGGCTTGCCGCTCGCCTTAGAGCAAAACTATGCTAAGATCTGCAGGGCAAGTTAGTGAATCGGTTTGGACAAAACGGCTGGCAAACCCCAAACAGGTTCTGTTACAAAAGAAACCGCTCAGCGAAACCGAAAAACGCAATGCGTTCTACGCAGAGCTCCTTCGAGAAGATACCTTGCTTCTCTACTTGATGACGTAGCTATTTCTATCCATGTAACACCTTTGTTTTAGGCTAACCGTGAAGAAGCTATTCCTTGGTCTCGTCTCAGTCCTTTCCCTTGCGCAATCGGTAGTGGCGGCGGACAAACCGAATGTCCTTTTCATTGCAGTGGATGACCTGCGACCTGAGCTTGGTTGCTATGGTAATAGGATCGTGAGGTCGCCGAACATTGACCGAATTGCGTCGCGCGGTATTGTCTTTAACAAAGCGTATTGCCAACAGGCAGTGTGTAGTCCATCTCGCACTGCAATCATGACTGGTCTTCGTCCAGACGCGACCAAAGTCTGGGATTTGGAAACGCACTTTCGCGTAGCGCAGCCAGATTGCGTCACGCTTCCTCAGCATTTCAAGGCCAACGGATATCACTGCGGCGCAATCAACAAGGTCTATCACAAGGGCTTCGAAGATGGCCGATCTTGGAGTGTGCCTCACTGGTACTCTTCGGGCAAAGCGGTCGACACAGACCAAAAGGATTTCACCAAGCAGATTGTCACAAAGCATGAAGTTTCTGTCCATGAGTTCATGGCGCCCGCAACGAGAACCGATTCGAATGCCAAACCCGGGCCAGCTTACGAGATTAGTCTCAAGCCCGAAACCGAATTGCCTGACGGAGCCGCTGCGGCCGAGGCGGTAAAGCGATTGGCTGAGTTGAAGTCAAAAAAAGAACCGTTCTTTCTTGCGGTCGGCTTTGCGAAGCCACATTTGCCATTTGTAGCTCCAAAGAAATACTGGGATCTCTATGATCCGAATACGATTCCAGTTCCAACGGTTGATCACTTGCCAATAGGAAGTCCAACATTCGCGGGCCATAACAATGGCGAACTTCATAATTATCCAGGTGTTCCTAAGCAAGATCCGATTCCCGCGGACTTCGCCAAAACTCTGCGCCATGGTTACTACGCTTGCATCAGTTACACCGACGCGCAGATTGGTAAATTGCTTGATGCACTTGACCGTGAGGGCCTTGCCGACAATACGATCATTGTCCTGTGGGGCGATCACGGGTGGCAGTTGGGTGAGCATGGGCTATGGCACAAACATACGAACTTCGAACTAGCAACGCGCGCACCGCTGCTCATTAGCGTTCCAAAGTCCAAGAATGCGGGCAAGAAGTGCGACGCACCTGTTGAGTTCATCGACGTCTATCCGACGCTGGCCGAACTGTGCGGTTTGCCAGCTGCCCCAACCAAGATAGACGGTACTAGTTTGAAGAATTTCTTGGACGATCCAAACGCTACAGCGACGGATGTCGCTATTAGCCAGTATCCTCGCAAAGACCCGGTAACTGGAACCGACTTGATGGGCTATAGCATTCGCGATAGCCGTTGGCGAGCCGTTTTCTGGCGTGAACGCGGTGGCCCCAAGGTTTTGGCCACAGAACTCTACGATGAGCAGAACGATCCGACCGAAACGATAAGCTTAGCCGACAGACCAGAACACGCGGCCATAATGGAGTCGTTTGAAAAACATCTGCCGCCTGTTGGCTCAGCGGCAATCCAAGCGAACGCTCTCAAAGGCAAGAAAGCGAAAGCAAGGGCTTCAAAGGCTGCGGAACAGAAGCCGGCATCTGCCATTGAATCCGAAGATCGAGCCGCCCGCTTTGACAGTTTTGATAAGGCAAAAGCAGGTAGGCTCAATCGTGATGAATACCTTGCCACACAGTCGAATGAGACCGCTGCGAGCGAGCGATTCGAAAAGTGGGACACGAACAAGGACGGTTTTTTGACTCGAAAAGAGTTTATTGCGATGGGAAAAGAATAGCTTAATACTGTTGGAAGTACGTCTACGGCTGACTGTTAAACGAGTTTCCGTCGAATCTGTGGCTCCCTTCGATTTTTGAAGATCTCGGAAAAATTTGTAAAAACAGCAGGGGCACTTGTCGCTTGGGCGACTACTTGCGATCCTCTCTCCTAACGCAGATTCTCTGGCCAAACGATAGTCCCTAGTTGGTATACCGGCTTCAGCCGGCTAAATCTGGTACACCAACTAGAGCCAACCAACACTCAATCCCAACGAGCGACGATCTTGCATAACCGTTACCTCAGCGTATCCAACCGATTTCACTTCTTTCTTGCGATTATCTTTTTCATCGTTGTTTTGAACGCGAACGTGCTTTTCTCCCAGGACAAGACGAGTCCATTGCAGCAATTTTGGCAAGCAGCACAAAGCGGTGATCTTGCCAGTGTGGAGAGGGCAATCGAGGAAAAGATAGATGTCAACGCAAAGACGGAGTACGGTGTTACTGCTCTATCGATGGCTAGTGATCATGGCCATGAGAGCATTGTTGCTTTGTTGATTGAAAAAGGGGCTGATCCCAATACCAAAGATCGGTTTTACCAAATTTCGCCGGTAGGCTGGGCGGTAAGTCGTGGGCACGTCGGTATTGTTGGCCGCCTTATTGATGCGGGGGCGACCGATCTCGATACCGCATTGGGCGGTGCGGTGGGAATGAAGAACGAGGCGATGATCTCCAAAATTCTTGGAACGAAAAAGGCCTCTGAAAAAGCAATGATCGCGTCGCTACGAGCCGCGATTTCCATGAAATCGTCGTCGATTGAGGAGTTGCTTGCCAAAGAAATGTCCGACGTTGCGAAAGCAGAAGCTCGCAAAGAAGTCCCCAATGCTGCGATGCCGTCCACGCCAATGGTGTCTCCAGAAAATGCACCCAAAAATGTGATCGAGTTGCGAGATGATTTTTCATTTGGCTCTCGCAATTGGCCTCAGTTTCGTGGCTGGATGTCGCGAGGTGTCGGCTCCCCAACCTCAACTGATGGCGGTGCGGCTTTGCCGGATACTTGGGATGGTGAGTCGATGGAGAATATCGCATGGAAGTGCTCGATTCCCGGGCTTGGAACTTCGTCACCCATTGTCTGGGGAGATCAGGTTTTCATTACAACTGCGATTCGCGACGGGGATACGCAAGGCTTTCGAGTTGGACCCTATGGCGATGTAGAATCGGTTGCAAGCAATGGTGAATGCCGATTTTTGCTGATGTCGATCTCGCTGAGCGATGGCAAAGAGCAGTGGCAAAAGGAACTGAATCGGGCTGTCCCCAAAGTCAAGCGACATGCCAAAAGCAGTCATGCGAATCCAACTCCAGCGACCGATGGAAAGCATGTCGTCGCGAGCTACGCTGGCGAGGGTGTCTATTGCTGCAACATGCAGGGTGACTTGATTTGGTCTCGCGATTTAGGCATGCTCGATAGCGGCTGGTTCTACGATAAATCCTATCAGTGGGGATTTGGCAGTTCCCCCTGCATTTTCGAAGACCTAGTTATCCTGCAATGCGATTGCCAAGAGGGATCGTTTATCACAGCGTTGGACATTCGGACTGGTGACGAAAGGTGGCGTACACCGCGCGAGGAGATTCCGACGTGGGGCAGTCCGGTTGCCTTCGTGGCCGACGATGGAACGCCAACGGTTATCGTATCGGGGACCAAGTGTACGGCTGCATACCATGCTAGAACTGGTGCCGTGCTTTGGCAAATGGGCGGCTTCTCGGAGATTGTCGTGCCAACGCCACAGGTGACTCGGGACCTTTCGATTTTATGCAGTGGGTATGCACCTGTCCGTCCGATTGTCGCTTTGCGTCATGGGGCGCGGGGGATACTCAAATTACCAAGCGACAAGGAAAGCGATCCCTCGATTGCTTGGAGTTTGGAACGAGCTGGGCCTTACATGCCGACCCCTTTGATTCAAAACAACAAATTGTATGTCCTTGAGAACAGCGGGATTCTCAGTTGCTATGCACTGGAAAGTGGCAAGCAAGTCTTTAAACAACGTGTTCGGAGCGACATTGCCAACGCATATACCGCCTCTCCCGTTGCGTTGGACGGCAAACTCTATCTGGTGAGCGAAGCCGGATTGACCTTTGTCGTCGCGATGGACGCCGAAGGAACGGTCGTGTCAAAAAACGCGATTGGCGAATCGGTCTTGGCGTCGCCGGCAATTGCGAAGGGACTCTTGTTGCTCCGAGGTGAAAAGCACTTGTTTGCGATTGGTAAAAAGAGCTAGTCGTCGTCAAGACTTTCGGCTGCATCGCTCAAGCGACCGAAACTCTTGACGAGTTTCGCTACAAAATGCTTCACAGCGTTGTGGGGTAGGGCTAAACGGGTAGAGCACATA
>CANHVO010000223.1 GCA_947463915.1 Planctomycetaceae bacterium
GCTGCTTCTCACCACCTGGTTGCTTCTCACCACCTGGTTGCTTCTCACCGCCGGGTTGCTTCTCACCACCGGGTTGTTTCTCACCGCCGGGTTGCTTCTCACCGCCTGGTTGTTTCTCACCGCCGGGTTGTTTCTCACCGCCGGGTTGTTTCTCACCGCCGGGTTGCTTCTCACCGCCGGGTTGCTTCTCACCACCGGGTTGCTTCTCACCGCCGGGTTGCTTCTCACCACCTGGTTGCTTCTCACCACCTGGTTGCTTCTCACCACCTGGTTGCTTCTCACCGCCGGGTTGCTTCTCACCGCCGGGTTGGTTCTCACCGCCTGGTTGCTTCTCACCACCTGGTTGCTTCTCACCACCGGGTTGCTTCTCACCACCGGGTTGCTTCTCACCACCGGGTTGCTTCTCACCACCGGGTTGCTTCTCACCACCGGGTTGCTTCTCACCACCGGGTTGTTTCTCACCGCCGGGTTGCTTCTCACCGCCGGGTTGCTTCTCACCGCCGGGTTGCTTCTCACCACCGGGTTGCTTCTCACCACCTGGTTGCTTCTCACCACCGGGTTGCTTCTCACCGCCGGGTTGCTTCTTACCACCGGGTTGCTTCTCACCACCGGGTTGCATCTCACCACCGGGTTGCTTCTCACCACCAGGCTGCTTCTCACCACCGGGTTGCTTCTCACCACCGGGTTGCTTCTCACCACCTGGTTGCTTCTCACCGCCGGGTTGCTTCTCACCACCGAGTTGATTGTCTGAAGATTCTTTTTCTCGCTGTTTTCGGAGTTCGTCTATTTGCTTAAACGCTTCAGCATCTTGTTCGGGTTTAATTTCACTGGTTTCTTTGGTCTTTAGCGACTGCTGTGTGCTATTTGAAGAGCCTTTCGATTTGCCAGCAACACTTTCGCTATCCGAAGATTCATCGCCTGATTCATCCGTGGTTTCCTCATCGTTTGCAGACGGTTTCGAATTTGAGGAAGGTTTTGCGTTTGAACCGCTTTTTCCTTTACCACTTTGGTCCTGGGATTCGCCACCTTCGTTGGAGCTTTCTGATTCCGATGGCTCGCTGCTATTTCCACCACTGCCCCCGCCCGAGCTTTTCTCCTGAGATTTATCGTTCTTGGACTTTTCCTCATCCTTGTTATTTGGGCTACTTTTTGGTTTCTCCTTAGCTGGTTTTTGGCCTTCGGGCTTTTTCGCAGAACCGTCCTTTTGCGATGGTTCTGATTCGCCATCATTCGCTGATGGCTGAGACTTATTGTTGGGCTTGCCTTTGTCTTTCGCTGGGGTCTTGTTCGGCTTTGGCTCGTCCTTCTTGGCGGCAGTGTCGGTTGCCTTTGGCTCTTTTGTTTCAGCCGCCCTCATTGCAGGTTGCACAATCTTGATCTTGAGAGGCACAGACACCGATTGGTTCGGCTCAGGTGTATTTTCTTCGCCAGGTTTACATCGATTGTCTAATGCGAGTAATCGGAACTCGACCGAATCTTCGGGCTGCAGGTTGTAGGTCGCAGGTTTAAAGGTAAACGAGCTTGTTATTCTCGCACTCGTTCCTTCTTCGGACTGAAAGATATTCGTTTTGAAAAGTACTTTGGAATCGTTAGTTAGGAGTTTTCCTGCGGCGTCGACAGAAACAAGTCCGAAGTCTGGATCGGTTGCTACAAATTCGATGTCGATGGAACTATCGGTCGCCACTGCAATCTCTTGGCTTGAATCAATCGTAAATCGAACCTCTGGCGGCAAATCACCGAACACTTTGACTTTGTAAAGGATCGGGTCTCCGTTCGACTCATTGAGAGCGTTCGTTGCTTTGATGCGATAAGACGAAAGGGTTGGATTGGTTCGCTTGCTGTCCAATTGTAGAAGCCAGTCACCCGTGATCTGAGTCCCTTCAACGGAGAGATCCTTCGTGAAAGCGGAGCCTTGCGCCTCGCCACTTCCAACGGGATCGAACTCGATGCGGGATTTGTTCATGGGCTGATTGGCATGAGCATACAGTTTGACTCGCGTGCCTTCTGGAGCTTCAAACGAGCCATCTTGGGTGAGCGTGCGAGGTTTCTGTTTTGTATATTTTGGGAATTCTAATTCGACTCGATCGACGGCAACGATTGGTACAACTTGAATGCCAAGAGAAAACGGACCCGCACTCGCATCTCCGGCATCGATCCAATAGGTTAGAGGTTGATGGATGCCGCCAAAACTCTTACCAAAATCAAGCTTATAGCTGACCCCTTCGATATCCTCATTCATTTTGAGGCGTTGCCCGATTTGCTGACCGTCGGACAAATCGTACCGAAGATAAGCTTGGCCTCCTTTGTGCATTCCGCGAACGGTGACGGCAATCGGTAAATTGGTACCTTGGGTGATCGTAGTCGTGCCCGGAGACACGCTGATGATGCGAACACGGGCGGCGGGGGCGATATTGGACCAAGGCATCAATATCCGAGCGATGGCGGTTGTACCACTTTTGGGGGACGCAAAGATGTACACCGTCCCAGTCAGTAAAACGCCAAAAAGCAATGCTCCCAGTCGGATCAAATTTGCCGAGTCGATGATGGAAGCAGAATCCTGTCCTCCTAGGTTGCGTACGGCGAATCGACCAACTGTTGCCAACACGCCACGCGGAGCTGGGACGTCGGAATTGGTCGATAGCTGCAGCCAGCTAATGAGACTCTCCTTCATTTCAGGATGTTGTTTTTCAATTTTTCTCGCGGCATGCTCTGGATGAATGGAGCGAAACAAAAGAGGCAAGATCCGAGTTGGAACCCACCATAGAGTCCAACCAATCAAAACGGCGAGAACGCTGAACCTTGCTAGGGTATTGAGGGGCCAAAGCCAATGGTCAACCAAAACAGCTGTCAACAAAAAGACAACCAATACACATAGCCAAGTCGTGATTCCGATGCCGAGTTCCACACGGTGCATCGTTCGGGCAGCGCCCACCAAATAATCGTGCAGACTTTCCCGACTCACCTTTTCTGGTGTTTTTTGACCTGGCGGTTCGTTGCCTCGAGTTGTTGGAATGGAAACTTGGGACATGTTCGATTTGGCCTACGCGTTTGGCTTCGATGGAATCGGGCTGGTTCTGCGATAACCTTGCCCATTCAGTATATCTGTCTGGAAGGTTCTCCTGCTCGTTTGACGTTGAATCAACGCATGGATTCCCAGAATTTTGTTTCCTCGCCACAAAATGGAGGCATTATTTTCAGGATTGCAGGGTTTGTAGCGACGGCGAAAATCGGCTCCGGACAATTGCCTTTGCCAGAGGACATGCATAAAGTTGTGTTCGCAACAGACTCCGTTGGTGTAATGCCTGTGTTGGTGTACCACCTGTGTTGGTGTACCGCCTTCAGGCGGCGAATATGTATCGCCTTAATTCGACTTCGTTGGCGTGCCGCTTTCGGGCGGCCAGACTGAGGCGCCATTAAATCGATCCCAACGCGAAACTGAGGTCATTCCGGCTGAAGCCGGGACACCAGCGCACGGACTGTTGCACACCTGTTTTCTTTTGCAAGACGCATAGACCATACCCTCGTTATATTCTTAAACGACGGTTGGCAAACGAGGGATCGCGACTTTGACCCCTACCATCCCCATTTGCGTCACATCGGGATCAGCACCTGCTGAAGTTTCCGATTGCGAAAAATGATCCGCCTAGATTCTGTCGCGGGTTTTTTGACCAACGCATTTGTGGCTGCATACTCTCTTAGCGTTTGAATGGCATCTACCACTATGCAAATATCCGAACTGTTCCGTATGCCAAATTTTTCTCTGCGAATCGCAAACTTGGCAATCGCGCTCTGCTTGGCATTGAACTGCGATCTGTCCACTTTGCACGGACAGTACGCTCAAACGTCCAGCAGTCTAACCGACTCGTTGCGATCTCCGCTTGCAGATGGAAAGCGTCTTGAGCAGGAGAACCGGTGGCAAGAGGCGATCCTGCATTACGAAAAAGCCGTAAAGAAGAATCCAACCCTCAAGGACTGTTCGGAACGGCTCCAAATCTGCCGAGTCCATTACGACGTGACTCGCAGATACTCAGACCGTTCTTTCATGCAGACGGTCGATAGCTCAACTCCCGCCGAAGCGTTGCAAGTACTCACAGAAGTCTTGTCGAAGCTAGAAGTCTATTATGTTGAACAAGTCGACCACTACAAACTCGCCTTGCATGGTACCGCATTCCTCGAGGTTGCCCTGACCGAGCAAGACTTCTTGAGCAAACACTTGCGAAGCGCGGACGCTGCAACCATCGAACAATTTCGCAAGACCGTACACAAAGCGGTCTTCGGCAGAAAAATTCAAAATGCTGAGGAATTAAAGGCCACGGTTGCGTATGTAGCGAATTTGGCGAGCCAACAAATTGGCCTAATGCCTTCTGCGGTAATCTATGAGTACGTTGCAGGTTCTATCGGACTCTTGGACCCCTACTCGGCTCTCCTGACTCCTGGCGAATATCGCGAAGTTATGTCGCAAATCGAAGGCAATTTGATCGGCCTCGGGGTTGAATTGTGGGCGGAAGGAACCGAACTTCGAATCGTCGATGTTTTTCGAGGAGGACCTGCTCAAATTGCAGGCCTGTCTGCAAACCAATTCATTGTCAACGTGGATGGTTCGGCTGTTGATCAAATCGGCGCGAAGAAAGCTGCGGACTTACTTCGTGGCCCAGAGGGGAGCAGTGTCCGACTGGTATTGCGAAACACCGACGATACCATTGTAAATGTCACGGTCCAAAGAAAAAAAGTGGACGTACCTAGTGTTTCCATCGCTGAAATGGCCGAACCCGGTGTCGGCTACGTTCGAATCACCAATTTCCAAAAAACAACTGCTGGAGAAGTTACCAATGCGATGATGGACCTAAGCCGGAATGGCATGCAAAGCATCATCATCGACTTGAGAAGAAATCCTGGCGGACTCTTGGACTCGGCTGTCGAACTAGCGGATTACTTCATCACTCGTGGTTCAATTGTTTCGACTAAAGGAAGAAACGGGCAAGAGAATCATAACTTCACCGCCAAAGCCCCTGGAACATGGGACATCCCTCTGGTTGTGCTGATCGATGGTGACAGTGCAAGTGCAAGCGAGATTTTCGCAGGTGCAATTCACGACCACGATCGTGGAATCGTAGTTGGACAAACTTCCTACGGCAAAGGGAGCGTGCAAGGTGTTTTCCATAACGAGTACGGCAACGGCGGGCTACGACTAACCGTATCCAAGTTCTTCTCGCCCAAGGGAACCCCAATCAGTGCACGAGGCGTGCAACCTCACGTTGTTGTCGATGAAGAAGAACCAAACGAAAAGATCGAGATTACCGCCCTCAAACCTTCTTCAAACGATTCAAAGCGATTTATCTCCAAGACAAATGCCAAGCCAGACCTGGCCAAGCAGCGAGCCATTCTAGAAGCTCGTCAAAAAGTAAACTTCGGCAGATGATAACAACAGCGGCGATCCCTAAGCCCGGAGCGGTAGGATATTTCAGAATGATTTGGTGTGCTGCGTTCCTAGGTTGTGAAAAAATGTAGGACGCCCTTTTTAGGGCGTCGAAATTGTCTTTTTTTGCAGTAACGACGGCCTGAAAAGGCCGTTCTACGAATCAATTCATAGCCTCTCCGGGCTTTTCATTGGATGGTAAGTCAGCCGGTGGCTTACGCCCAATTGCGAGGATGCTTCGCCCTATACACCCAACATCCCCATTCACGAGTGGATTGGCGCAAACTCCTCCACCGATGTGCTTAGATTCGGCACAACCCGCAGTTCGAGTCCCTACGGCATTTGTGCCCATCTATTCCGCTCGTAACTCCAGATGCCGCGGTTTGGTCTCGAAAAAGCACAGGCCAAATTCCGAATACCATCATTAACCGTTGTATCGCGAAATTGATTCCACTAGAGAACGTCACGCACCGATGATCCGAAGCCTTAGCACAAAACGAATGGAATTGGTTCAAGCCCTCAAGTTGTGGACTCTTTCCGTCGCATTGCCGACCTTTGCGTGTGTTGCCGGTTTCTCTGGACCGGACGCAATAGCCCAATCGACGGGCTTTCCAAGGCGCGGAACAGAACAGTTCCCAAGCGCTTCTCGGACTGAAAGCCCCACCAACACACGTCAACGGGACGACCAATACGCCCAGATCGCCCAAGAAGTGGATTTGATTGAGCGACAGTATTCGCTGCTTCGTCGTGTCGTCCGCCTTGTCGGTCCAACCGTTGTTCATATCGAAGCGACCAAAGAGGAACCGTTCGGAGATCGCGCCTCGAGTGGCACAAAATCGGATCAACGAAGTGGCAAATCAGAGAGCCGGAAAGTAGAAGAAGCTGGGTCAGGCGTCATCGTTCAAATCGGAACAAACAACTACGTGATCACCAATCGACACGTCATCCAAGGTGCCAGCCTCTCCAACATCAAAGTCGAAACCGACTCAGGCGCGTCGCTCAAGCCAGTCCAAGTTTTCGCAGATGATTCGACGGACATCGCCGTCATCGATATCAATCGAAGCGACTTGCCAACCGCAAAGCTTGCGGACAGTCGTCAGATTGAAATGGGTGACTTTGTGTTCGCGGTTGGCAGCCCATTTGGCCTCAATCACTCAGTCAGCTACGGCATCGTTAGCGCCAAAGGTCGCCGCAATCTCGAGCTCGGTTCCAAAGCCATTATCTACCAAGACTTTATTCAAACAGACGCCGCTATCAATCCTGGCAACAGCGGTGGCCCACTCATGAATCTGCGAGGCGAAGTGATCGGCATCAACACGGCCATCGCCAGCAACTCTGGCGGAAACGAAGGTATCGGGTTTTCGATTCCAATCAACCTAGCCATGACTGTAGCCAGGCAACTTGTTGACAAAGGCGAACTGCAGCGGGCTTATTTGGGCGTGAGCGTGGAGCGCGCCTTTAACTCAGGAAGCACAGTGACTCCTGGAAGCCCACGACCTCGGGGCGCATTCGTCAAAGTGATCAAACCCAATAGCCCCGCCGAGTTGGCAGGGTTGCGTTACGGTGATGTGATCCTCGAATTCGACGGTTTGCTGGTCGACAACGACGAGCACTTGGTTCAATTGGTTGGCCTGACCGCAATGGACCGTCCCATCGACGTGATGTTGATTCGCGATGGCAAGCAAATGCGCATTTCGGTCCAGTTGGTACCGCTGCCCAATATTCATTAGGCCGGTAGCGCTGCAGTTGGCGTACCGGCTTCTGCCGGCGGCGCTGAATCGAACCTCAAATGGCCGGTACACCAGCAAGTTCGATGATAGGCGAGAATAATGACGTTGTCACTCACCTTGTTCCTCATTTTTCTGCGTTCGGTTTTTCTGCCTCACTCCAATAGATGAGGAAAGAATAACTTTCCCAATTCGCGACTTTTGTATCTACATTATTCGTATTTACATTTTTAGAGCAATTGGGGGCCAAGCGAATCATGCTGCTCGTCGATTGCAAACGGAGAAGGCAACGAGTCGACGCTCGGTAACTGGCTTGGGTCAGAAGACTCGGATTGTGGCAATGGAATTGAATTAGAACTCTTTGGGGGCTTCTGGTAAGCCGTCTTTCTTTTTGCGAGTTGGACTCAGTAAATCGATTCTATCGATTGCTCAAGCGTTACGATTGCAAGGCTTCTGGCAAATTTAAGGATCGCGCGCTCACGTCTAGATATTCGCGTGGCCCCATTTTTTTTGAGAGAGGGAAAATATTCTTTTGCACACCCGAAAAATGACCTAGGATTCTCTGTAACCCCCCCGGGTAGTGAACTTGTTTGATGAGTACTCTAAATCTTTGAGAGATGCAACATGAGAAGCAAAATCGGGTTATGCGCGTTAGGCTTAATGGGCTTGTTCACCACGACAATGACTCAGTCGAATTTGGTTGCCCAAGTTCCTGTGTCTAAACAATCGTCCGCGCGTCCAGGCAATGCTTCCGTGTTTTCAGCTGTCATGCAATCGGGGAGCGACGCGAGGTCGAGTGCATTTAATAGAGACTATTTGCCAATCATTAGAAAGATCGCGGATGAGAAACTCCTTAATAACAATAGGCTTGAACGGTATGATTTGTTCGAGCTGGAATCATCTAAGCTGTTTTTGAAAAAACGAACCGCTCAACCGATCCGCGTTTACTACATCGCAGGACTTGCTGGATTTAAAAACTCGCTGGGCTTTGCCTACAATTTGGCGGGTGCGACCAATCCGGGCAGACCATTTTTGATTTTCCCAGATGCAGCTAGCTCAGCCGTATATCCATCCTCCCAAGTCTTTATTCGTGAAGGCGACTTCGTCGATATCGACTTTGGCGGAAATGGTTGGCAGCTAGACTTCTTTCTGAATCCCAATGGAGCGGGCGGTTGGGGCAATTCTTATACATGGTGGAATACAAAGTCAAAAAATTCTGATGGCATGCAACACGTTGCTGCTCTTGCCATTCCCAACTCGCCTTATTTGCTGATGGGGTTTGAGGATCTACCTGGGGGTGGAGACTTGGACTTCAATGACCTTGTATTTGTTGTGGACATAGGATTTGAAAACAACGACACCTTGATCGAGGAATTGGCGTTACCAAACTAACGCTGCGGCGACTTCATTGTTCTCAGTAGTTCGGAACGGCTTGACCAAGAGTTCGTTCTACCGAAGCGATGCGTTTGGATAAAACGCATCACATTAGCCCGATAGAAGCAAACTAAGGTTAAGTCAGTTTCAATGGATCAGCGAAGTTACAAATTACGACGAAATCGACCGTCTCGGCGCGGCGCCGCAACCGTTGAGTTAGCAATGGTGTTGCCCGTATTGTTGATTACGGTATTTGGTACGATCGAAGTTTGTCAGCGCATTTTTCTTCGGCAGTCCGCGGTCATCGCCGCCTACGAAGGTGCGCGACTATGTGCTCGCGGAATCGCAACCAATGAAAAGGTTAAGGAGCGATGTAATGCGTTGCTGAACAATCGCGGTATCAAAAATTCGACGGTCGCAGTCACTCCTAGCGATATTCTGACCGCCAAATCAGGTACGGAGCTTCGAATTCGAGTGGAGGTTCCTTGGGCCGATAACAGCCCGACACGTTTTGTTGTTCAAAACCAAGGTAGTGTGGTCATCGAAGCGGTAATGCTTCGTGAATAATGGATCCGTTTCCCAAAGGTAAGTATTAGGTAAACAGGCTACATGATGCGCAGGTTCAAAAGACAGAACGCTCGAGTTGGTTCGAAACGTAGGATGCGTGGCAACGCAAAATCTCGATCTGGTTCGATCCTTATTCTGACCGTTGCGTTCATAGTTGTGCTCCTGACGATCAGTGGATTATCCATCAATCTTGCTTACATGGAAATGATCCGTAGCGAACAACGGTTGGCCACCGATGCGGCGTCCAAGGCAGCATCCATCACATTGGCTAACACACAATCGATTGCTCAAGCCCGAACTGTAGCAAAGCGAGTTGCGGCATATCATACAGTCGGCGGCCGGTCTCTTGCTTTGAGCGATCGGATGATTAAATTCGGTGTAGCGACCAAGCAAGGAAATGGGGCGTATTCTTTTTCCGAAATTGCAAACCCGACTCAGACGACGCAAATCAATTCGGTTCAAATCAACTCCGATATGTGGGAAGAACATAGCGATGGTCGATCATTGCTTGTGTTTAGCAAGCTTCATTATGAAAATCCAGAGAGCTGGTTAATCCGCAACAGCCTTTCATCGACCGTGACGAAGTTGGACCTTGACTTGTGCCTCGTCGTGGATCGCTCCGGTTCTATGTCATGGGACTTGTCAAATACTTCGTTCTCGTACCCGCCCGCCATCCAGGGATCGAAGATTCAAAAATATGTTGCCGCGCCAGAGCCAACCCTTAGCCGCTGGGCCGTTCTGTCTCGATCCACAGCGTTGTTTCTTTCGATCCTAAACGAGAATCCGTTCAAGCCTCGTGTCGCGTTGGCAACTTATTCGAGTAATTTTGACGGTCAGCAAGAGGATTACGCACGCTACTACAACAGCGTCTTTCGGAACCCTGCGGACGCTCCACTCCCGCAACTCAAGTCAGTCGTATCCTCTTTGGATCAATCGTTAACAACTGGGTATGCATCGGTAAGCAGCAAATTGACCGCTATAGGCAAGCAGCCACTCGTAGGGGATACGAACATCGCTGCCGGACTGCGGGAAGGCGTGTACGCATTGACAGGGGCGTCGAATCAGCGCATCACGGCATCAAAACACATCATTCTTTTCTGCGATGGCATGATGACAGAGGGTGACGACCCTGTGGCGATTGCAAGATTAGCCAAGGCTGCGAATATCAAAATCTCAACGATTGCCTTCAGCAATCAAGCAAATCGAACTTTGATGCAAAACATAGCGACTGCCGGTGGTGGAGACTCCTACTTTGCGAACAGCGAAGCCCAGCTTCAAACCGTTTTCCGAACGATTGCTCAAACACTGCCGTCCGTTTTAACCAATTAGGCTCAACATGTTTACGTCCTCTCCACCACGAAAAGCAAACCGTCGAGTACGTTCTCGTCGTGGCGTCTACACCGTCGAATTCGCGTTGACGGCGTCATTGCTATTCATGACTATATTCGCGTGTTTAGAATTTTCGCGTTTCATGTTTGTTCGCCATTCGATCGACCAAGCTGCATTCGAGGGAGCGCGAGTTGGAGTAACCATCGGGGCGTCGCGAACTCAAGTAGAAGGCGCTGCAAGATCCGTTTTGGCAAAGGTGGGGGTAGCTGATGCTGCCGTTACCGTGACGCCACAAACCATTGATTCGAGCACTATGGAAGTCACCGTAAATGTGTCGTGCTCGTTTGCAAGAAACTCGTGGATGCCTCCGAGGCTTTTTGGTACTGCACCTATTGTGTCTACAGTAACTCTCGACCACGAAAACAAGGCCTATTTGACGCCCCAGGTGGATGTCGGAAACAGCGACCATGAGCCGCATCAGACATTCTGAAAATTGCTAGATGGGTTCGCGCAGAGGCAACAAGCCTGAGCTCAGTTTCTATGGTCTTTGTCCAGCAATTCTCGATCGCTTGGGTATCGAAAAGTTGGGTTACAGGAGAAGGGGAGGGTTACAGGAGAAGGGGACACTCCACTTTCTTTTTACGACGGTGAAAAGTCTGGAGGTGCAGGTGTTTGTTTTCCGTAAAGAGAATCGAGAAATTTGATTTCTCGTAACCGAAAAGAAGCCATTTCGGTCTGTAACTTGACGCAATAGAACTGAAACGGCCTTACGTGCGCGCACTTTCAGGCAGTTGACGCTTGGAGCTATCTGCTTTCCCGTCCAACCACTACGTCGTTGGGACCGGGTCGGGCTTAAAGCGTTTTAAATAAAACCGACGTTTTGAGATCAAGCTTCGCATCTCGTACACATTCTTCGGTTTGCCCGCAACGTTTGCGAACAAGCGGCCGAATTCTTTGATCTGAAGCTGCCAATACTCCCGATCCAATTTCAGTCGCTCAAAAA
>CANHVO010000224.1 GCA_947463915.1 Planctomycetaceae bacterium
GCCCAACCATGAACCACCCACAAAACTGTCAACAGACTGTATACTCAAGATCGGCCTCCCTGATGTTCCTTAAGTTGCTTCGTAACAACAACTTATACGCAGGAGAGGCCACTTTTGTTTGCGATATGAATGAATAATCCGGGTTTAACAGTCAGCCGTAGGCGTACTGTCACAGACAGCAGAGTACGCCTACGGCTGACTGCTAAACGACTAAATCAAAAGGCCCCTAGGACAACCGAAATTTTTTAGCCCAAAAAAATCGCGACCTTTTCAGATTTGCATTTTGCTTTGACCAAACGTGTCAAGTCGCTAAGCGATACTTCTTGCACTGATGCACCCGCACCTATGAAACGAAAGCTTGCATTTCCTATTACGAAAAACCATTTCTCGAAATGAGAAAGCCCTCCCACTCACTCCTACGGAAGACCGGGTTTTTGAACGAGATTGAAGGAATTCCCCCAGGAAATGCAACTTTTGCCAAAGATTTCGCCAACCTTTTACCACCCTACTACGAAGAACTTGAATGTATTTCGAGACTTTTCGAAAAACGAGTCGGTTTTGCGAACCATTGGAACGGTGTTAGCACTCAATGTGTTTCGAACAACACAATGACAACTTGTCTTTGCCCAATCATTGCTATCAAACATCAAGGAAGAACTGAATTATGCTAGTACTAAGTCGAAAAGAAGGCGAACGGATTTCTATCGGTGACAACATCACCCTCATTGTTTCCAAGGTAAGCGGAAACAGGGTTACTATTGGGATCGAAGCACCGAGAGACGTCAAGGTTGTTCGAGGCGAACTCCAGATGCAGATTGTCACGGAATTCGAATTGGATACGACAGGCAGTGCAGAGCCAAAGCCCCGTGCGACGCTGCGTGACTTTGCTGCATCCGTCTTGCCTCTCCAACGCCAAGTCGGATGAGCCTCCCCGCATTGCCAAGTTGTTCCCGTAGTAAGCAAAAGCATGAAAGATTTCGTCTTACCTTTGCTCGACTGATTAGCTAGATTCGTTTCACAGCGAAAAGGATCTAGCGAATATGGCCACCCGACTTTCAAAACGAATTCACGCGAAGCAATTTTCAAACCCGATAAATCGCTCTCTACGCATCGAACGGTTGACGGAACGTTTTGCTTTGACAGCAGAAGGACAATCATTCGCTTTAAACCAAACGATTGACACCTCTGCCATTGGCGGTGCAATCTCCGGCAGCATTCTCTGGGGTGATGGCACCTCCAGCGCCGCAACGATCGGAGCAGCACCGACGGCAGGCCCTCTTTCCATCCGTCTCGATTACTCGATGGACTCCTCTGGTTTTTTCGCTAGCCAAGAACGAAGAAATAGCCTGCAATTTGCTGCCAATTCCATAATCAGCAAGTTTTCCGATCAACTGACCGCTATCCAACCAACTGCGGTAAACCAGTGGACCGCTAAGTTCTTAAATCCTTCGAACGGCGCACAAGACACTCGCTCCAATCTCTCTATCGCGGCGAATGAAATCCTCGTCTTTGCTGGCGCTCGAGCTCTTAGCCCTGGTGATCTCGCGAAGGGTGAAAAAGGTGGCTTCACCGCATCCTCCACCAGCCAAGCGTTCATCGACACCGTCAAGGGAAGAGGACAACTAGGAGCACTTGCAAGCACCGCAACGGACTTTGGGCCTTGGGGAGGCACAATCTCCTTTTCGTCGACAACCAACTTCCATTTTGGCCTAACAACGGAAGGACTTGACGCAAACGAATTTGACTTTGTTTCGGTGGCATCGCACGAGCTCCTGCACGTTTTGGGCTTTGGTCTCGCAAACAGTTGGAGTGCGAAAGTTGCTGGAGGCTTTACAGGCCCGAATTCCGTCGCAGTCTCCGGCAAATCACCGGTCCCTCTGAACGACGCTAGCCATTGGGCATCAGGAACAACAAGCAACGGCCAGATTGCGCTGATGACCCCAGAAAGCACTAACGGTCAACGCAAACTGCCGACTCGTTTGGACTTTGCTGGAATGCAGGACATTGGGTGGCAGTTTATTAGCCAGCAGATTCAAGTTAGCGCGTCGCACACGTATGGCGACAACGGTTCCTTTCCTGGGACAATCCGGCTTAGCGGTTCAACCATCGGTACGCTAAACGTTCCGTTCACCGCCGCAATAACGAATGTTCCGCCAACCCTAGCGCCTCAGCAAAATCAAACCGCGGTTCAAGGACAACCGCTGTCTCTCGCTCGCATCGGTCAATTTACGGACCCCGGATTTGGTGCGAGCCAAGCCACACCACCTCTTGGAGAGTCCTTTACCTATTCCATCAATTGGGGAGACAACTCACCTCTCAGCACTGGCTCGGCAACTATAGAAGCGTTGGGCTCCGCTGGCTTGAACACGCGTGGTTTTTTTGGCTCAAACCACACCTATAATCAAGCAGGCAGTTTCACCGTAACCACAATCGTCTCGGATGATGACGGTGGCACTAGCCAACAGCAGTTTACAGTCGCCGTCGGACCTCCCCCCAGTCTCGAACTGTCGATTGATAAATCGACCATTGCCGAAGACGCGGGCGCAAACGCCGCCGCCATCACGGTCAAGCGAGTCGGTTTTGACTCCGCGTTAGCCCTTTCCGTACAGCTGGCAAGCGGCGACACCTCGGAATTGCAACTACCCAGCTCAGTCATTATTCCAGCAGGCCAGTTTTCGATCAACGTACCCGTATTAGCAATCGACGATACCTTGCTCGATGGCACGGTACGAGTCCTTTTGAGCGCCTCTGTTGGTTCAATCCGATCCAACAGTGTCCCGGTCGACGTATTGGACCGAGAATACATTCTCCTTTCTCTCAATCTCTCGACAATTGTCGAGAACGCAGGAGCGGGAGCCGCGACTCTGACGGTGTCACGGTCCAACACGGACACAAACCAAAGCCTGACCGTACAGCTAAACAGCAACGACACCAGCGAAGCGAATTTGCCCTCGTCCATTGTCATTCCCGCCGGCTCGGCGAGCTTTACCGTCGGAGTGGATGCGATTGATGATGCGATTTTCGATGGTCCCCAGTCCGTGACCATCATGGCACAAGCCTCTGCGTACGCCTCTGCCTCGCTTTCTTTGACTGTAACCGACTTCCAGCCCCTGTCTCTGGTTTTGCAGGCCAATGAGCTCAACGAAGAGAATGCAGCCTTAAGAGCCACCCAGGGCACCGTGTCCGTTCGCTCGCCAGCACCTGCTGGCGGCTTGACTCTGCAACTCACATCCAGCGAACCGAGCCAACTCATCATCCCTGCCTCCGTCGTCATTCCTGCAGGATCCACGAGCGTTCCATTCCCTATCAGCGCCGTGGATGATTTCGCCCCTCAAGGGAGACGAACCGTTCGAATTAGCGCGACCGGCAACGGTGTGTCTGCCGCCAACATCGATCTGGTTATCACGGACAACGACCCTGCCTTTTGGACCAATCCGGTATTACCTGTAGACGTTAACAACAATCGAGAAGCCGATCCGCTAGACGTTTTGGCGATCATTAACGAGATCAACCTTCGCGGTACCCGTAACCTCAACCCAAGCTTAGATCGAGATCTCCCATTCGTCGACGTTAATCGCAACGGCCAAATCGACCCGCTCGATGTTCTCTCCGTGATCAATGCAATCAACGCGAAAAGCTAACCTCCACTGGCATCGAACGACGAAAACCGTTTGATCCGAGTTAGACATCTTTCCAAAACGATGCGAAGTATTCGTCGAGAACTCCTAAAACCGCATCGTCGTTTGTCTTGTCCTTGCTGGAGGAATCATCCTTCATCACTGCTGGACTTGCACTTCCGCGAGCCAAACTTCCCCTGGCCGAAGGCGCAGTGATTGGAGCTACGATTCCTAGCGTTTGCTGGTTGGAGCGAACAAGCCCCGTGTCTGTGGCGTTTACCCGACCGTCTCGATTGACGTCATAGATATTGGTCACCGAGGCGCTGTTAGGCAACGTCGATTGATTGGTTCTCACGGCACCCGTGTCCGTTGCGTTAACTCGAATACGTCCTGTCGCACCTGTCGTGTTGCCCACGCCGACATCGCCGATGACATTACCAAAGTAAAACACGTCATTCGCCGAAAGTCCTGTATCCGCATTTGCAAGGACAGTTATTTGCAGCCAAGTGTTCTCAACCGTATTGTTGGGGAAAGCGATAGTTACTCGAGCCGATCCACCCGCACCGCCGCCGTTAAGGATCGATACCGAGGGTATGGCTGCGCCTGGCAACGCTACGAAACCTGCAGCCGCGATACCATCCCACTTCGCAAACTGTAAACTCGCCAACATCTGTGAGTTCGTTGTTCCCGACGGTAGGCCGTTCACGTCAATCACCACACCGTTCAATCCAAGCGAGTAATTTGTGTAGTTCGCAAAAGTCGAACTTTGGCCCGGCATTAACGCGGACTTATCCGTTGCTAGCGAAGTCGATGCACTACTGCCTGTTGCGCCAGCGTACAACACCCCACGTGTGGCAATCGTAGAAGCAGGGGCTGCTGCTGGGATACCACACGATTGCGTTGAGTCTACTCGCCACCCTGAATCGCTGTTCGAATCATCGCTCACCATCCGCAACCGCAATTGAACGTTGCGCCCAATGGCACTCGAAGGGAATTCTGCAATGGTGTCAATGTACCCGCCTGAGTTTCCCGTCCAAGCAGCTCGACCCACTATCTCGCTATTAGCCGCAGGATCGATCGTGCCATTATATCCGCCTGTCTTAAAGCTTCCTCCTGCCGCCAGCAAATCAGTAAAGGCGCCTCCGTCGATTGAAATCTCAATGACCCCACCGTCATAGCCGTCTTCGACGTTGTAGTTGTTTCTAAATTTAAACTGGTTATTCGCCTGAGTCACCGCGATAACGGGGGTGGTAAGTTGACTATCGCTCGTGTCATCCTGATTTGGCGCAAAGACATTGTTGGGGGCGCTCGAACTGCTCGCAGCCGAAGTAACCCAATTCGCCGGAGTAGTACCCGACGCTGAAGTTGACCAACCGGATGGTAACGCGGGTACCGTCACGCTATCGAAATCTTGAAATGCATTGCAGACCGTGATCCCCTCAACGAATAGTTGAAAAGTCTCCCTTACTTCTAAGCCAGAACCATCTGTCACGCTTATCGAAACAGTCGTTGTTCCGAACTGCCCCAAAGCTGGCGTCAAGGCTACTGTGCGACTGGCTCCTGAGCCACCCAAAGTGATTCCAGAGTTGGGGAGCAACGTGGTGTTGGAAGAAATCGCGGATACGGTTAGAGACGCCGCCGCGGTCTGCGCATCGCCAATGGTAAAGGGAATAGCCCCGGTCGAAGTGCTCGATGTGATAAGTCGATTTAGAATCTCCGAAACGGTCGGCGGAGTATTCGCCCCCCCATTGATCGTGAAGTTCGAGTTGGAGACATCAAAATAAATATTACCTGCGGCCTCAACCTTGATTCGGGCGGTCGACGTTGTGAGGTTTGGAACCGTGATGTTTTCGGAGCCATCGTTTGGCGTATTGGCTGCAAGCAGGATTTTGAATGTCTGACCGCCATCGGTGGAGAGCCAAACATTTACGTTCGCAGTGCTGATAGGCACCGCTGTTGTACCTGCCACGTTCCAGGTCACGGTTTGTGTTGAATTCCCCGCCCAGGTCACCGCTGTGTTCGGTGCCGACACCGAGAAGCCCGACCCTGTGTTCACGACCGAAATCAGCGCATCGTCGGTGTTGACGCCGCCACCGCCGCTCCGATTGTCACGCACGGTTGCTCTGAAACTTAATGTTCGCGTAGTAGATGGCAGCTTTTCACCTACAGCCGTGGTATTGCTTAGGAGATTCGTTAGCCTGGGTACCACTCGCTCGGGGCTAACCGTTGGATTAAATGATCGAATGATCGGGCTCGTTCCGTTGTCTGCGGCAGTGACCACTTGAGCGACGCCCAAATCGCGCTGCTCCCAATTGTACGTAAGCACATCACCGGAATCTGTATCGGCTCCAGCAGCATTCAGTGCAAAAGGTGTGTTCGCTGGAATCGCAAAATCCGGTCCCGCATTGACCTTGGGAATATTGTTTCCAGTTACAGAAATCCCTGCTGCTGCGTTTCCTGCGCCGGTCGTCGTGTACCTCGTTATTTCGTCGAAGCTAACCGAATGGAAGTAAGGGTCGCTATTCGTCTGCAAATTATCTACACCGCAAATACCCGCGTATGCCTGAATCGTAGAACCGCTACCTGGTTCGTAAGCGGTGCCACCATTTCGATTGCCACCAGAGCAACTCGAAGTGACACCGTTAAACGTATGATTCCCTCCGAATTGGTGTCCAATCTCATGCGCGACATAGTCCACATAAAACGCATCTCCCACTGGAGCTCCTAAACTGGTCGTTCCCTGTGCTTTCTGCCCCGCTACACCAACGACTCCCAGCCCCGCCAAGCCGCCACCACCCGTCCCGAAAACGTGGCCAATATCGTAGTTGGCATTTCCGATCACGGTATCGACATTGGATTGATTTTGCGATAGCAAGCTCGATTCGTTGCCATTCGTATACGGATCCGTCGAAGCATTTGTATAAACAAGCGAACTGTTGTTGGCAACCAGCACTAACCGGACACTCAACTCGTTCTCGTAGATGCCTGTCACGCGATTTACCGCAGTCACGATCGCAGCTTGGCCGAGAGGCACCGTCCCACCGTGGAACGCCGTATACTCTCCAGTTGCGGCATTGGCTAAACGATAGGTCCTCAGCTGGGTTCCCGAACGAGCAAGTGGCCCCGATCCGCCGCCTTTTGAACTCGCGGCAACAATGTCCTGGATTGCTTTTAAGTCTATACTCTCGAGATTCCGGCTGACTTTTTTCGCTTTGTCGACGGCGTCCGTGCCAATGCAACTCAAACACTGGGCACAAGTGCAAGTTTTCGGTTGCTCCGAAAGGGGGCCAACGAATTGATCATCTCGCGTGCTGTGATCGTGCCCCAATGCTTTCACAGGTGTATTGAACTCGTCGAAATGCTCTTCGCTAAACTCCATGTCCGCTCTGGCAACAAGATCACGCTTGTAGTAACTCACGTAGACGCTTTGATCGAGATGCCAAAAAGGATCGATGTAATAGGCACCATTTGGTGAAAGCACTTGCGCATGAAAGCCAGCCGGTGTCACATCAAAGCGCAACGTCGCGGCAGGATCATCGATGCCTTGCCCGCTGTACGTCATGATGTCCGGAAACTGAGCGGCGAGCGCCGGCTCCATAATGGGCGACTGCACAACCGCAAAACGGGCAAATCCATGATCGGGGGTAGGCAACGTAATCTGAACCGACGAACTCAAAGCCTCGGCACTAAACTCCATCGGGGCCAGCGCAAGCTTCGAATTCAATGCAGACGCTTCTAATACCACCGCCGAAAACGAGACCGGTTGAATGTAAGAGACCAAACCTTGCGATGCCGGAATTCTGGGGCGAAGCCCCCAAAGGCCATCGATCGAACTTTCGTACGATTCACCAGAGGATGCGATAGGAGCAACCTGGTCCATCATTGAAGTGAATTGACTCACTTTGGAGTCTGCATCAAGCATTGAGCCGAAAAGCTCAGCCGCAAAAACAATTCTTGACTCTAGTCGTTCCGAACTTAGCTTTCGCTTTCTCAACTGTCTCGCTTGAATCATTACTCGTCTTTCAATTCAAAAATTCGTGTCAAGATAAAGGTGGAACGAATATAGCCATCGACTGCAGAAAAGGACAACAATTTGGCAGCGAGTCATTGAGCGCATCAGCCATTCCTGGGAACGCGCACCTATCAAGCTGGCAAAGCCAAAGATCGCCAGGAGCCACCTCGCCCGCCGAAGGAAACCGTCTGACTCAAAACGAAAATAGGCCGCAGACTTGCGACCTATTTCTCTAAATCTTCACGTGGTCAAATCCAACTAAGCGATGCTCGCTAGCTTCTTTCGCGACCGAAGCAATCGGCGACCAAATACTCCGCCGATCGCAACGCTCAACAGTGCAATCGAGGTTGGCTCTGGCACGGCAGCGACAGTAAGAGTAAAGCTTCCTTGCTCATACTGATAACCGGCGGCAGGTAGACCTGGGTTAGTACCAAGGTCAGATCCGATTATCGCATAGGTTCCAGCTGCAAGACCGGCTTTGTTAATCAACAAGGTCGCAACTTTCGTGTTCGAGGCCGGAATCAACTGAGAAGCGTTAAACTCAATGCTGAGTGCACCTGTATCAGCAGCACCATTAAACGAAGAGCCCGCTGGGTTGATATTGCCGAACCCAAGATACGATGCGTCCAAACCAAATGTACCTGCCGTTGAGCCAAATTGCCCACCTTGGGACAAAGTAAAGATTGCCGAGAAATCCAATGTCGAATTGTTCGCATCGGAGCGTGCAAAAACGTCAACCGAAACATTGCCAGTTCCAACTTCCGAACTAGCAGTACCAATCGACAAAATAATGGCTGCATTGGCATTTGAGCAAACCACAGCCAGCCCAAGTAATAATCCCAAAATTCTCATTAAAAAGCTCCAAAGGTGAAAAACATTGTGAAAGACTGTTGATTACTGAGCCACATTCCAAAGCGAAGCGAAAAACTCATCGATGCTTTCCAGTTTCGATGATTTTGACTTTTCTACAATCGACTTATCAATCTCAACCGATGTACGTTCGGTGGAATTTTCATTGGTTGGGAGCGTAGACTGATCTTTTCCAGATCCTATTTGCTCTGGACTCGGAATAAAAGCGATATTTGCCGATTCCAAATCATTTTGGGAAACATTTTTCCCAATTTTTCCCTCAAACGGCACTGCACCGCCAACCACTCCCCGTCCAGCTGCGTTTCCACCACCAAAATTCGAACCAGCAGCCCGGGCTGATGGGGCAGTGATTGGAGCTACGATTCCCAGAGTTTGTTGGTTGGAGCGAACAAGACCCGTGTCTGTGGCGTTTACCCGACCGTCTCGATTGATGTCATAGATATTGGTCACTGGTGCGCTGTTAGGCAACGTCGATTGATTGGTTCTCACGGCACCCGTGTCCGTTGCGTTGACTCGAATACGTCCTGTCGCACCTGTCGTGTTGCCCACGCCGACATCACCAATAGCATTACCAAAGTAAAACACATCATTCGCCGAAAGTCCTGTCGCTGCATTTGCAAGGACAGTCACCTGAAGCCATGTATTTTGCACCGTGTTGTCAGGGAACGCTATTGTTACCCGTGCTGAACCACCTGCCCCGCCTCCGGCAAGAATCGTCGCCGTTGGAATGGCGGCACCAGGTAACGCAGCAAAATTGACTGTTCCAATCCCGTTCCATTGGGCAAATTGAAGACTGGCCAACATCTGTGCGTTCGTGGTTCCGCTAGGCAAACCAGCTATGTCGACCACAACGCCGTTCAAACCAAGACTGTAACTCGTGTAGTTAGCAAACGTCGAACTCTGGCCCGGCAACAATGCTGTCTTGTCCGTCGCTAGCGATGTCGATGCACTACCCCCGGTGGCACCCAAGTACCTAACTCCTCGAGTTGCAATCGTCGCGGCAGTTGCTGTAAACGTAAACGTCACCGATGAACTTCCGCCGTCTTCGTCGGTACCTGTAATGGTCACAACTTGATTGGAAACTGGCGTCGCAGGCACAATGGACCACGACCATGTTCCGTTTCCATTGTTGACAATCGTTCCAACATCAGCCGACATCGTCACGGTATCCGCAGGTACGTCTGCATAAGTTCCGGTGTTGGTAAACGTAGAGCCCACATTGCCAGTCAGCGAAGCATTAGCCCGAGTCAAAACTGGCGGCAAGTTGTTTACCGTCAGGGTTTGAGAGCTAATCGGCGAAACAGCACCAGCCGCATCCTTTGCTTGGACCTCAACGGTCCAAACATTGCCTGGCCCTCCATCTTCAGGTGTCAAGTTAAAGGTTGCAGCAGAAACGAATCCAGACGTCTGAACCGCCACTCCATTCTTCTTAAGGACGTAGTTGTACGTGAAGGTATCTCCAACATCGGCATCGCTCACACTCGTGATCGTTGCTGCAGCTACAGCGCCTTCATTTACACTAGCGGGCAGTGAGAAAACGACTGCCGTTGGAGCATCATTCTCGCCAGTAACCGTAACCACCAAGCTCGCTGTATTGCTCAATCCGCCGTTTACGTCCTTTGCTTTGTACGTAAAGCTATCCGTTACCGTCTGACCAGCCGCGAGTTGATTCGCATTAGCAACGTAACTAAACGTTCCGTTCGCAGCGAGCACCAACGTGCCATAGGTACCGACAAATGTACCTGGTGCATCCACAACTAACGTCGCAGTTTCACCCGTATCTGCGTCGGTGTCATTGCTAAGCACCGACCCCGAACCAGTTGTTGTGCCTGTCTCTGTCGTAGCTGCTACATCATCCACAGCAACTGGTGCATCGTTCTCGCCCGTAATCGTAAGCACCAAGGTTGCGGTATTGCTCAAAGCTCCGTTCACGTCCCGAGCTTGGTACGCGAAACTATCGGTAACCGATTGACCAACCGCAAGTTGATTCGAATTGGCGACATAACTAAACGTCCCATTGGCAGCGAGCGTCAGCGTGCCAAAGGTCCCGACAAATGTACCCGGTGCGTTTACGACCAAAGTCGCTGACTCACCCGTATCTGGATCGGTGTCGTTGCTGAGTACAGAACCGGAACCGGTTGTCGTACCAGTCTCCGTCGTAGAAGCAGCATCGTTGGCCGCTGTTGGTGCATCGTTCTCACCCGTGAGTGTGATCACCAAGCTCGCGGTATTGCTCAAGCCGCCGTTTACATCCCGTGCCTTGTAATTGAAGCTGTCGGTTACCGTCTGACCAACCACCAACTGATTCGCATTGGCGGTATAGCTAAACGTTCCATTGGCAGCGAGCACCAAAGTGCCATAGGTGCCGACAAATGTACCTGGTGCATCCACAACCAACGTCGCGGTTTCACCCGTATCTGCGTCGGTATCATTGCCAAGCACCGAACCCGAACCGGTTGTTGTACCGAGTTCTGTCGTCGCAGCAGCATCGTTGGCTGCAACCGGAACATCATTCTCACCCGTGATCGTGATGACCAAGGTGGCAACATTGCTCAACGCTCCATTTACGTCCCGAGCCTTGTAGGCAAAGCTATCGGTTACTTGCTGTCCAACCGTCAGTTGGTTCGCACTGGCTGTGTAGCTATACGTTCCGTTAGCAGCCAAGGTCAACGTGCCGTTGACGGTCGTGAAAGTGCCTGGTGCCTCAACCACCAAAGTCGCCGTTTCACCTGTGTCTGGATCAGCATCATTGCTCAATAACGCGCCCGTTATGGTCGCGAGTTCAGTCGTCGCACCAGCATCGTTGGCCGCTACTGGTGTATCGTTCTCACCCGTCAACGTGATCACCAAACTCGCTGTGTTGCTCAAACCGCCGTTGACATCCCGAGCCTTGTAATTGAAGCTGTCTGTGACC
>CANHVO010000225.1 GCA_947463915.1 Planctomycetaceae bacterium
GCGGAATGAAAAATCCCGTAGCCGGATTCGCCAGAATTCGGAACACACTGAATTCTGGCGAATCCAGCTACGATTCGTGGCGCATTTTGTCCTGCCGCTCGCCTAAGCACATTCACTAGCTTGCGCGTCGTGTTAAGGCGATCGGCGGAACGAAAAATCCCGAAGCCGGATTCGCCAGAATTCGGAACACACTGAATTCTGGCGAATCCAGCTACGATTCGTGGCGCATTTTGTCCTGCCGCTCGCCTAAGCACATTCACTAGCTTGCGCGTCGTGTTAAGGTATTTTTATGCCGCGGCTCCTCTTGCAAAACTATTGTAGGCGCACCTTTGCGTTACAATGATGAGCACCGGCTAGATCCAGCCCATAACGCGCCTATCCCGACGTGACGTATGCTCGACATCGTAATCATCAATCCCAAATTTGAAGTCAGCTATTGGGGGCTTGAGCATGCGTTGCCGCTTTTGGGCAAAAAGGCCAACCTGCCCGTTGCTTGTCTGCCATTGTTAGCTGCTTTGACTCCTCCGGAGCATCAGGTAACTCTCGTCGATGAAAACGTCGAGGAGATCGATTATGCTCGGTTGGAGCGAGCCGACATCGTTGGTTTGACTGGAATGAGTGTCCAGCGGGAACGCATGATGGAGATTCTTCAAGAACTGCGAAAACGAGGCATCTTCGCGGTGGTTGGCGGACCTTGGGTGACGGTGAGCGAGGAATACTTCGGCAACCTTGCCGAGGTTATCTTCGTCGGTGAAGCCGAGGAGACTTGGCCTCAGTTTCTGACCGATTTCCAATCAGGAAATTGGCACAAACGGTACGAGCAAACCAACAAAACGGACATGCTCCAAGTTCCAGCGCCTCGATACGATCTGATCAAGACTGAGCGGTACTTATTCGGTAGCGTCCAGTTTTCACGTGGGTGTCCATTCCAATGCGAATTTTGCGACATCATTGTCACCTTCGGTCGTCGACCTCGAATCAAGTCCTCGTCACAGATTCTGGTGGAGCTCGAACAGCTGCTGGCTAACAATCTGCGGATCGCGTTCATCGTGGACGACAATTTGATTGGCAACAAAGCACAAATAAAGAAGGTGCTTCAAGATGTTGCGGAGTGGCAATCTGCAAAGGGCTATCCGTTGACGTTTTTCACCGAAGCGTCGCTCGATCTTGCGGACGATGAGGATTTGATGCAATTGATGGTTGACTGCAACATTCAAACCGTCTTCATCGGAATCGAAAGTCCCAATGAAGCTTCGTTGCGCGAAACCAAAAAGATTCAAAACGTCCGTAGTACTGGCACCTTGATCGAAAAGATCCATCGCGTCCAAGACGCAGGCATGGATGTTTGGTGTGGGATGATCGTGGGTTTCGATAGCGATGACGCTACAATTTTTGATGCCCAGCTCGAATTTTTGCAAGACGCACGGATCCTTCATGCGATGCTCGGCATGTTGCACGCCATCCCGAAGACGCCACTCCACGCACGTCTCAAGTCAGAGGGCCGGCTGGACGAAAACGACAAGTCGGAGTTTGGTACCAATGTCATCCCGCTCCAGCTAAGTCGCGAATCCTTGCGCGATGGCTACTTAAATGTCATGCAAAAGCTGTATGATCCCGAGCGATACTTCAACCGACTTGAATCGCTATTTATCACCGGTCGGTTTCGTTTCGGGCAAGCCCGAGCGAAGTATTGGAAGAAACGTCCTTGGGTGGGAAGACTAGAGCAAGCCCGCTTTGGAATCTTGGCGTTTGGACTCTTGGCTCGAATGATGTGGTCCATTCCGCAGCGTTCCCTTCGAAAAGAGTATCGAAAGCGCATTTTCCGTTTGTTGCGAGTCAATCGGGATCCGTCTGTGTTATTTGTCTACGTGATCAAGTGCGCGATGCACTATCATCACTATACTTTGTCAACCAACATGTCCAACAAGCGTTCGGCCGTTGTAAATACCTTTTAAGCGTCCTCATCCCAAGGGATTATTATGGTTCGCGTATTGCGTCTAGGAGTCTATGTCTGCTTTTTTGCCGCCTCCTTGGCTATGGTCGGACGCTCCGACGACGGTTTTATCCCGTATGATGCGATCGAAGATGTGGTCTATGGTCATAAAGACGGTCTCGCGTTAACTCTCGATGTCATCGAACCGAAATCGGATCGCAATGGAATCGGACTCATCCTTGTATCAAGCGGCAGCTGGATCTCGAAGAAATCAGACGTGCCGGGAGAGGAGGACAAACGCCGGAAATACGACCACTGGATGCAAGGACTATTGAAGGGGGGATTCACTCTTTTTGTTGTCAGGCACGGTAGCAGTCCTAAGTATATGGTTCCAGAAATGCCCGCCGACATATTGAGATCTATTCGATTCGTTCGTGCGAATGCGGAACGATACCATGTCGATCCATTGCATCTTGGGATCACAAGCGGATCGTCAGGTGGTCACTTGTCGTTGATGGCTGCGATGAAAGGGGACGACGGAAATCCTGCCGCAGCGGATCCATTAGAACGAGTGAGCAGCCGTACCCAAGCTGTTGTCGCTTGGTTCCCACCCACCGACATGGTCAATTGGAACGGACCAAAGGGATATGCGCTGTTATCTATCGTTCGGCCCGATCTGTTCGAACGAATGTTCGGAGAGATCAAGGATCTTGAGTCACAGTTGCGTGCGATTTCTCCAATCGAGCTCGTTAGCAAGGACTCGCCCCCGCTACTGCTCATTCACGGCGATGCAGACAAGACGGTACCAATTCAACAGTCCAACGTCATGAAAGCCAAGTACGAAGCGATGGGGTTGACAATTAAGTTGGTTGTGCAACCCGGCGGAGGCCATAGCGCATGGCCTGGTATCATGGATCAATATCCCATCGTGTGGGATTGGTTCAAAACACATTTGAAGTAATTCGAGCGACGATTCGCGATCAAGTTAGGTCTTGATTTCGAAGATAGCTTCTACCTCGACGGCCGAGTTGGTCGGGATTTGTGCAAAGCCTAAAGCGCTTCGAGCGTGATAGCCATCGCCCGTCTTACCGAAGATTTCGTGCAGAAGATCGCTACATCCGTTGATCACCAGATGCTGTTCATCAAATTCGAGCGTGGAGTTGACGCACCCCAGAAGTTTTACAACACGCAAACCATCGAGTGTACCGTGAGCGTTCCAAACGGAATTGAGAATCTTAACAGCGCATTCCCTCGCGGCTGATCTACCTTGGTCAACGGAGAGCCCTGCACCAAGCTTACCCTTGATGTCGCTTACATGGCCAGACGTGAAAAGCAAATTGCCTGTTTTGGCAACCATGGCCAAGTAGCCCGGTTCTTGTTTGGCAAACGGAATTTTTAAGGCGAGTGCTTTTTCCTGAGGTGACATGAAACGGTACTCCTTCGAAGTAGGTGGAACAGGTTTGAATCAAACGTCGAGTGACTTTACACAGAGAGTTCCATTCGATCAACCATGGAACGCATCTACGTCCTGATGCGTCGGGTGTTTAGGAGAGCGGCGGGAGCGAACATTTCACGATTCGTAGCTGGATTCGCAAGAATTCAGTGCGTTCTGAATTCTGGCGAATCCAGCTACGGTAATGCGTTCTGAACTCTGGCGAATCCAGCTACGGTAATGCGTTCTGAATTCTGGCGAATCCAGCTACGGTAATGCGTTCTGAATTCTGGCGAATCCAGCTACGGTAGTTTTCCACATGCCGCTCACCTCAAGGCAAATGGCCCTCAAGGCAAATGGCAGGGTGAAAGAAAGGTCCATATTTCTTCGTTGATTCCGTGTTTTACGGCCCATCCGTGCCCGAAGCCTTGAATCGTTCGCAGTTGTGTTGGGTGGCCCGCCTTTTCAAAAGCCTCGCGTGCGTCTTGAACTTGCTGAGAGCTGACTTGCCGGTCTTCGGTCCCACTATAGAACAAGATCGGGCACTTGTTTTTGGTGTTGAATGGTTCTTTGCCAAGTGGATCAGGAAGCCATCCACAATTGCAAACGGCTCCCGCAAACCGCTCGCTTCGCCGAACTAACAACAATGTGCACATCGCTCCCCCCATCGAAACGCCTGCGACGTAAATCCGTTTGGGATCCGCTTCTAGCGTTTCGGTAAGATCATCACACAGACGATCGATGAACAGAATATCGGCCGCCGCGACGTCAGGGTTGTCATGTGGAATCAATGGATGCCAATTCAAGTTTTTGCCCTGCGGATAAACCAACAGAAAGTTCTTTTCAACAGCCAATCGATCTAACTGTGTGTAAGCGGCCATCTCATCTGTCGTATCCAGGGCCCCGTGCAAAGCGACGAGGAGCGGACGGCGCGTGCCTGTAGTTTTTTTGTCCGGGATGACTATCCGATAGGAACGCTCGATTCCATCGACCGCGATGGTTCGATGTTTAATGCTTGCAGGCAAACTGATTGAACTCTGACGAACAAGAACGAAGAGGATCAGGGATATGGCAATGAGAAAGCAACTAGCGGTCCGTAAAGGTTTCAATTGGATGCTCCCTTTCCTGTTTGCAATGCATGCATTGGCCGGCTGAAACCGAATGGCATTGAGATAGCAAGTAGTGGAATTTCGCAAGAGTTCCTGTAGTGCCTCGAACTCCAGGATGTTTTACAATTTCCGCTGCGAGTACTGGCTTAATTCAACGCCATTCCGGCTGAAGCCGGTTCACCAACCTTACGTACATCAACGTAGACGAAAGACTCAGTTTAACCCTTACATTTAGCTCAAACGTCCAAATTGATAGGTTTGTTCGCCCTCTTTGTGGAATTTCCATCTATTCTCCTAAGCGGAGGGCAAATTTGATCGTTTTCTGTTCGCACCTGTCTCTGTCCAAATCGCGAGGTTGACAATGAGTCAACTCCTTTTCGTCCTGTTTGGCTTTTTGATCTTCCTGCTCGTATGGGCTGCAACTGGCCATGGTATTTGGGTACTGTGCGCGTCGCTCCTAAGTGGCTTCAAGAATCGGTCTTGCCCTGACTGCAAAGAGCAACTATCCGGATCCGATAAAGCTTGCCGCAAGTGTGGCTGGACAAGCCGACCGGTCAGTCGCGCCGCAGCGACGCGCGTTTGCCAATTTGCACTGAACGCTGCATACGAACGAGGCATAATCGATAAAGAATCGCTCGACCGAGGGACAGCGGCACTTCAGCAACTTGATCAGTCTTCCTCGGGTGAAGCGAGGACCAGTTCTGCAATGCCAACACTGCCGTTACAACCGGTAACAGTCCCGCTTCCAAAAGCGAGTTCAACTCCAACCAGGAATGATCTGCCCGCGAATGTGGGCGCAACAGGGGGCACGGTCAATCAAGCGACCTTAGCCGCAACGACAGTTGATCAGCCAACGTTTGTCGATGCTGAGCTGGTGCCAAACCTTGTCAATCCAAATGCCACTCCGCTGGTGTCAATTCCTGATTTGTCACGGGTCAGCTCAATCAACTCGTCGGCTTCCGGGGCCCCTCCAGTCCTTGGCCCTGCGGTTTCGCAACCGCCCCCACAACCGCACGCGCTCGATCGCGAATACATCGCGTCAAAACCTGCTGAACCGCGAATGGCTCAGATCAAGCAGACTTGGGGTAAATGGCTCAATGCCTTCATGGAAGAAAAGAACATTCAGTGGGGCGAGCTTGCAGGTGGCCTGCTTATTCTCTGCTGTTCGACGGCCCTCGTTCTCAGTTTCTGGGAGCACATTGCGTCAAGGCCCTGGCTCAAGTTCTCGATCTTCACCGGCATCAATGCAGCAATCCTGGGGCTAGGGCTGAACGCTTGCCATCGATGGAAGCTACCGACCACAAGCCGCGGGATATTGATGATCGGATTGCTGTTGTTGCCATTGAACTTTTTAGCATTCGCAATTTTCACTCTTGGGGCACCGTGGGATTGGTGGACTGTCATTGGCGAGTGCCTCTCGCTCGGGTTGCTTGGTTGTCTCGCGTGGTTTGCGGCCAAGGTAGTCACGCCAAAATGCGAAGCCATCACCACTGCAACCGCAGTCGGATTTGCCATTGCAAACTTGCTAGTCCGCCGACTGGTCGATGCGGATTCTGGTACCCAGATTCTTGCGGCTTGTGCAGGAGCATTGGTCGGTTTTTACGTTTGCTGCATGTTGATAGGCAAGCGATCCTTGTTCCATCCGGACAGGTCTGAGACCAACGCGTTGTTTCGGCTACTGGGATTAGGCTCGTTTGGCTTTCTCATTGCCTTCGGATTACTCCTGGGGTGTAGTCGAACACCTCTTCAATCCATTCATTATCTCAGCCCATTGTTTTGGCTTGCGGCCATTCCGTCGCTGATCTATTCCATCTCGATCGGACTTCGAGCACCGCAAAAATCGCAACTGTTGCTCGCGTCGATTCTGCTAGGTTCCTTCGCGATTGGTTTTGCCTGTTTCGGTGTGGTGCTTGCGTGGCCAATGCCGCTGTTGATGGTCGCTAGCTTGATTGGCATTGGGGTGCTAGTTGCCCTGGTTGCCAAGGAGTTCCACGCACCCAAGCTGGGATTCGTATGGTACATGATTGGTGGTTGCATTGCGGTTATCGGATGGCATGTGGCTCGTGGACATACGGCTTTGCTCAACGACAACTGGCAGCCTATGTTGCGAGGACTTGCATCCGCGGACACGGGCTTCGTTCTCGTGGCCTGGAGTGCAATCTGCTTGGCACTTTCTATCATATTGTTTAAACTGAATCGAGCTGAGAATGGTTTGGTCGCACTCAAATCGGGTGCTCTTAACGGCATCGTCGGTACGATCATCCTGACCGTTTTTGGATTCGGACGATACGAATATGCAACAAGCGTTTCACTGATCTACTTAATCTACGCGATCGTAATGATCGCCGTGTCTTCCATGAGGCAAATAAAGGCTCTCGATGCTTTTGCGGGCGCCTTCGTTATTGCTGCATGCTTCCAAGGGATCGCGTTTGGGTGGTTGCAAGAAGCGGGGATACTGGCGTCGACGTATTGGTCGCTTACCGCCGCAGCCTTGATTCTGATTGTTGCACACTCCGCTCGCAAGTCGGTGCTCGGCGATTCAAGACACCAACAAAAGACTGCACACCAGCCGTTGGCAGCTTGGTATCGTGGGATCGCGATTTTGGACCTTGTGATTGCTCTTTTGTGGCTTGCGATGAGCGAGTCGGGAGTTGCACGTCCTGAGGTACTTCTGATCGGCGTGATGGAAATCGTTCTGTTGGCAGCGATTTGGGCTGCGTTGTCCTGGATGGAGTCAAAAGCGGTTTATTGGTCCGTTGCGCAACTCATCGGGATGACCGCCGGGCTGGTTTGGGTTCATCATTATGCCAAGACCCAAAGTTGGTATGAGCACAATCCATACGGCTTTGTCCATCCCTTTTCGATTCAATTGGATATTGCGTGGATAGCGACTTTCGCGTCGCTGGGCTTGCTTGTAGTGGCGGCAGTTGAACGCATGGAAAGCCAATTGCAAACGGTAGCAGATTCGCCTTCGCGCATTAAGAAAATGCGACAACGGTTCATCGCTTTGAATGATTATTCGATTTCACCTTGGCTTTCGATGCTTGCGGTAATTGGTTTCGTTTGTTTAGCATACTATGGTGCCGTACCCGGAAGCGTACAGGAGTTGATGCCGCGAGATGGACTAACCGGCACTCAGTCCGTCCAATTTGAAGTTGCAGGAGAAACAGTAACGCGATTGGTGCCGGATATTGAGGCTCTTGAATTTGCGAAAATGCCGCATTGGGCTGCGGGTTGGAATTCAGAGAGCGTCGCAAGCGGCTTCGCTGGCATGCCGCGAATGTTTTGGCTTTGGTGCACCTTGTGCTTTAGTCTGGTGGTAGCCAATTGGAGCCAGCCCAGTCGGATTAAGACGTGTGGGCTGATCCTTTGCGTTCTATCGATCGCGATACCACTGGCGTCTCGTTGGGAGTCGGATATTGCCGTGGCGTCGGCCCTGAGATGGACGACAAGCCTTGCATTTGGGATTGGATGCTTGGTTCTTTGCGGTTGGTATGTGGTTCGAGCAAGCCAAGAGACTTCGACGGCAAAGAGTCTTGCGACGCGCTTTGATTCTTACTTTGCAACTCTCGCTGTAAGTCTGCTAATACCGCTAATCTTGTTGGGAATCGTCGTGGTTGCCGGGACGGTACCTCACTTTATGTTCGATGCCAGAGGGGCAATAGTTTGGCTCTGCACTGGTGCCCTTGCGCTTTGCGGTGGGGCTGTATTTCTGCTCACGAGTCGAGCGTCAGTCAAATCAGGAGCAGGGAAATATGGCATCACAGCCACGGTCATGCTGGTTGCTCCGTTTTTAGCTTGGTTTGTATTGCAAATTGTTTTGGCTTTGGTCGCACATCCTTTTACTGGTCCAAACGGGAATAGCATCTTTATTCGCATAGGCTTGGCTTCGTCCTACACGATTCCGATTTCAATTTTTGCGATCGGACTTATCGCAAACTCCATCGTTCGACGCAGCCCTGTGATGGCGTTTGCGTCATGCCTCGTTTTACTCTTGTCCGGGCTGGCTGGGTTTATGTTGACTTTCAAGTCCGAAGGGCTAAAGCCGACAGCTTGGGTCGGTTTGCTGGCTACGTTGACCATTATCAGCGGAGGATTTGCTTGGGTTTGGAATTGGTACTCTCAAAAGAAGCAGTTGGGCTGGTTGTCTCGACTTGCAGCAAGCGCAGACTTAGAAGTGGGGAGAAAACTATGGCGGGGCAATTTACTGCAAATCGCGAACGGCTTTTTGGGCGCAAGCGTATGCCTGACAGCAATCTTAATTTTTGTTAGTGGGACAATTTTGAATCGACTCGAAATATTCGCGTTGCTTGGCGTCGTTTCTGTAGGAGTTGCTTGTGCGGCAAACTGGTCCGCGACCAAAGAAACGATGTGGCATTGGTGGTTTGTCGCCGTGTCCTTTATGACGTCAGGTTGTCTTGCTGGTGTCGCCAGCAATGCAACGCTCGCGATCGAGTTACCGTGCATCGTACTGCTCGTCTGTGGAGCGATCATGGCGTGGCTGGTTGCGAAACCTGCGAAGGCGATGGAAGGTCGTTTGATTGGCACAATGGGCGAACGCATTGCCATGTCGTTACCATTGGTGCAAAGCTTCTTTCTGGCTCTTCGTTTGCTACCCATAGGTAACAGCGAATTGCTTGCAACGAGTATTCTCTTCGCTGTTTCGGCGATATCGTCGATTATCGGGTGGAGAACCGGACGTTTTCGATTTGCAGTTGGTGCGATCTTAGCAGCACAGACTGCGACACTTGTTCATACGTCGTCCGCTTGGGGCGGCGCGACCCCAACGAACCACATCATAAATACGCTGCTGCTGCAAATCAGTACTGCCGTCTTGATGAGTTTCTTCTGTTCGCTTGCAGGATTTGCAATGTACATGCGGTTCCTGCATGGAGCAGCCATTTGCTTGTTAGCCGTGATGAGTTCCGCCTGGTATTTGGTTAGTCTCAACACATTGCTGGAGCCTTTCTCGGCCTGGTACTACGCGTTTACCATTCTAATCGCTTTGGTAGGCAGTATCGCCCGATATTGGACGCGACCGACCAAGGTGACTGATCTCATGGTTTACGTGAGCGCTTTGTGTTCTGTCATCTTGTTCTTCCAATTTGTGCATGCAGCCCCCAAGGAATTGCATTGGATTTCCACGTTGGGATTTGCTGCATTCTGCCTTGCAAGTAGCTTTGTGTGGCGAGCGAGTAACCGGATCCGGGACGATATCAACCGAACGAAGCTACTGCCTGTTCTTGCGACTGGTAGAAGCTCAATGGTGGTCATTGTCGCAAATACGCTATTGGCATTTGGGGTTGTTGGGCTGGCGATCGCGGCTCAGTTTTTATGTGAATCGCAACCCCTTCGCCTTGCTTCCTCGCAAGCGATCATGGCGGTGGCGTTCGCAGTCGGGTTGCTTGCGAGATACAAAGACAATCGAATGAAAGTCGCGGATGGCATTGCTGTCGATGACGGTTCCCGAATCTTGCGTTCTATTGCTTTGGTATTTGGTGTTTTCGCGGCAGTAGCTTTGGGATGGCATTTTGATTCGATTGAGAACATCAGCATTCTCAATCGACTATCGTATGCGAGCCTAAGCACGGCACTGATGGGAATGGTCTATGGCTATGCATTGATCAAGTGGATCGGGCTGTCGGAACGGTGGTGTGACGCTGCACTGTCGCTGATGCCGCACTTGTTGGGTACAGCAGCCCTGGGTGTCAGCGTAGTGTTGCTTTCGGAATGGTCACTGGGATACGAAGCGTTACATGTCAAAATGTCGTTTGCTGCAATTGTCTGCATCCTCCTTGCATTGATTGCATCGATTGCAGCGAGCTTAGCCGCAGCCGTGATCCCTGGACGCGATCCGTTCGGCTTGACGGAAAGAGGCAGAACAGCGTACGTTTATGTGAGCGAGGCGCTTTTGGTCTTGTTGGTGATCCACATGCGGCTGACGATGCCGTGGTTGTTCGGGGGATGGGTCCAAGCCATCTGGCCACTATTGATTATTGGCCTAGCGTTTGTCGGTTTAGGGGTCTCGGAATGGTCCAAGCGGACGAAGTTCCGTGTGCTGTCTGAACCGCTGGAGAGGTCCGGTATGGTATTACCGATATTGCCATTGCTAACCCATTGGCTTGTTCCATCGCAGATTGATTATGGCGTTTCTTTGTTGTGTGCGTCGATCGCTTATGCTTCGTTTGGGTACCTTCGCAAATCGATTCTGTATTGGGGCGCGAGTGTCGTCACAGGCAATGGTGCTCTTTGGTATGCGTTGCACAGCACGGATTTCCGTTTTGTGGATCATCCGCAATTGTGGGTCATTCCTCCGGCGATTTGTATTCTCGTCATTCTTCAGGTCCTCCGTGAGCGTTTGCCTAGGGAGCAGGTGGCCGCTGGCAGATACATTGCGACGGGTAGTATTTACGTTGCATCGACAGCAGAAGTGTTCATTCAGGGGATATCGGCCGCACCGTGGCTTCCGATTGTTTTGGCTGGTCTCTCCATCGGTGGAATTTTTGCTGGGATTGCGTTGCGGATTCGGGCTATGCTTTGGCTTGGATTGATGTTTTTGTGTGTGGCCATGTTTACCGTGATTTGGCACGCCGCGGTGGATTTGGCGCAGACATGGGTGTGGTATGTAAGCGGAATCGTGATGGGGATTTTGATTCTTACGATGTTCGCGCTTTTTGAGAAACGACGGGAGCAAATGAAGGGTTTGGTCTCAAAGCTGCAAACTTGGGACGATTAGAAAATTTTTGTTAATTACGTAGGCAGTTTTGTGTTGCTGATAGATAACCGTCCTTGCCGCACGCTACCTTCGCGGAGAGGCTGACATTCATTTGCAAAAACGTGTATGACCATGTTCGCCAGAGCGAGTTTTTTAAAATTCGCGTTGTCGCTTCCGGCTACGCGCCGGACATGGTCACCCC
>CANHVO010000226.1 GCA_947463915.1 Planctomycetaceae bacterium
CTGGTTTGGTTGGCTTGAGACCCCGAAACAGCACTTACGAACCATTTTACGAGTGGAACGTGGGCCTTCGGGTAAGGAGAGCTCCGGTTCCGTTGTGAGTCCTGATCAGACGCCAGATTCGCTGCCTCTTTCCGATCTCCAAATCGATGCGACTGCTGGTTGGCATTTTACGGTTGAGAATCCTGCGGCTCCCAAGCGCACAGCGACTTACACTGGAAAACAAGTTTCCCCACTCCAGGTTGATGGTGAGTTGGAACAAAGCGGAGCAAAGCTTCCTTTGTCCATTAAGAAGATTGACAGTTTGCCAACGGAAACGCCGCGAGATCTTGGAGCCGACGAGGTTTGGTTGGGCACTCTCGATCTTGTGGTTCGCAAGATGGATTTTCGAATACGCGTTTATTCAAAGCCCCCTTTTGCGGCTGCCGACAAGCCGCGAGTGCTCTTTGATTCGTTGACACAGAATGCAAATGGAATTCCAGTCGAAGCAACTGTGGACGGAGAAACACATTCCTTCGACATGAAGAGCATCCAAGCAAAATTTGTAGGGACGATGAATGCAAGTGGTACTGAGATTGAGGGGCGTTTTTTGCAAGGCCCCTTGCCTCTCCAACTCGTCATGAAACGGCAGTCGAATGAGAATGCCAATAGCGACCCAAAACAAACCGGGAAAATGCGTCAGGCACCTGCATCGACAGAGAAACCTAGCCCGAAGGTTCTAGAGCCGGACAGTCCGCTTCTCTCAAGGGACGAAACTGTCTCGCCAGCCAAAACGGCGAAAACCGTTTCAACGGAGTTCTACGATGAGACACCATTCCAAGTCAACTTTGGAAGCTTCAAGCCAAGGCCAGGCAAAGAGCCTACGGCCGCGAACAAGGGTATTACCCTATCCGGAACGATAACGATTCCTAAACGGAAAGAAGGCACCGAGCATCGTAAGTTCGCTGCAGTCGTCATGGTCTCCGGCAGTGGCCCACAAGACAGAAATGAAACAATCGGTCGACACAAGCCATTTGAAGTGATTGCTCATGACTTGGCAAAAAATGGCATCGCATCACTCCGCTATGATGATCGCGGTGTTGGAGAAAGTACTGGCGACTTCTTGAACGCTACATCGGAAGACTTTGCCAAAGACGCGTTAGAGGTTTGGGCTCACGCAAAAACAATTCCGGAGATTGACTCCGCAAAGATCGGTATTCTGGGGCATAGCGAGGGTGGGCTCGTCGGGCCGATTGCAGCGGTTTGGGAGCCTGGAATCGCATTCTTGATCCTCATTGCACCGCCCGGAATTACAGGCTCCGAAATCTTGAAATCTCAAATCGACCGAATGGCCGAGTTGCAAGGAATGTCCGAATCCGACCGCAAAGCCACCATGGGATTGCAAAGTAAATTGCAGGACCTCGCGAGCGGATATTTTACCGATGATTCCAAATTGAGCCTTGATATCCAAAACGCGGTGAAGCAAAGCTGGGATAGCATTAAATCGATTGCCAAGGGACAGGACCCGAATATCGATCTCGATCAAGCTCGCAGGGAATTGACAACGCAGATTGAAGGCCAGTTGCAGCAGCTTCGAATGCCTTGGTACAAATTCTTTCTCAAATATGACCCATCGCCAAATTGGATGTTGTTGCGTTGCCCAACGTTAGCGATGTGGGGTAGCAACGACGTCCAAGTGCTTCCTGAACTCAACATCGCCAAGCTGAAACTTGCCATCGCGAGAAACCCGAGCTTGGATGCGCAGTTGCTGGTCTTGCCAGGCTTGAACCATCTCATGCAGAAGTGCGAGACCGGATTGCCGGAGGAGTACGACGGGATTGACGAGACGGTTTCGGTAGACGCGCTCAAGGCGATACGAAATTGGGCGTTGGAACATTCACTCATCGCCAAGTAGCTTTTTCTCCACCACTACCCCGAAGGCGAGCGGCGGAATGAGAACTATCGTAGATGGATTCGCCAGAATTCAGAACTTGCTGAATTCTGGCGAATCCAGCTACGAATGATGGTGTGTTTTTTGCTGCCGCTCTCAGCAAGGAGTCTCCTGCGTTTTTCGCCTCGTAGAAAACAGGAATTGCGACTAGACTAGCAGCTTTGAAAGTGTTGTTCTGCTAGGGCTTTGGAATACAAAATGAAGGTATTGGTTGTAGGTAGCGGCGGTCGAGAACATGCTTTGGCCTGGAAAATTCGTCAAAGTCCGAGGCTCACGCAGCTATGGATTGCACCTGGGAATGCTGGAACCGCTCAAGAGGGCGAGAATGTGCCCATTGCGGTAGATGATATCGCTGGATTAGTTGCGTTTGCCAAGAAACAAAAAGTCGACCTCGTCGTCGTTGGACCGGAAGTCCCCCTGACCCTGGGGTTGGTCGATGCATTGGCCAAAGAAAAGATTCGCGCCTTTGGGCCGAGCAAAGCTGCTGCCCAGCTTGAGGGAAGCAAAATTTTCTGCAAACTGTTGCTCAGGCAGGCCGACGTACCCACGGCTGATTATCAAGTGTTCCGCGATGCGGACAGCGCGATGCGATACGTCAAAGCTCGCTACCCCAATGAGAAAGAAAAGACGCCACTGGTGGTGAAAGCCGACGGGCTTGCGAGCGGAAAAGGGGTTATTGTTTGCTCTCGACGAGAAGATGCGCTCGATGCGATTGATCGAATCGGGCGAAAAAATGAATTCGGCAAAGCGGGAGCTCAAATGGTCATCGAGGAACGACTCGAAGGCCCCGAGGTTAGCGTTCTGGCCATTACCGACGGCAAAACGATTCTCACGTTGCCACCCGCTCAAGATCACAAAGCTGCGTACGACGGAGACACCGGCCCAAACACAGGTGGCATGGGCGCATACTCCCCTACACCTGTGATCACTCAAGAACTTATCGAAACGATCGAAGATCAGATTCTTGTTCCGTCCATTCATACAATGAAGCGCAACCGCAAGCCATTCCGAGGTGTTCTCTACGCTGGCTTGATGCTTACGCAAACGGGCCCCAAGGTATTGGAATACAATGTCCGATTCGGAGACCCAGAGTGCCAACCGTTGCTGATGCGACTGCAAAGCGATTTGCTAGATATCTTGGAAGCAACCGTGGATGGACGGCTTAATGAGATCGATCCTCCTGTTTGGGATCCTCGACCTGCTATTTGTGTCGTGATGGCCAGTCAAGGGTATCCGGGTGAATACGAAAATGGACGACCAATTCGAGGACTCGACATTGCTGCACAGATGCCTGACGTCAAGGTGTTTCATGCAGGGACTACACTGGTCGATGGCCAAGTCGTCACCAATGGCGGTCGGGTGCTTGGCGTCACTGCGTTGGGCTCGAGCTTAGCGGACGCGAAGCTTCAAGCGTATACCGCTGTGCAAGCCATTCGATGGCCAGGCGCTTGGTGTCGGAAAGACATTAGCGACAAGGCTGTTCAGTACACAATGAACAACGTCGTGTAGTGCAAAGTCGAGTTGTGCAATGCCGGCCCATTATCGTTTAACAGTCAGCCGAAGGTGTGCTCGGCATCTAAAAAGTACGCCTACGGCTGACTGTTAAACGAATTTCTCCAACCAATAAAATCGCAAAAACTTTTTGCCTTCTGGACTTTTTCGACATAGGTTTATGATTGTAGTCACCTTCTGATTGCCTAACGTTTCTCCTTGAAAATCAGGTGTTTCCGTGAGCATAAGCAGTGCAGCAGCATCAGCAACCATTCAGCAACTACCCGTCGCTAGGGATGAATTTCCCAAAAAAGGATTCAGGGGCTCTACCGATCAACAGACCTCGCAACTTCGGTTGGTCACAGGGATCGACTCTGGCGGTCTTGGTGGGAACGCGAAACGCTTTGCGGACGACACGGGCGCGTTCAAGCACGCCTCTCAGATGTTGTTGCAGCACTGGAACAGCTCTACCGAACATGGAAGCAACGGAGCGCACAACCCACTTGATTCACCACCTTCCGACGAGTCGCAGTCGAATGGATTCGAGTGTTGGGCTTAGGCGAGTTGCAGGAAGAAAAGGCCGCGAGTCGTAGCTGAATTCGTAAGAATTCAGCTCGCTCTGAATTCTTGCGAATTCAGCTTCGGTAGTTTTCAACCCTCCGCATGCCTTAGTGGTCAGTTCGCCAAAGGACTTCGTGCATTTGTGATTTTCTAATCCGCTCGCATTTGTGCAAACCCGAGCCAGTATATGGACCTGTAATGGTTCGGGTAGATTCCTTTAGGTCGATCCTTAGATTGCCATGTTGAAGCAATCGGACAACAGGCTTGAGCGGACTGCCTTCGTTGCCTTGGACAACAACCGCCTTCACGTTGTTGTCCAAGACGACGGTCGATCCAACGGGATAAACGGACATCCCCTGGATCATTCTTTGCAACATCTCTTTGCAGAATTTGCCCCTCGAGGCGTGGAAGCACAAGTAGGCCAAAACGTCAGATGGTGCGCTTCCAACGCCTGTCAACGGTTCAACCAAGGCAAGATATGCGTCCGCAATGTTCAGTATTCTTGCCCCGGGCAGACTGTTCGCTAGCTTCAACCCTCTCGGGTAACCTGAACCATCAGCCTGTTCATGCAATTGCGTGATGAGCGATATCACGTTGGTTGAAACACCCTTTGTTCCATTCACGAGCTCCGCGCTCTCTATCGGGTGTCGTTGATACTCTTTGAGAAAAGAACTATCTCGATGGACAGCGAGCGAAAACCATTCAGGATGGAGCAACAATGAACTGTCATGCAAAATCGCAGCCAAACCGATATCCAAAGATTCTTCCGGCTCGTCCGAGTTGACAATACTTGTAACAATACTTAGCAGCGCGAGCTTCGCGGATCGCTCCGCTACCAATTCCACGATCTCTTTGTTGGCTTTCTTTGGAGCCAGCGCAATGACTGCTAGTGTGGAGGCAACATCCCGAGTCGCTTGTTCAACGAACTGCCCGACATTACCTGTAAGCTCCATCACATTGGCGTCTCGATCCGTGGCAAGCGAGCCTACGAAATTGCGAAGCGAGTTTTTTGCGGACTCTACCGCTGACTGGATCGCGGATATCGTTTGCGGAGGAAACGAATCCAAAAGCAGAGACTCCGTTTGCCCTTCGTCAAACCTTGCCGCGCCGCGAATCGTGACGGAATGAATGTTCTTTTTCTTGAGTCGTTCTTTTAGACGCTCATTGATCGGCAGCCCCGCTTTGTGGAGCACCTGCCCGGAACCGTCGGTCAGATCGAAGCTGAGCGTGGTGCCAATCTGAAGATCGCCAGTTGGGATGACCCAAGTCTGTTCTTCATTCATCGTACGTTGCCCTGTTTCAAGTTTCTAAAACCAAAACGGTTGAAGCCGTAAACCGAAACGCTTTCAGCAAACGACTTTTGGGGGCACGCAGCTCTCTTGGTGTGGGCAAGAGCTCTGCAAACCTTGTATCGAACTGCAGGCTTCCAAATGTAGGAACTTATTCAGATTACCATGCGGATTTCCGCTAAACCATTGGGCACGGTGAGTACTTTGCGGATTACGACCATCGAACCGAGAAAGACCACCCGTTCGGCATCAGCAAATTTAGCCGCCAAGGCAAGGTTTGCGCTTGGTTGCGGCTAGCTCCAAAATCGACACTTCAGGCAAACATCCCCAACGAAAGGGATGGACCCCCGAAAGTCCCCGAGAAACGTGCATCAACGTGGAGCTCTTTGCGAAAACCCCAGAGGCATACCGCGATCCATACCAACTTGGGGCGATAATGGGGCCCACAACTGGCAATCGAATCTGGCCACCATGGGTGTGACCGCAAAGCAGCAAATTGCATCGGTTGGCCACACCCCAGCCAAACTGGTCCGGTGTATGCGCAACCCCTAAACGCCATGGACTCTTGGTCGACCGATTTTCTTCGAGAATGGTCTCGTCCGGATAACGCTGAAACCATGGCAACTCATTTCCTATCAATTCAATCGTGGTTCCATTTTTCTCCACATGCATCGCGGATTGTCCTAAATCAGTCCAGCCTAACGCGCAAAGCTCCCGGCAGACGTCTAACGGATCGGCCAAACGTTTGTCATGGTTCCCCAAGATAAAAGCCATTCCCAATGGAGCCCGAAAGCCCTCCAAGACTGGCTTCAGCTGCTTTAGCGCCGATTGATAATCAACGATGTCGCCCGCAATGACGATCAAGTCTGGAGACTGTTCTGAAAGCCAATCGATAGCAAGCCGATAAAACGAATTCGATAACTGCCCAGTCAAGTGAATATCCGATAGATGGGCGATGCGCAGTCCTTTGAGTTCGTCTGGCAAGTCCTCGATATACAGACGCTTTCGATTGCGTTGCATCGAAACAATTTGATTGCCAGGTAGCCTTGCCATTTTCCGAAATCGGCTTCCTTGGACATACAAATCCGCATTGGTTTGTGGATGCTGCAGCTGTTTTAAGTCATCGCACTCCAAAAGTTCGAATCGATTTTCGGCGATAGCAAACTGGGGGCGATCCAAGATCCAAAAGGGGGTAAACAAAATCGCGAACAAAACAACAACGATCAAATAAACAACGGCGAGAGAGTAGGGTTGGAGCGTTACCTTGTTTCCTTCGAACAAAAGCCAAATCGATCGGAACTCAGAAGCAAGGATGGTGATGGGGATGATTCCGCATGCGAGGACCAGCAGCTTTTCAATGCGTTTGATGGTGACGCGTCTCAACCCGGTTGCATTGATGCGATTGTAAAGCCATATCCAAAGACCAAGGTGACCGACTGCAGCAACCGAAACAAGCACAAAGAGGATCAAAGGCCCAAATTCCACGCTAACGCCAGAATCATTCAGAGGTTGTTTGAGGGCGATAGTCGATCAGTGTCTCTGTCACACTCAGCAATTGATCCAATCGAAACGGCTTGTAAAGAATCGCTTTGGGGTGCAAGCCAGACTGCCGAGCTTTAACGATCGAATGGCCAGGGTCGTATCCGAATCCCGTCATGAGTGCGATAGGTACGTAACTCATCAGATTCTGCAAACGGAGCATCAATTGATAGCCCGAGTAATCTGGGAGTTTGATGTCCGAGATAATCACGTGATAAGGTTGATCGAGGCAGTTGCGAACCATCGATACTGCCTGGTCTCCTTCGTGGGCTGTTTCAACAGTACAGCCATAGCGTTCCAGCAAAGCGTGAGCGTCGTTTCGAACCTGCTCATCTGCGTCAACGACGAGGATTCTCTTTCCCTGTAGCTTCGTGTGATTCTCGTTGCTGGAACCTGCTAAGCTCACATCCGTCGGGGCAAGGGTCTGTCCAATTTCTTGAATCGATCGTTTGATACTGCGGGCTTTTGCAAGCACATCCCTCAATCGCGAAACGGTTTCCGTATCATGGCCGATGTACTTTTCCATCAGATGAACGGCATCCAGCAATAAATCATCGATTGGAAGGGCCACAGCGGCGTGAATGGCCTCACAACTCTGTTGGGCGGCATTGGTTCGTTGTGCCACAAGCAGTTCAAGCGTATTCAAGGCAACAGCCACATCTCTGGCGAAAATCTCGAGGAACTGCTGATCGCTAGGGTTGAATGTATCGAGCAGTGGACTCTCAACATTGATGGTTCCAATAACACTTTCATGCAACAAAATTGGAACCGTCAACGAACTGCGCGCACCCTTGAACGCTTCTAGGTATTTTGGATCTTTCGTTGTGTCGCGACAAAGGTAACTCTTGCCGCTCGCCGCAACGTAGCCTGTTACGCCATTTCCCTGTGGGCTCGCCATAAGTCTTCGGTCTGCAGCGGTCTGATCTATGCCTACCGAAAGCAATGGAATCAGGTTCCCCGTGGATTGTTCCAAAAGTCGTATTTCAATCACTTCGACGTTGAGCAAGTCCTGGGTGTAATGCCTGATATTGTCTTTGAGCAAGTCGATTCGCTGCTCGACATCCATCGCAAAGATCTCATCCGGCTTGAGATCGGTGAGCTTTGCTCCCGCTTGATGGATGGCTGCAAGTTTCTGCTCTTGCAAAATTTCTTCCGTAACATCGCTAAGCGTTACGACGATTCGATCTATTTCATTGAGGCTCGTCCCGCTTCCAGCTACTTGGCCGCTAGCGTACGTTGCGAGCGGAGCCGCGTGAATGTGGTAGTAATTTCCCTTTTGCGTCTGAAGCGTCGTGCTTGCTTTCCGGCCACTCGAAAAGCAGGTTTGCAACGGACAAAGCCCTGCACCCATGATATCGGGATTTGCCAAAGCGGAGTAGAAGTTCTCTCCGGTACGATCCACGCCACCGAACCATTGCTGGAAGCATTGATTGGCCCACAGTATCGTTAGGTCGCAACCCAATAACGCAACACCATCAGGCAAACAGTTCAATACGTCCTCGGCGGCAATGCCTGCTACGCTGATTTTCGCCACTCCAGCCTCCAGAACACAATTCGAATCAGTTCAAATAATTCCGCGTAATGACTCACTCACCTACCAGTTTCTTACGCGAATAAAGAAGACTATTGAATCGTAACAACCTTACGCGGGAAGATCGATGCAGAGAACGAAATAATTCCAAGAACTTTTCATTTTAAGTCTACAGGTACTGCTGGTGCCCTAGCTCTGTCAATTGCTTTACGGCCTCACGAACTCGCTCTTCTTCCGACTTGGGGGCAACCAATGTCGCGTCAGGCGTATGCACAACGATGGTGTCGTTCATGCCGATGGTCACAATGAGGTGGTCTGGTTCAGACCGAATAATATTGTTCGTCGAGTCGATCGAAAGGAAAGGGCCATCAACGGCGTTTCCTCGTTCGTCTGGGGCAATCAATCTGGCGATAGCTTGCCAACTTCCGACGTCATCCCAGGAAAACGGAGCTTCGATCACCACTACGTTTTCATGACGCTCCATAACAGCGAAGTCGATCGACTTGCCCTTGATCTTTTCAAAGTGTTCCGCGAAGTTCTTTTGGAAGTTTACGGTCCCTATATCACGGGCGATGTTTTCAATATGAGTATGCATCTCCGGCTCGAATTTCGCCAGCGCTTCCAAGATCGTTTGGGCTTTCCAAAGGAAAATGCCACTATTCCAATAGAAAGTGCCTTGTTCCACGTACTCTTCCGCTGTTTTCCGGTCAGGCTTTTCCCGAAAGCGAGCCACCTTGAAGGTAGAAGTCCCTGGGTCGGAAGCGATCGCATCGCCCCGTTGAATGTAACCGAACGACTCCGCAGGATAACTTGGACGAATACCGAACGTGACAATCCGGGTCGGATCGTCTTCTACCAATTTTGCACCCGCCCGAATGGCGCGATGAAACTCGGAGCGAGGCTCGATGACGTGGTCAGACGGCATGACAACCATGATGCCATCCGCGTCGGCTGCGTGGACCAACGACGCTGCGACACCGATACAGGGTGCCGTATCTCGTTTGAACGGTTCGCCTATGATATGCTCGAGCGGTAGATTCGGCAGCTGCGTTGCAACCGCCTCAGTTAGCTGTTGATTCGTTGCAACCAACACATGCTCACTTGAGATCAACCCCTGCAAACGATCAAATGTGGTTTGCAGCATGGTTCGTTGCCCACCCATCTTGAGCAGTTGTTTGGGTTTAACCTGGCGGCTCGCTGGCCAAAATCGGGTACCGGAACCGCCGGCCATGATGACTGCGTGGAGCATGAAGTTTCCTTGTTGTTGCTAACTGCTAAGCAAAGTAAGTATCGACCAAAATGTGCGACGGCTTTTGAATTTTCATTCTTACTTCCTCCGCGTCCAGTGCCCAGTGTGGGTTAATCTCGACTTTCACGCTAGGGTTTACTGCCACACCCGCTTGCTCAAGCCATCGCTTGTGCTGCATCGAAAGTGCTTGGCGAGTGGCAGTTGGTGTGTCCGTGGGAGCACCTTCGGCGTTTTTAACCGGCGCAAACACGTCCCTAGCGTCCCCTTCCACGACCATAGTTCGCTCTGCAAGCGGCAGCAAATCAAATACAAATCGTTCGTACTTGATCGCATTGGGCGCTGCAGGTTTTTCCAATACTCCGTCCTCGCGTAAATGGGGAACCTGCTTGATCGCCCGATGAAATGGCAAACCGCCCTCGCCTCTTGAGGCCTCGGCCAAGAAACCCAAGTCCAGAACGTGGACCGCAATGTTGCCAGCCCAAAGACTCAGTTCACCATCCTGATCCGTCCTCGCAGCGGCATCGTCAGGTAAATCGCTATACTCGATGATGTGGGTTCGACCATCAATCGAAACCACGTTGCCTACTTTCTCTTTGCCAAATCGTTTCTTGACGACCTGCGTCGTCATCTGAGACTTTGCCAACAGATGGTAACCGATCAGCAACGGGTCGCAGGCTCGAACAAGCGGGTTGTCGACCTGCGCGTAAAAGAAGTGCTCAATCCCTCGCTCTGATGCTGACTTGAGAATCCCCTGTTTGTCGAGCGAGGCAACAATCCCTCCATGCCCGTCTGGACTCAGCGCCAGTTGTGACTTTGATTCCATCAGAATCTTGCCCGTGGCTGCGTCCACCGCCGGCATCGTTCCCTGGCAAAAAACGATGAGCTCTTCAGGTTTGAGACCCAAATGATGATGGTCCCTAAAATATTCGCGGGTGGCCAAGTCCGTTGCTGGGCTTGTCATCACGTAAAAGGGAATGGATGCCTCATACTTACGCATGGCCCCTCTGAGGGAGTCCGCATGCATTGCGAACAGGCTGCGATTGGAAACCGGGCCAATGCGAAACATACCCTTGGGTTGATCGAAGCCAAGCCTAGTCCCTTGGCCACCAGCCACCAAAATCATCCCAACTTTACCTTGCCGAATCGCATTCTCGCCGCACTCAAGCGCTTCAGCCTTGGAGAAAGCCGGTGAGTTTTCCTGCAAGCGAATCGCAATAGGCGGCTGAGCTCGACGAGAGAGCTCACTCCAATCCACCGATTTCTCTGTGCCAGAAAAAAGTGTCGCAAGCTCTTGGAAATCAATAGACTGGACTTGGCTTGCCAAGCTTTTCTGATCTTCGCTCGACAACTCACTCCAGAATCGGAGTAAATGCCCATGACCAAAGTCATGAACACGTTTCATCCAATCTTGGCTTGCTTCTTGCATTCTGATTTCCTTCATTGGAGAAGTAACTAAGCACGTCGTCACAAGTCTTTTGTGCAAAGGAAAAACTAGCCGAACGGCGTTAGCCGCGGTTCTCGACGAATGTCGAGCGATCTTCGAAACCGGGGCTAACGCCCGCCGGCTAATCAACCACTAAAACACCTGGCGATGTGCTTACTTCTTGATTTCAAGCAGTTCCAACTCAACAATGATCGCTTCGTTGGGACCAACGACTGGCGGCGAACCATTTTCGCCAAAGGCTAAGTTCGGTGGCAATGTCAA
>CANHVO010000227.1 GCA_947463915.1 Planctomycetaceae bacterium
GGGGTATGGTGCCATGGGGATTGGGCACAGCAGTCCGCCAACGGTGGATTTCAAATCTTCGGGCGGTCTGATGCGACACTGAATCCAAGCGGAGTTCGAATTGGAACGGCTGAGATTTATCAGCAAGTAGAGGTGTTCTCCGAGATTGCAGAATGCTTAGCGACGGTGCTTCGTAGCGATGGAGACGAGCAGATCGTACTGTTCGTCAAAATGCAAAGCGGTCAGACTCTTACGCGTGAGCTCAAGTCATCGATCCGGCAGCGGCTCAAGGAAAGATGTTCGCCGCGGCATGTTCCAAGGTATATGGTTGCAGCCCCTGACTTGCCTCGAACGATCAGCGGGAAGATTTCCGAGATCGCGGTCCGAAGCGCCATCAGCGGCAAGAACCTCGGCAACGCAGGTGCATTAGCCAATCCTGAATGCTTGTCGTTTTTTGCCAACTGGAAAGCAGAGCAATCTTCAGCGGGACCAGAATGAGGCCGCTGAGTCGTTTAACGGTCAGCCATAGGCGTACCGCTTTCTTCGGGCAGTACGCCTACGGCTAACTGTTAAACGAAGCTCCACCAGCGAACGGCTTACGCCGCTCCGTTAACGCTTTTACTGTTTTTCTGAGGCCTCACTCTGCCTCTTGCTCTTGGCTAACAAATACGCATCAACCTCCCGAACAAGCGGAAAGAGCTTGAAGCTTGCTTCGGGGTGATTGCCACCTTCTTTCTCACGCAACATCAGTTCTTGCAGTATCGGCAATGCAGCATCCCGCAACTCCTCGACGTGGAATGCTGGAATTGCGATCTGGCAATTGATCGCGAGAATGTCGATGGCTTTTCCAGCTTGGTAGTTCTCGTGAAGTTTTGCAAGTAGCCGCTTCGCATTCTCATAGTCCTTTTCCGCAATCGCGATTTGGGTCATCATAATCAAGGGGGGGACGCCGCTATTGCGACGCTCCAAAAGTTCCTTGAGTTGACTGAGCCTGTCTGCTCGTCTCGCTTGATCGACCAACTTTGACGCCAGATTCGTTGGAGTCTCATGCAACAAGTGCAGCAACCTCGATTGGTCCGAATAGAGATAAACACCTTGGTCCGGTGGAAACACAATCGGCAACAAAAGATCGCAACAGACTGAGGGTAGAGAGTCTTTGTCCCCCCACTTTTGCATCAACGCCTTGAGTGCGTTGACCGAAGGTCTCATTGCCGATTCGTGATTCCACTGATAAGAAAAACCCGAAGGTCGATTTCGCATCGAATCTGGAGCCTCGGGATCCGGCAGAGGCCTTTTCGAAATTTTTTGGGCAATGTCGTGTGACGCCTCTACTTGACCGACTTCAATTGCGAGGTGGGCCAATTGCAGCAACTGGTGGAACTGTCGGGGAGTCCACGGATCCGCCTTTTTTTCCTCACCACCCAACTTGGCTATCAACTCACTCCATTTCGCCACTCCATCTTCGGTATTTCCACGCTGGACCAAAACTCTGCCCCACTCCAGCAAGATCGTGTTTGCAAGTTCTAGTCCGATTTGGCTTGCACTAACGCTGCTTCCTTTTTCTTCGGTGTTGCCATTCATCGCAATCGTGGTGGATTTAGCCAGTTCGAGCAGCGTTGCAGCCCGAAGAGCCCGTCCTGCAATTTGTTCGGCGACCGCCGAGTGTTGTCTCGTTTCGAGGCACTGCCTTGCAACCAGCCACGTAGAAAAAACGGATTCAACATAGTGCGGTGTCGAAGAGTCTTTCGGCGAGTTTTTTGCCTCCGAAAGCATCTGGTCGATGTCTGAGTCGAATTCGGAACAGATGCGTTCAATTTCACGGAGAGTGTTGGCGACTTCACTTGAGCCCGCCGCCAATTGAACTCTTGCTTGTGTCGTGAGGATTGAGAGGTCGGATGGATGCAAGTCTAAGAGTTTCTTAAGTTCTGCTTCGATTTCAGAATGTTTCCCCGAACTTGCGTGTCGGAGCAGTGTCGTTTGCATCGCGCTTTCGATCCGATTGATCGCATTCAATCTCGGAATCGAATATTGCAACATCAGTTCCAGCGCTGGGTAGTTTCGATTGGGGTCGGAACGATCCTGGAGAGTTTCGAATATCGCCTTGTCAGGCGGAAGCAATTGCAACAATGCTATTGCAGCGAGCCTGCCTACCTCTCGAGTTGTTAGCTTCCCATTGGTTTGGATCGTTGATGGGGACCTGACGTTTTGAATCGATTGGGTCGGGGTTTGCGTGGGCTCGGTAGGGTGTTTTTCAAAGAGTCGGTAGCTCTCATACGGAAGTTTCAATTCCAGAATTTTGTCGGCCAATGAACGAACTGTGACCGGCGCGTTTAGAGATACATTTGTTCTTGCTGCGGAGTAGTAAGCACTCATATTCGCGTTTCCCGACTCGTATTCTTGCGCGAGCATTTCGATCGCTTTTGAACGCTGGCCATCCGCGATCAAGAGTCTCGCCAGGATAAAGTTCGGTTGAAGTTCGGGATCTCCAAATGCAATTTGGCCCTTTCCGACCAGAGGCGATATTAGATCTATTGCGGTTTTTCTCGCTTCAGGCATCTCAACGAAATCCGTTGCCAATCGCAGAGCAACTCCTCGTGGGCATTCGATAAACAAACGCTTGTCCGAAGCCAATTCATACAATCGTTTTTGAGCTTCCGTTTTGCGATTGGTTCGTTCTGCGATCATTTGCAACATAACTTTCCCGGCAATCCAATTTGGAAATCTCTCCACTGCTGCAAGCACTGCTGGCTCCAGTTTCTTTTCGATCTCCTCACTCCGATTGCTAGTGAGAAGCATTTCAAAGATTGCATCTCCTTCGTCGTAAGTGCCATCAGAAGCCCGAAGTCCAAACCAAGGATCGCGGAGCACATCATTCTCTTTGGGAATCAACGCATCCAATGTGAAGTTCATTAGCCTCGGGTATGTTTTAACACCGGCGGAGAAAAGGAGCGCTAACGCTTGTTGACGCAATTGTGGACTCAACTGAGCCAGTTTTTCGAACATCAGGCAACCAACGTCTAATCCAGTGGGGGTTCCCAGAATGGAATAGGCAACCCCTAAGAGTTCGTCTCGATTCGTCACAGATTGAAAAGGGGCCGATTGGATCGCGCTGAGCAGCTCACTTTGCCTACCACAGGTGGTAAACAATTCGATCCACTCTCCCATTATTGCAAGTGCAGAATTTGGATCTCGATTCAAGAGAATGAGAAACTGATTGCAAGCTTCGCTAGTTTTCCCCGAACTCCAAAGGCCCCTTGCATAGTGGGTTCGCAATGGGCTCGCGTTTGGGCGTATCTGAAGTGCCTGAAGAGTGGCTTTCTCGGCGTTGGGCTTGTCGCCTGCGAATTCGTACAATTCTGCAAGTTGTTCGTGCAAGACGAAAGAGAGAGGAGCAGTTTGCGCTCGGAGTTCGGTGTCGGAAATGAGCGTGTCCAGCTCTCCCCATCTTATCAGGATCGCGAACGCGTTTTCTCGTTCGCTTTCCGCTGCGGTGGCTGTCGCCGATCGATTCCATTGAACAACGCGACCGGATGAGCTCCCACTGAACGCTATTTCATTCGGATTAAAACTGGGATAGGTTCTTGGCTTGCTAATCCACTGGCGTGCAATTTTGATCGCTTCTTCCTTGTCGCCATTTTTCAGTACCTTGCTGATTTCCTTCATGCGAACTGAGTTGTTCGCGTTAGCTTGCGCGGTCGTTGGATATTGAATCGGAGGTTGAACCCATTGAACCTGCGGGGCAATTTTGTTTGAATTGACAGGGACAAGCGTCGGCGGATAGGCAATCCCCATGGAGTTAGCCCTTTGAAGCGGCGTTGCCAGGGACATCAACGTCATGTTGTCAAGCATCTGACTCGATAGGTTCTTGATTGACTCCTCTGTTCTGCTTTTGTCATTGAGCCAGCTGGAGGCATGTAGAACTACTAACTCTTTCAGTAATTCATCCTGCGAGTTGTCAGGCGTCATAGCATCTGCAATTCGCCTAGCGGACTGGAATTTTTGGTGGGCGAGCAACGCTTTGGCCGCTTGCAACGCGCATTCCGAATCTCGGCCAATCGTTTCTAACGCCTCCACTGCAGCAGACTCATTCAGAAACAATCCCGAAACCTCACTCGCGAGTCCAAAGCGGAGTTGCTCGAGAGCAGCGGGGCATGACTCAGCCCGTTTGGCACGCTCTAGCAAATAGTTCTTCCAGTCGTTTAGACGGTTTGATTTGGCAAATATCCCCTTCACCAATTGCAGCAGGCATTGCTCCTCTTCAGAGACCAAGTTCATACACCACGCATGTACTAAGATTCTTTTTTGCTTTGGCTGTGTTTCATGCCAGCCCAAGGCCATTGCATCGAGAGGCGGAAACCTTCTTTTGAAAAATCTTTCATTTGAAACAGCTAGTGCTGAGTCTAGAATGCGAATGATAGAATCTGTCGATAGTTGATCGTCACTAATTTCGAGCAACCTTAGGGCAACTGTCATAGGCACATCATCGCTTTGTAACGTTTGCATCGTTGTAGATTGCGTCGTTGTCGTTTGCGTTGCTGGAGAAGCGATTGCTGGTGTCGATGCCAAAGCATCGTTTTCTTTTGCTTGATCAAGTTCCAATTCAAACCAACGCACAAGCGGCGTTTCAATTTCACGATATCTTTCGACACCCAATAAATAATGGCAGAGCGAGGAGAGCTGAAACTGCGTGTTTGCAATTTGGCATTGGCGTCTAAGAAATTCTTCAGCTCGTTCAGGCTGCCCTGCAAATCGAAGCTCGCTGACAACTGTCGGCACAAAGCCCTCAACTCGCGTAACCGCCCCGAACGTTGATGCAGAAAACGCAAACGGACTACCGAAGATGGTTGGATTGCTCCAGACTCCTTGCACACGGTTAGTATAAAAAGTGGTTCCCGAGGAAAGGCTTGGGGGCACTTGTATTTGACCTATCCGGTAATTTTGTTGCATCATCCTCTGCCTCAACAACTGCACACTCCTATTGCTCGATATCGAAACATTCGACGGGGTGGAATTCGCGTTCACCAATGCAGAGCCCTCTACCTCCTCCTTAGCTGTGTCAAATGCCTCAAGCATCAATTGAAGCTGCAGGTCAGACAGGGGCTTTTGATTTTTGTTTTCTGAGGCATTCCCGGAAACTCGGCGATTGCGCAGTAACCCCATGTACGTGCGTTGCATTTCGGGCTCGCCATTCTCAGCGAGCACGGTTGCAATTCGAACTTGCGAATCCAGGTCTTGCTGAAATTTGGCAACGGCCATCGCTTCAATATGTTCGGCACGCGTTCCATTCGTTTCCACCCCGTCAATCGCACGACGCAACCAATCGGACTTGCCCAAATTGCCTTTGTTTTCGCAGCAGTTAAGCCATGCGATACAAGCGATTCTCATTTCTCCAATGCTCTGAGGTGACCAGTTTTTCCATGAGTTTCTTTGTTGATGGTTGCCTGTTAGGTCCAATCGCCCAAGAGCGATGTCGGTCAGCGTTGGATGGTCCGATGTGGCCAGGAGCATTGCGTCAGGGGACAACGAAATCGGTTCTGTCGACTTCGAAGGAGGCGATGATTGTTTTGAATTTGCGTTCTCGCCTCCGCCGGTAGGTTGAAGTACCAACTCGCTTCGAGGTAAGTCCAACGTCAGTATCTTTTCCCAAGTCGCTCGGGACTCTGCCCATCGATCCACGCCCGCAAGCGCGATGCCTCTTCGATACAACAGTTCCAGTTTATTCGACTCTTTTAAAAGCAACGGTTCTAACACCTGCAGTGCGAGTTCATGGTCACCACGCTCCATGAGCGAGTCAACATTCTGCAGCACCGTCGCTAGGTCTGGCTCATTTCGCAACAGCCTGAGCACGATTTCATTGGCAGCTTCGATATCGCCTCGTTGTCGTAATAGGCCGGCAAGAAACGATTCGTTATCGTGTCCCGGGGCGATCGCAATCAATTGACGTTGGTATTCGATGGCCATCTCGAGGTCCCCTTCGGCCAAGCAGATTTTGATGACTTGATCCAGAATTGTCGCATCACGAACTCGGTCAAAGAGTAGCTCTTGCATCAATCGTTTCGCGTTCGCGAAGTCTGATAACGATTGGTACAATTGCGAGAGACAAATCGTTAGATCACGGCGTTGTGCTGGATCTTTTCTGGCCGTCTCCATCCGTTGAATAAGTTCCGACAGCGGGATTGCATTCGCAAGCAACTTGGGCTTTCTTTCTTCTCTCTGATAAACCTTGACCATGCGAGCGGACAAGTCGATTTTTTCGTCGAGTGAACTAGCTTTCGTAAACGCCCGCCAATAAAGCTCAATGGCCTCGCCGGGTTGTTCATTGTTCGACAGAGCAGTTGCAAGTGCCAAAGTTAACGAGCTTGAATTAGGGGTGATGCGAAGGGCTTTTTGCAAGGCCTCGATGCCCAACTTTGGCTTTTTGGCTTGAAAGCAAATTTGAGAAAGAAATTCATAACTCTCCGTTTTAGTTGAAGTAGCTTGTACAACTTCCTGTGCTGTTCGAATTGCGTCGTCAAATCTCTTATAACGCGCTTGCTGTCTTGCAATTCTCTCTAAGTATTCCACACGTTTGCGTCGGTCCAAGTCGGCTAGTTTGCGAAGTGATTGGATGGAGGCTTCCGCATTGCCAAGCCCTTCGGCAATTTCTGCAGAAGCCAGCAACATAACCTGACTGTTTGCATCTAGCAGCAGTGCCTGGTTCACCGCTGAGCTTGCCTCCTTCCACCTTTTCTGCCGAATCAGGTAGCGGGCAAGCAACCGCCACTGAGCCAACGTTGGCTTCTCCGCACGTCGAATCTGGCCCTGCAGCATTTCCGTTTCGGATTTGAGACGGTTTGTTGCCTCGAGAATATCTAGGCGAAGATGCAAGATGAGTTCGCGTTGCTCCTCCGTTTCGGCGAGTTGTCCAGCAGTCGCTAAAGAGCTCAAGGCTCCATCCATAAGGCCTGCCTTTTTTTGAAACCGTGCAGTCTTGACGTAGGCCGTGGAGTCATGTTGAACACGTAGGCAGGCTTCTTCAGCGAGCACAACAGCTTTCTCTGTTTGCTGCGCATGGTCGTAAATCTCGGCGAGACGCATGAGCGTTTCTGCGTTGCGCCGGGGCCCCTCTGCGATGGAGTCCCAAATCTGATAGGCTTTGTCGCGTTGATTCCGATCAAAGAGAAACTGGCCGAAATACTCGCGATACTGTGTTTCCTCTGGTTGTAGTTCGATCGCCCGTTCGTAAAGTGTTTGTGCCTCGGCTGGCATGCTCGCTGACTTCAATAAATCGGCAACTTGAATCAACACAACGGCTTTTTCAGAGCTCGGGTCGATCATTTTGTTCCAAATTTGACTCGCCTCTTTTTTTGCCTCTTCGATGCTACGGTCGGGATCGTTCAATACGGTTTTGCCCCAGTCTCGCAAGATGTCCGCGTTTTTGGGATCGAGTTGCGAAAGATGAGCGTATTGCTCACATGCCGCAGCATACTGTTTATCAATCAACAGCTGCTCAATGAATGTCTTGCGCAAGTCGACGCGCGAAGGAGCCCGATCAATGGCTTGAACGATCCATCGATTGGCGTCGGCAAGCCGACCAGATGTGGTTAAGAATTTGCAAAGTCGGACCATCGACTCGATGTCGTCTGGAGAAATTGCTAACCTCTTTTCGTAGTACTGGACCAATCCGAGCAAGTCGTTCGACTTTAAGAAGTCTTCTTCGATTTTGCCTTGCACATCGCGATAGAGCCAGCCGTCGGGTTTAAGCTCGGACAGAATCGCCTCGAGCTCCCCAAGCCCTTGGGCAGCGTTCCCCAATCGGATATGGAGTTGTGCGGTTTCGATCCGATACTGAATGCGTTGCGTCGGTTCTTTAGCAAGAACCGTCAAGCGTTCGTATCGAGGAAGGGCGTTGCGGTAGTCTCCTTCCTGATTTTGGATCGAGGCGATTTGCTCTAGAACATGCAAATCTTTGGGAAATAGGGTTTCAAGTCGCGTCCACGCATCAATGGCGAGATCGTTTCGATTTTGACGCAGGTAGGTTCTACCGAGCTGTTCAAACACCTCGAGAAGAATGATGCGAGTCGGCTTGCGTTGAATCGCGATCTCAAAGGCGTCCGCCGCCTGGGTCGGTTCTCCCATTCGAAGCAGACATTGTCCGCGATAGAAAGCGGGAAATGCATCGTTTGGCCGAAGTTTCTCTGCTTCCGAAAACGCGAGGATTGCCGCTGGGTCCATGCGGCGTTGGCTTTCGAAAAGCCCCAACAGCATCCAGGCAACGCCGTCTTGCGGGTCGGATTGGGTGCGTTGCTGCAAATCGCCGATGAATGCATCAAGAGTTCCCCTTTGCGAGTGATAGGAAAACACCTTTTCCAACGCTGTTCCACGCTGGGGATTTCTCTCGATGATTTGCAAAAATCTTTTGGCGGTCGCAGCCTGGGTAGCTTCGTCACCCTCTTGCTGAGAAAAAGCAAGATTTGTCCAATTCACGATTGCTAACAGGGCGACGCAAGCGCGTGGGAACATGATTTACAACTCCGGGATGCCGATGAGTCTGCAGGGGCGTACACGGAGTCAAAATAACATATTTCTCAGACGGCCGCTGAGACATTGGGAGCATGGCATCTCGGATGCGCCAAGCACAAAGTCACTTCGGCAAGAGTAAAGCATAGGTAGCAAATTTCGTAAGAAATCTGCTTTGGAGAGCCATTTTACTGTAGCTGGTTTCTCATGGAACCAGCTACTCTACATCGGGTTTCTCACGAAACCCGCTACCCTGTTGGTGGCGAAGATGCTCCACCGCGTGCAATAGTGCATGCTTAGTATCGCCATTGCAGACCGTAGTCCAAGCTATGCAAAGCGTAATTGCTTTCTCGAAGTGTAAAGCCTGGTGTGCTCGCACCGGTTGGCGGGTTGCTCAAGTTGGAAGCCAAGTTGGGATCAAGTTGATCCGCAACGCGAGCGACTTTCGGCAGACAGAGATAGCTATATCCGACTGTCGCTTCCAAGCGAGGCGTTAGACGATATCCGAACGTCAGGTTCGTTTCAGGAGTTACCACAAAGGCGTTCTGAATGTAGTTTCCATCGTTCGTGTTTCGCGCCAACAAACCATTGGCGGTCGTACTGGTACTGCCAGGATTGCCCGGGACCGTAATGGTGGATGAACCGTTGATGGTGACGTTGCGTTCCATGTTTCCCAGACCAAGCTTGACCAAGCCCGAGAGACTCCAGTTGCGTTCGCGAAGGATGCCGTTAAATCCTAACGCCATGCCGTTGAATCGATTGATGGTCTGGAATTGGTCGGACAATTGCGACACTGTTCCCGCCGGGGCAGGCGTGTTGATAAGCGCCGTGGTGTTTGAATTGATGGACAAGTCTTCTGCAAGTCTGGCGTTTTGATATCCAGCTAGAAATTCGATGCGTCCAGCGCAGTCTCTCAAGATCAGCTTGCGGAACAATATGTCGCCGCCATACACATCGCTCGAGATGTTTGCGTTCAAAGAACCCGACGTGCTGTTGGGATAGTTGATTGCAACCGTCGACTGAGCATTGTTGGCAGTACTAAAGAAAGGACGCATGACCACCGACTCTGATGTCGGAGTGCTGTTGTACGATAGCGAATTGCTTCCGACATAAAAGAACCGCAGCAACACGCCATGCGACTTGGATGCGTCGAAGTAAGTGCCGAGATCCCCTCGAAGCCCCTGCGTCGATTCGCCGAGGACATCCGAACCACCAAACAAGTTGGTGGTGTCATTCCGACCGATCAGACCGTCCGTGGCTGGATTGTCTGCAGGTCTTCGCGTTGTCACCAATTGTGGCAAGTTCTGACCCTCTGGCCAAAAAGTCGCGGCCTCGATGCGAAGCTGCAAACGGCAAAGAATACTTCCTATGACGGGAGGTGTTTGAATGATTAGGCCTGTCTCCGGGCCGGTCATGCAGGGCTGACAAGTCGAGCCGTAGACCATGCCGTTGGGATCGTGAATCGTCTCGCTAAGCCCTAAGTCCATCGATTCTTGGTTGTCAACAACGACTTGGCTTGGTTTGGCCGCGATGGGGTGCGAGTGCGCGACTCCCGCCTGGCAACTCTTGCAACCCGCTTGGACAACGCGACTTGGTGGATGTTCCCCCGCAGCATGGCGAACGGCATTCTGCGAGCGTTTCACCTGCCGAACCGGTGCTTCTTCTTCAGAAACCAGTTCGTTCGCGGACGCTTGAACGACTTCCGATTTCGTCCGGTTGCTAGCCGCTTTCGCATTCGTAGCGGGCTTGGGTTCAGTCGGTGTATAAAACTCACGGTCGCTACTGCGGCCTGTTCGGAGTTGAGCAAACGAAGAGGAGACGTACGCGAAGTTGCTTAACGCAAAAACACTCGCTCCAAGGCCCAAGTTCAAAGCGTTTCTCAATGAATGCCGGCGAAATTCGCTGATCTCTCTCAATGCCATAGTTTAAACCTCAAGCAACTCAAAACAGAACGATCACGCAGAGTTTGACGGCTGCGCACTTTGTTGTCTTCTCATCGGAAGTTCCGGTTGCGGAAGTTGAGTAAAGATGGCAGGATTTGCGGGCTGGATTGTGCTCGTAATGATAGCAATAGGACTCGTTGAGTTTGCAGGATATGAGGACTAACGGACCTAAACAAGCATTTGCGATGTCCATGCGAACCGACTGCCGATCTTGAAGAGGTCGGGACCCGAACGGATTTTGGGACGAGTGGATTGCTATCTTGAATCAGATCGAACGGATCTGCTGTAAAAGGAATTACGACATGCGACGATCTCTCACGGCTCTCACCATTGCCGCTTTGTCTGGTAGCTTTATTGGGTGTGCCAATGTCCGACATCAGGCAGGCATTGACTATGCCCGAAACGTCGCTTGGCCTCAGCCCTTCCGTGCAGCCGACTCCAATTCCGTCATCGCCCCGTTCGAAATCATGCGAGACAATGGGTGGCGGGAAAACAACACCCTTGGATCAAGCCTCTTCTCTGCAGACCAGGCGTTGAGCGATGCAGGCACGATCAAGGTCCAATGGATCGTTACACATGCCCCTGTCAATCAGCGTATTGTGTATGTGAAGTCAGGCACCTCGGAACAAGAGACGAACGCCCGTGTCGAAAGCGTGCAATTAGCCGTTTCGAAGCTGATACCGAGTGGGCCACTCCCTCAAATTCTGGTCACCGAAATCGAACCAGCGACATCGTCTGGTGCATACCAAACCTTGGTTCACCGAGCCTTGGTCAAAACAACGCCA
>CANHVO010000228.1 GCA_947463915.1 Planctomycetaceae bacterium
AGCTGAATTCTTACGAATCCATCTACTAGCCCTGAGGTGGGAAAAGTCCCTGTCGCACGCGAGCTTGGTGAATGAGATCATTCAGCAAACTCAGGGACGACTCCTCATCCAGTTGTTTCTTTTCGAGCGATTGAATTTGCGACCGCCTCAGTGCTCGGTCATCTTGACCGCTCAGGTGCTCACACAGGGAATGCAACCTCTCATCTGCTGTCATCATCGACAGTGGTGTTTTGCGAGCCGCGTGTTCCTCGACACTTACGAGAACACTTTTCAAACCCGGATCCTCCGTCGCCGACATGACACTATCAAAGTCTAACGCATGTCCCTCAAGTTCCAAGTCCAAAACCAACTGAAAAAGTTTTTTTGCAGTAGTTGTTGTTAAGCTCGCAATCGGGAATCGCTCAATAGCCATCGGTGCAAGCTCAGGGTGCGTTACCATGATCTCGAATAGCTCGCATTCCGTTGCTGTTAGCTCGCTATATTTGTAAGCCACTATCACCGGCGCAGCGGCTTGTTCCGACCTGCGATTCGGATCAAATGCCTTAGGATTCTTTGAGTTATCCGCTGTTGGTGTCAGCTGTGTGCGGCGAAGTTCCTGACGCTGTTTATCTCGTTCAGCAGTTTGCTTGCGAATCGATTCTAGACGCAAGCGAATCTCGGCTTGCTCGATACCGAACTGACGTGCGAGGCGCGCGATCAACTGATCTTGTCTCAATCGCATGGCCTCGTTCGATAACAGCGAACTATGCGAAACATGAGACATGGTAGCGAGGACATCTTCGAGAGCGGTGTTGGCTCGATGCGTATCAAGCAGCGGATCGAAGCCTTGGCAAACTTGACGCAGTTTGTGCTCCAGAGCATCGAGAGCGCCGCCGATTTGTTCTTTCAGTTTCTCGCCGTTGTACTTGATCAAGTAGTCGCAGGGATCGAGTCCGTCGGGTAGCGTTAAGATTCGCAAGTCCATTTGTGCGGTGACGAAAAGCTCGAGGATTTCGCTGGCACGTTTTTGTCCGGCGCCGTCACCATCGAGGAGAAGCACGACCGAATCGCAATAGCGTTTGAGCAACTTGATCTGGCTTTCGCCTAGGGCGGTTCCGCAGCAGGCAACGGCATTGTGGATACCATGTTGGACGGCCATGATGACGTCTGTGTAGCCCTCCATCACAACCGCTTGTCGTGTTTTGCTGATCGCATCGCGAGCAAGATCAAGACCGTAGAGTTGATGGCTCTTTTGGTACAAGCGAGTTTCGTTGCAATTGACGTACTTTGCGGAATCCTTGGCTGCACCGGGTAGAACGCGGCCACCAACGGCGATCGGCCTCGATTGCGCGTCGGAGATTGGGAAAATAGCTCGACCGCGAAAGCGATCGTAACGAGAACCGCGTTCGCCGCGTGCCACCAAGCCCACCGCTTCGAGGTCGTCTGCCTTCCAAGATTTTGCGGCTCCTCGATCCAAAAGCCATGACCAAGACTCGGGGGCGTACCCGAGCTGGAATTTCGAAATGCTATCCTCCGAGATGCCGCGATCGAGCAAATACTTGCGGCAGTGTTGGGCTCCGGGATCTTTCAACAAGCATTGATGAAACTCGCCAACGGCCCACTTCATGGCTTCGAGCAGGGATTTTTTGTCGTCGTTCGAGCCGCGACCTTTGCGGTTTTTGGGTTCCTCGATTTGGATGCCCGCTTTTTCCGCGAGCATGCGGAGGGCTTCTGGGAAAGAAACATTTTCCCTTTTCATGACAAAGCTAAAAACGTCGCCACCGATGTCGCAGACCCAGCATTTCCATGTTTGCCGATCGGGATTGATCTGCATGCTCGGGCGGCGGTCGTCGTGGAAAGGGCAGACGGCAACGAAACCTCGACCTTGACGCCGGAGCTCCATATAGGTACTCATCAGGTCGACGATATTGATCGCCAACCGGACTCGATCTTTGACTTCGTTGTCAATTGCGAAGGACACAGGTTTCCTAACGAGACGCGTTCAGACAGATTGAGTACGCGTGTCTCTTCCTTGAGGGCTGGAGCGGGAATTCCAGGCGGTGCCTTGCGAGCAAAATTGGGTCTTGAACGCAAGGGCACTTGAGTCGTCCGTGACTCGGGGAAAGAGTATGCCTCGAGGTTTGGTGCCGCGTCAACATCAGTTTCTTCGAATAATCCACTTTCCCCTCCTCACTTCGAACCATTCATTGTACCCTTTTGTCTAGGAACACAAGACTCCAGCGGCTCCGCTGGCTCCTCAATTCGCCATCAACCTCAACGCTTCCATGCTTGAATTTCTTCCAACCGCTCCTCCCGATTCGATTCTCGGCCTTAGCGAGGCTTACACCAACGACCCTCGAGCCAACAAAATCAATCTAACCGTTGGCGTTTTCAAGGACGAACAGGGGCGAACCCCCATTCTCAACACGGTCAAAAAGGCAGAAGAAATCCTTCTCAAGACCGAAACCACCAAGAGCTACATGCCGATCGAGGGACACCCCGGCTACCTAAAAGCCGTCCTCGACTTAGTTTTTGGAACGAGCATCGACGTCGCACGCGTCGCGGCAGCTCAAACGCCAGGCGGTACTGGTGCTCTTCGGGTCGGAGCCGATACTGTCGCCAAACATTTCCCGGGCACCCGAATTTGGTTGAGCAATCCAACGTGGGCCAATCACGGCTCCATATTTCAAGCCGCAGGGCTCGAAACACCAGTCTACCCATACCTTACCGCCGACAAAACATCGCTCGATTTCGCGGCCATGATGGGCGAGATCAAAGCACAAGGTCGACGCGGCGATTTGGTTTGCTTACACGCGTGTTGCCATAATCCGACCGGGATCGATCCGACCTTAGAGCAGTGGCAAGAAATCAGCGCGCTGCTCGCTGAGAAGCAAATGATTCCCTTTGTCGATTTCGCCTACCAAGGGTTCGGTGATGGACTCGAAGCGGACAGGCTACCGCTACACGCTCTCCTTGAGAAGAATTCCGAGGCGATCGTCTGCAATTCGTTTAGCAAAAACTTCGGTCTGTACTGCGAACGCGTCGGCACGGTAATGCTGGTTGGCAAAGAAGCGTCGACGACCGAAGCCGCACTGAGCCAGCTCCGTCAATCGGTTCGGTGCAACTATAGCAACCCGCCTCGCCATGGCGCAGCAACGGTTGCAACAATTCTCAACGACGCTACGCTGCGAGCCGAATGGCAGGCAGAAGTTGATGCGATGAGGAATCGCATTTCCAAAATGCGCGACATGTTCATCGCTGGCATGAAGGGTACAAATGCCACTCGCGATTTCGGTTTCCTCAGCCGGCAGAAAGGGATGTTCTCTTATAGCGGACTGAATAGCATGCAAGCCGATTGGCTCAAAAAAGAACGAGGCATCTACATTGTTGGTACTGGACGTATCAACGTCGCAGGCATGGCTACCTCCACGATGGCAACACTCTGCAACGCAATCGCTGAGTGCATTCAAGCGACTTAAAGCGAGCAACGGGAGAGAACATACCACGATTCGTAGCTGGATTCTCCAGAATTCAGTTGGTTCTGAATTCTGGCGAATCCAGCTACGGTCGATTTCCGCCTGCCGCTTGCTTAACGGCCAGGACGAGCCGGTCGCGGTGCTGGTCCTCGACGTTGCGAAAGGTTGGGAAAGCCCGCGGTCATTTCTACGAGCGACTTTTTGAGCCGTTCGCCAACCTCGACGTTTTGGTACCACACATTGTTTTGTTCGTGCGGATCTTTATCCAGATTGAACAAAGTTAGTCGGCCATCCGCCGATTGAATCAGTTTCCAGTCGCCATCAAACATGGCCATATCGGAACCAGCAATGACAAACGGCTCTCGCTGTGGAGCATTGGCACCAAGCAATGCTGCCCAACGATCTCTACCATCCATCTTTTGGTTTGCCTCCAATGAAACTCCCACCGCCGAGGCGATGGTGGGATAGAGGTCTTGGGCGGAAGTCGCTTGATGGCTTCTTGTCCCCGGTTGTATTTTCCCAGGCAATCGCATGAAGCAAGGGAGTCGGATTCCTCCTTCGTAGACGGAGCCTTTACCGCCTCGAAAAGGTATGTTCCTACCTGTTTGATCTGCACCGTTATCGGAGATGAATATTACGAGTGTGTTCTCGGATAACCCCTTCGTCTTAATCGACGTTAATATACGACCCACCGCTTCGTCGAAGGCATCGATCACTGCAGCTCGGAGCGCACTGGCTTTGCTCAGGTTCTTGTATTTGTCCAGATAAGATTCTGGTGCGCTAAGCGGGAAGTGTGGGGCGTTGAAGGCAACTTGCAAGTAGAACGGTGATCTTGTATCGCGCTCGTCGATGAGTCGAATGGCTTCGTTGGCAATTAAGAAGGTTGAATAGCCTGTCTCATTGACGGTCTGGCCGTTGCGTTGCCAATCGACTTCACCTCGCTTGTTGGTATGTGCAAAGTAGTCGATCTCGGGGCCTTCGAAGCCATAAAAATGATTGAAGCCGCTTTGTAATGGCGGACTGGCTGTGCCGAGATGCCATTTGCCAACCAACCAGGTTTGGTAACCTGAAGACTGCAATGTCCGCGACAAAGTAGGTAAGCCAGCCGGTAGCCCTGGCTCTCGTGCCCCTAGCGCGTAAGCGATCCCAAACCTTCGAGGCATTTGGCCTGTTAGCAGGGCGGCTCGTGAAGGACTGCAAAATGGGTAGCCATAGTACCTTGTTAGCTCCACTCCCTCGCTCGCGAGCCGATCGATGTTAGGAGTATGGCACACGCCACCATGCATTCCTAAGTCTCCTGAGCCGAGATCATCTGCGAAAAGAATCAACACATTGGTTTTCGTGTTTTCAAAAACAGCAAGGGCGTCTGCAATTGGAAAAAAGGAAAGAACCAAGAAGAGGACTATGGCATAAAGTAGAGTTCGGAACGGCATTCGACTGTCAATCGGAAGAAATGAAAAGAAAAGTAGCAGGCACATTCCATCTGCCGTCCGCAACTCAAAAACGAATCGTTTTTGGCTACGGCACACGGAGTTTGCCTGCTACTTTCGATGTGAGGGACATTGTTGAACAGCCAGCCGGAGGCGTACTGTCAAAAGCGCTCGGTACGCCTACGACTGACCGTTAAACGAGTAAATCAACAAATCGCAAGTCGTGAGGAGCCTTTAGATGCCGCAAAAAATCCGATTAAGGTTGTGGGTCAGGCCGACGCGGTCGTTCGCCGCCGCCATTTCCACCGCCTGCTCCTCGGCCCCCCTCACGTCCTGGTCCACCCTCACGTCCTGGTCCACCCTCACGTCCTGGTCCACCCGCGCCTTGGTTTCCGTGACGTTCAATAAAGGAAGCGATAAACTTTTGCAGTTCATCCTTTCCAAGTTTGCCATCATTGTCCGCATCGAACTCCAACGCATGGCTGAACATACGATCTGGGTTTATAGTAAGTCCCTGCCCGCCACCTCCAGGTCCGCCAGGGCCACGACCAGGTCCGCCGGGCCCACGGCCTTCGCCACCAGGTCCGCCGGGGCCACGACCTTCGCCACCAGGTCCGCCGGGGCCACGACCTTCGCCACCAGGTCCGCCGGGGCCACGACCTTCGCCGCCAGGTCCGCCGGGGCCACGGCCTTCGCCACCAGGTCCGCCAGGGCCACGGCCTTCGCCACCGGGTCCGCCAGGGCCACGGCCTTCGCCACCAGGTCCGCCGGGGCCACGACCCTCGCCGCCAGGTCCGCCGGGGCCACGACCTTCGCCGCCAGGTCCGCCAGGGCCACGACCTTCACCGCCAGGTCCGCCAGGGCCACGACCTTCACCACCAGGTCCGCCCATGCCCGCAGGTCGGAATTCGTCTTCAGATAGTTTTCCGTCTTTGTTCCTGTCGATACTCAGAAGAGCAGCAGTTGCATTCTTGATTTCTTCTGCGGAGATCGTGCCGTCATGATCTGCATCCAAAGCCTCGACTAATGGAGAGCGTCCGCGAGGAGCGCCAGGCCCATTACCGCCGCCACGCCCATCAGGCCCACCGCCTGGCGGTTGAGCCATCGCATTCGACGCCCCCACAACGAACAAAACACCGAGAGTCCACATACATCGTTTCATAACATTCACTCCAGAGGATTGGGGATTCTTTTGATTCAATTGCCCCAAAGGGCTTTTTGCTTTTCACCGACAGGGTGATTGGCTACTTGCAATACCGTCATTTCGTCAAACAGTTCCACTTGCTCAACGACTTGTTTAGTCGATATTTATTCCACAACACGAAACACGTCATTCTTCTTGAAGACGATGGGGCCGCTGCGTCCGTTTTCTGTAAACTCAATATGGCAGTCCAACAACACGCCGACCGGGGCGTCTTCCGCTATCGTGATTTCTGCCGTTACTGTGTTCCCTTCGCGTTTGATCGAGGTTGCTTCATAAGGACCGATTTGCACCCAGTTCGGTTTATCGTTTGGAACCCGACGTCGTACTCCATTTTCGGGCTTAAGTTCAAACTCGATCGAATGGGTTTTGCCACGCGACGCTGTCCCTGGGCGCACTGTCGCGATCACTTTATCCATGCGATTTTCACCCTGCTGAGTATTGTCGATTAGCGGTCCGGTTTGAGCACCTCGCAACCCGCGGTTGTTGGATGTTTCCACCACACCTGCGTAGCCACCCAAAATGTATGGAAACCTTCCAGGCGTTACGTGATAGTGGTAACCCCGAACATCATCAATGTGACCGCTGCAAACATCCAAAGCGTTCGATTTTTTCAAATCTTTTGCCATAACGCCCTCGGATTCGTATGGGCCATAAAGAGGGAATCCGTCAAATGCGAAGCCAATTACGGGTGAATGCTGCTTACCGTCATCCTTAAACGGGGACTTCACGCATGTCGGATATTTGTGGTAATGGTAAACGCCCGTTTGTTGGGGATGCCCACAGCAAGAATCCAACCAGACTTCGGAGTATCCCTCGACAGCGTTCATCCCCTCCATCTCAAATGGATTGAAAAAGACCACGCCGTTCAAAGCCGTTCCGACTGGGCCCATCGGCAACCGAGTGATCTTGTCCGCAAGCTTGGGAACGAGTGGCAATCGAAATGTAAATTTCTGAACCCGAATCGAATTTGGATTTCCACTGTTGGGAAAAACGGCGGTGGGATGGTTCGGGTAGCCTTGACTTTCCATGATCAAGAACTGTTTGTCGTGACTAATTTTGACGTTGTCGATCCCGTCCTTGTTGGAATCTTTGGTGTGATACGAAAAAAGATCAACATAACGATCGCCGTCGTGGTAGTAGTAAATTGGATTTTCACTTGGCCCGATAAACCATCGCCCGCCGATTCCGGTCGCCCCGGCTGGCAGTTCGTCGGCCAAGCAATCTCCTAGAGAAGCGACCAGCAAACCTATCGCCAAAACCAAGCCCACTGATCGTTTCATTTCAAAACTTTTGAACATCATGCTTCCTGTCGAACAATTGTCTCAATGAGTGTCGAACAATTGTCTCAATTGTTCTGAGGATTGATTGGGGCAGAGGTTGTTTCAATTGTTCAGGGCGACGATTGAGACAATCGTGCGACACTCAACGCTCGAAATCAAAACCAAGCTGAACCGAGCACTAAACTAGCATATCACCCTGAATTTCCCATGAAGCGAACAAGGAAATGCGCCTTAAATAGCCATTGTTCTTTGGCCATCGGCGGATCGAAAACTTCCCGTCGTAGTTTGGGACCACTGTCCCGAACATGGAAATGGACGGGACAATGGTCCCATCCTAGGGTATCTCTCGTACTGCCGCTCGCCCTAGGTGATCAGATTACATCAACCATAATCGTTCAGAGAGTGCGAGGAGCAAACATACGTCGTTTGCCGTAACGTCAAAAACCGATCGTTTTCGAATTGCGGACGGCACATGGAATGTGCCCGCTACTTTTTCAGTAATCAAAAAAACCTTGACCTGTTTTGACACCGAGGCGATTGCTGTCGACGTATGGCTGCAGGATATCCACTAGCGGTTGCCACTCTTCGTCACCATCTACGAACCGTGCATGCGACATCGTTTGATGGATCAAATCGACTCCGATCTGATCCATAATGCCAAACGGTCCGATCGCCATGCCCGTAACTTTCTTCCAGGCCATATCGATATCGGCAGGCAATGCTACTTTCCGATCAACCAATTGCAGGGCGGATTGCAGCAGCGCCTTGAGCATCCAATTAAACACATAGCCGGGATTTTCGATCCGCTGCACAAGCGGTGTTTGCCCAATGCGAATCGCCAAATTAACCAGCCGCTGAATGGTTTCATCGTCGGTAGCCGGACCAGAAGCGATATCCACCAATGTGGCTCGCCAGATCGGGACATGAAAGTGCAAATTGGCAAATCGCCCGGGCGAAATGACATGAGGTTGCATCATCGATGGCGTGAAATAAGAACTGTTCGAGGCGATGATGGTCGGCGACGCAAATCGCTCGGAGTACGTTTTGATGATTCTCCGTTTGAGCGAAAACTGTTCGCTCACGGACTCCAAGATCAAATCGAATTCGCCCGACAAAGCATCGATACCAGCCGCAGTGTGAATTCGCCCAGCAAGTTCTTCACGCGAGACTTCCGGCCAGTAGCCTTGTTCGGAGAACGATTCTCTCTGATCGAGGATCCACTGTCGCGACACATCAAGAGCAGCCGTATGGTTGTCTACCAGCGTTACATCCAAACCATGCGAAGCCATTTGGCCGGCGATTTGCCGCCCCGTCCAGCCGGCACCAATGATCAAGATTCGTTGAATGGGCCCGGAGGTTGGACTTAAGGTCGGGGCGGTGGTGACGTTGACGTTGGTTGGTTCGGTTGGAGCCATTGCTGCTGATGATGCTCGCACAGTGACAAGAGTTGTTCGGCTGCTCGTGCAGCTTGCTGCCTCGCATCATACCATGCCTGCTGCCGATCGAGCAGGCGTACCAACCTCTCACGCTTGAACTCAGCGTCCGCGAGCAACTCAAGTCCAACAGGTTTCGAGCCGCTTACGCTTGAGGTTGAAGCAGCGGGAACCACATCCAACGGAACGTAAACCTGCGCAGGTTGTTTTCCGAGGTGCGATTTCGGCGTGGACTCTGCCCTGTCGACTCGCAAGTGACGCTTTCCAATCGGAGTCAAGCCGAGAATGGCATCCAATGCCGCAGAATCGCAGTCAAAGCTGTTGCTCGAACTGCGATGGTCGGTAACAAGAGTCTTTCGGACGCTTACTTCCATTTGTTCTTCGGTGGAACGAAGGAGTCGATCGCGGCTAGATCGTCGCCGTTGACAGTTGCGCCGAAGCGAACGCCTAGATCATTGATCTTGTCTGCCGCAACTTCTAACTGTTCCCGGTTGTTCAATTTCAGAGAGACGGACTGAGCAATGGCGATCGTTTCTGCCAAGACAGGGTGATTGACTTTCGACTGTGCCGACTTCAATCGCTCAAGTGATCGAGCTGTTCTCTGAGCCGAAGTGATGCCGAACGTGGCTTTTTCGGTCGCCATCGCTGTTGCTCGCATACTGAACTCCAAATCTGCGATCATGCCGGCGAGGAATAAAGTTCGTAATCGAGCGGGTGATTCAACTGCATTGGATTTGCCGTCGGTACGAACAAAGTTGTGTCGAACGGTTCCTTGAGACCAACTGACCAGTTCGAAGTCCAGGCTACCCGCATTATGACCACCTATGTTGACCAGTTTTTCGTCGGGTACGGTATGGCAACGATAGCAGCTTTGAGCAACGAGATACACGTTGACTGGGTTTCGCATGCCGAGGTCGATACTGGCCGAAAGTCGTTTGATGCGATGCTCTGGAGATTCTTGCTCACGTGTTGCACTTGGCCCGCCATAATCGTTGTGCACCGCGATCCAATCCTTAGCCGCGCCGTGGCAGGATTCGCAAGAGACACCAGCGATGGCATCGAGATGATTGTTGACGTTGCCCATGGTGTAGTGGCACTGAATGCAATTCGAATCGCTTTTGAAGTTTGTGATGCCTAGTTTGTCGGCGATCTTCTGAGCCTCGGGTTTGCGATGAAGTGTCAGGAAGGTTTCACTATGCGGAGTTCGTTTCCAAGTTTGAATCTCCGAAGCATGGCATTTCTCACAACTCTGGACACCCAGCACATTGTGGGGAGACAAGGCTAGATTCCACTTGCGATCGCGCGGATCCGATTTGTCGGTTGTCGGGCTAGCCATTCCCATCGCAAACGATACAAACAGCAAGCCGCCGCAGATGAGTCCAGTTCGGTTGATGGATGTTCGATTGCTGGACGTTGGGGTCAATTGGACTTCACTCACGTTTCGTGTTCTCGCATAGGATAGTAACAGCCGACGAAAGTCGTTTTTCGAGTACTTGAGCCTGAGGCGCCAGCCGATTTTTGCACTTCGCAAGAACTCGGCTAGCGGCTTAGACTCACTTATGTCGGGTGTATCATGATGGGCGCATCGTATTCAGCATGGAAAATCGAAAAACCTGAGTCTTCTTCGGCCGCAGCGGACCTTGGAGCATCAGTCGATTTTCGGAAACATAGGATGTATCTTGCAAGCAAGCGCCCGGAAATAGATAATCGCTGTACTTTACAAAGTGGGATTGCCAGGAACGACCCATACGACTTGCTTTTCCCTCACAAACCAATTTCAAATTGGCTTCCAAAGAGCCGTCTATCATCAGCGTCCCCTCACCCAATAAGCTTGGTCCAAACGCCGCGAAATCAACATCGCGAGGGGGCTGCAGTGCGAATTGAGCGGATTGTGTCAGGAGGACAAACTGGGGTGGACCGAGCCGCGCTCGATGTGGCCATCGCGCTCGAGATCCCGCACGGTGGTTGGTGTCCGCTCGGCCGAATCGCAGAAGATGGCCCAATTCCAAGCTGGTACCAACTTGAGGAACATTCGTCACCCAAGTACACCGACCGAACCAAACGCAATGTCATCGATTCGGATGCAACGCTTGTGCTCTATAGCTCGAAACTTGAGGGAGGAACGTTCAAGACGTATCGCTATGCAGAGTGCATTGCCAAACCATGTCTCAAGATTCGATTGACGCACCCTGGTCGAATCGAACGAGTCCATGAATGGCTCGAAAAAAGCAATGTTCGCACCCTCAATATCGCGGGGCCTCGCGCGAGTAAGGAGCCAGAGATCTACCAATGTGCCTTCGACTACTTGATGCGAATTTTTGGGTAAAAGGAA
>CANHVO010000229.1 GCA_947463915.1 Planctomycetaceae bacterium
GACAAACATGATCCGATCGTCCCGGCATGGATGTTCGACAACGCGATTCTATCGAAGTCAACGGTTCTACGAAAAAGCGAATACGGTGGTCACGTGGGATACATGCATCGAGAAAAGGAAGAAACTTGTGAAGATGCCTCAACCGGCAAAAAGCGATTGCAACGCTGGGCCGATCCATGGATCGCTAATGAATTGATAAAGTAGGTGGCCTCGCCCCGCTTCGGCAACGCGGTCATTGCTTTCGTAGCGAAAATCATCAAGAGTTTCGGTCCTTCAGGCGATGCAGCCGAAAGTCTTGACGACTTTCGCTACACAAGTGCCCGTACTCTGTTCCGTCCACAGTACGCCTACGGCTGACTGTTAAACGACGGCTAACTGCTAAACGACATGGTTCTTCAGCGATTCGTCACTGCTTGACACGATATCGCTCGAAATATCCGAAGTCAGGAAACCGATTTTCCTTGGGTCCTGGCTGGCCCTGCATTCCACCTAGGTACAACACCGTTCCGTCTGGACTATATCGAGCCGTCGTGATTCGCATTCCCGTTTTCGCTTCCCCAATCAATTGCCCTGAGCTTGCATCAAAGATCCCAAGATTCCATTTGCCCCCTCGCAACCGCCCACCCATCACGAACTGTGTTCCGTTAGGATGCCAGGCTAAAGTTTCCATCAACCCTTCACCCGATTGCGAGCCAACCGTCTCTTGTTTCAATTCGACCGGTGTTTTTCGCCAGTCAAAACGCTGCCAGAGCTGCTTTCCATTGCCCGCCATAGGATCTTTCATGTCTCCCATGCCTGCTGCATAAAGCGATTCTCCATCCGGTGAAAACGATACGGCAAACACGCCGCCAATGTAACAATGGCTCTTGATGATCCCCCAACTCGTGAACGACTTCGTTCGCCATTGAGCCAATGCCTTTCCAGTCTCTACGTCCCATACGGCTAAGTCACCCATGAGGTTCCCAGCCGCAAGGTATCGCGACGAAGAATCAAAAGCAACGCACTGCACCGAAGGAAGCATTTCCATGACATGGAGTACTTTGCCCGTCGTTGAGTCCAAAATTTTCACATTCGGTTCAGGTGACGCTTGCGGTGAATAGTCCTCAGCACCTGCTAAGTACTGCCCCGAAACCGATGCAACAAAGCGTTGGTCCGGCGACAAAGCCATGTCCCAAGACCAAAACGAGTGGATTCGTTCTGATACTCTTGGCGCCAACTCCTTGCCCTCATCTTCGTCAACATTCTCCTTGGAGTCGCTCACGGCTGGAACTGCTTCGGTCGCTGATATATCGCGAATCTGAAATGTTCCATCGTAAGATGCCGAAAGCAACGAATGCGTTGACTCGATCAACGCAACGCTCGACACGTAACTACCGTGCCGACCTATCCGACGGGCCTTGGCTTTTGCTTTCGGTCTCTCTTTCTTGTCCGTCTTGTCCTTGTCCTTGTCCGAGTCGTTCCCCGCAGTCTGCTCTGGTGCTAAACTCGGCAAAGGGAGTTCGTAAATTCCGTCCATGCAAGCTGCATAAAGCAACTCACCATCCAACCTCACCGTGAAATCCAGCAGGCCGCTCGGAAAGGAGTAGCGATCGATTTTTTCTAGTTCAACAGGCATCGGTGTGGCAATCAGGCAAGCAGTTCGGAGATGGGTTCGGCGTCGCCCTCGACCCGATAGAAGGTTGGGAATCCAGGCAAATCGTAGGATTCATGAGGGTCTAGCCCCAACGCCGCATAAATCGTAGCAAACAATCGGCGTTGGTTGATTGGGTTCACACTCACGTCGACTCCATTTTCGTCGGTTGCACCATAGACCGCTCCCGGCTTCAGTCCGCATCCGGCCATGGCCATACTCCAGGCCTTAGGGTAGTGATCGCGACCGCGGGCCTCATTGAGCCATGGCGTTCGCCCGAACTCGCCCATCACCAGAACCAACGTGTCATCGAGCATACTGCGCTCTTTCAGATCATTGATCAAATGAAATACGATCCGATCCATTTCAGGGACCAACATCTGATGCGTCTCATGATTGAAAACGTGGCAGTCCCATGGCATACCGTTTGCCACCATGACGAACGTCGAACCATTCTCGACCAGATGCCGAGCTAGCAGCGTATGCATGCCAAACGTACCCGGTCCATATTTGGCGCGATCGGCCTCGGCCAGCTTGCTCAAGTCGAACAAGGGGGCCGATTGCATCAAGCCCTTCACTCGCTCAAAAACGGCATTATATGACTGTACCGCCGAGTTTTGATGATCGTTGACGAATTTGCGGCTCAAGAATGCACGCAAGGCTTCGCGATCGCTGTGGTCCGTCGCACTCATCCCTTCTGGCAATCCAACATTTTCAAGCTTGTATTTTCCGCCAACGCGCACCGGCCCGTACTCCGCGCCAAGCCAACCGGCCCAATTTGCCGCCTTGAAGGATTTGAACTCATTCCCCTCCGGACATGGATCCAGCAAAACGAATTGAGGTACAGGACTATCGAGTTGCCCAAGTTGTTTTGCTAGAACGGAACCCAATAAAGGACGCGTGAAAGGGGGCCGGGGCCCCTCGCCACGCGTTAACATGTCGATCGCTTGGAAGTGTTCGTTGGGTTCGGTCGACATCGAACGGACCAAAGTCAATTGATCCATGATGGTCGCCGTCTTCGGCATCAACTCGCTGATATGCACGCCCGGTATTGAGGTTGGAATCGAGCCGAAAGGACCACCAGAGGGTCGGCCCGGCTTTGGATCCCAAGTTTCAAATTGGCTTGGCGCCCCGCATAGCCAAAGCAAAATGCAGCGCTTGCCACGGGCTTTTGCCGACTCGGCAAAGGCGGGGACGCTGAACAAGCTTTGGAAGCTTGCCACCGATGCTGCTCCAGCTAGACTCCCCTGCAGAAACAAACGCCGATGCAAGCGATGGTCCACGCTACCACAGGGCGCGTTGAGCATCCGTTCATTCTGAGATGGTTGCGAACTGCTTGTGCGATGCGACATGATTTGTCTTAGTGATTGAATCGGAACTCAGCGCTGGTGATCATCGCCCACGCCAGGCCTTCGATAGCTCGCTCGCGTTGGTCAATTCTTCCATCGATATACTGTTTGCAATAGGCTAGTTCGTCTGAATCCGGCTTTCGCCCAAGAATTCCAACAAACAGCCGCTCAATCGCAGTTGCTGTCTCCATGGGGGCAGCAAGACTCTGTAGAAAACGGGATTGCTTCATGGATACCAATTCAGTGATCGTTTCGCTGTTGGAGAGCAATAGCCCCTGTGCGACGTTGGCGATCGATTCCTCTGTTAGTACATCAGGAAAAAGATTCGCAAAGGCAACTCGCTTTTCAATCGTATTCCATCGACTTGTTTCGATCGGCTCCAGTACCGTCAAAATTGAGCGTTGCAACATCTCGGCCGTAAGTGGCTTGGGCAACGCGGTGGCAAACCATTTGGGATCGACGTTCTTCGTGTTGGCCGAATCAAGTTGATACGAATGAGATGATGCGATCGCCTTGATCAACCGCCGAACGTCATAGCCTGAGGCCACAAAATCTCTAGAAAGCCAATCGAGTAACTCGGGATGGCTGGCTGGGTGGAACGAATCGAGCGAATCGACTGGGTGAACCAATCCTCGCCCCATCATCCATCCCCAAATCCGATTTACCATCGCCTTGCCGAGCAACGGATGGTCGGCCAAAACCTTTTCCACAAACTGCTCCCGTCTCGAGAATTTGGGAACTCTAGGGTCGGTGCCATTCACCGAGACGTAAAGCTCATCCTTGTCTTCCTCTTTGACATCTTTACCCGGTCGAGCTTCTTCGACATAGCGGTCTTCGAGGAATCTCAGTTCGTTTGGTGATGAAGAACCTTCTAAATTTGCAAAGTCCGAAAAGCCGCCAATTGCCGACTCCGAGATGCGAGGCCCCTGAGGCGTGTCCACGTTCTTGGAGCGATTGAAAAAGGCCACCAAACCCCAATAGTGCTTTTGCTTGATCTCGTCCGCGAGCGGGTGATCATGACATTGAGCGCAATCGATTCGAACACCAAAGACATCTTTCGATACCGCTTCTGCGATGTCTTGATGTTTGTCCTTGCGAGCATAAAGATACCAAGCTGCTCCGCGTATCTCTGGGCTCGTTGGTCGGGCGAGCACGATCTCGCGTGTTATCTGATTCCAAGGTCGATTCTGGCGAACCGCATCGCGCAAATAAGCTAACCAGCCAGCCTCCGTCCGCTTGTTGACTTGATCCACATTGGTCCGCCCGATCAAGATCGCGTCATAAACCTCTGCCATGTGAACTGCATGCTCATCGCTTGCAAGAAGCCGGTCAACCAAAACCGATCTCTTTGAGCTATTGGCCAGAGAAAGAAACTCGTCCAGTTCGCTCGTCCGCGGCACGCGACCAACAAGATCGAGATAGATTCGCCGAGCAAATGCCAAATCGTCAATGGATTTGGCTGCCTCAACGGAGTTCACTCGATAGCTATGCTCAAGTGCTAGGTCGATGACGTGGGAAGCATTTAGCCCAATTGGAATTGTTGCCCCAAAGTCGGTGGATGTCGGGCTTTTTGCAGACAATGCAGCGGAGTTGGCCGCTTCCTGAGCGTCTAAAATCCAATGATTGCCGGCCGCGAAAAGGACGGACAATAGAACCGAAAGAATTGCAGATCGAACCATAGTTTGGAAGGCGGGAGCGAATGCGGCGGGGGAGTTGGCAAAACCAACCTTAATCAATATAGCTGACTCAGGAGCCCATGACCAATGCTGTGTACCTCTCCGTGCCAATTTCAGGACAATTTGGTTTCAGGACAATTTGGTGATGTGACTTTTAAATAGCTTGACGTAGCGAAACTTGTCAAGAGTTTCGGTCTTTTGAACGACGCCGCCGAAAGTCTTGACGACTTTCGCTACGCAAAAGCCTGTCTCTTGCAGCGGAAAATGCAGTCTCCTAAACCGGACTTTAAAGTGGTCGGCAACTTTGCGACGGCCAGCAAAAAGATTGGGCAACTGTGTTAAGCTTAGGGACAGACTCGAACGCAATTTCAATCGCCTCTCACCGAATGGAACTTTGATGAATCTCCACACATTCTGGCCAACGCTTTTCACGGCTTTGTTTCTGTTCTTCGGAGTCCCGTCTGCCCGCGCTCAGACTCCTTGGAAAGTCGGGGCAGCTTCGGTCGCAATGGAAGCCGAGGACTCAATGGTCATCGGCGGGGGCATCGGACCTGGATTTGTCCAAGGCCAGGAAGGACTCCTGCAAGCGACTTCGATTGTCATCCGCGGCGAGAAACCCATGTGCCTCATCGCTGCTGACGTATTGATGATGCATCGGGATTGGTTGGACCAAGTTGCCAGGGCCGTTGAGGCGGAATGCGGAATTCCGTTTGAGAACATCTTGATCAACGCAAGTCACACTCATCACGCGCCATCAACGGTCACCGTGCACGGATACTCGCAAGACGAAGAGTTTTGCAAACGTACCATCAAGGCCATGATTGAATCCGCAAAATTGGCGAATGAGAAAGCGCTCAAAGCCGAAGACGGTCAAGCGTTTTATGGACTTGGGCAAGAAGCGACGGTCGGCCAAAACAGTCGACAACGTCTGAAGGATGGCAAAATCTATTGGATTGGCCCCCGCGATGAGTTCGTTAGGCCTACCGATCCATTTGATGTCGACCTGCCAGTCATCGCTTTCAAAAGAGTGGACGGCTCAAATGTCGCAATGTTATTCAACCATTCGACGCACTGCATTGGAACTCGCACCGGTAAACGATCTCCAGGTTTTTACGGTTTGGCCGCACAGGAGTTGGCAGAAAGCCACAACGTCCCGGTCGCGTTCTTTTCAGGTGCTGCTGGTTCGACGCACAATCTGGTCCTGCCATGCGACGAAATGGTATTTCGAATCAAGGCTGCGTTTAAGGAGACTCTTTCGAACGCATCCCCAATGTTGTCGACAAAGTTGGCGTCGGTGAAGCGGGAGATAGCCTTTCAAATCCGTTCTTTCGATGAACAAACGGAGGATGTGGCTGTCAGTGAATACTGCCACAAGTACGCACCACCTGGAGCGGAACTGATTATCAACGTATTTCGAGAAAGTCGCAAAACGCTAAAACCAGCGCAAGGCGAGACACGCAAGATGTGGATTCAAGCCATGCAGCTCGGAGATGTATACGTCGTAGGCGTCCCCGCTGAGTTCTTTACGGTACTTGGCTTAGAGATAAAGCGTCGAAGCCCCTTTCGCAATACCTTCGTTTTCGCACTATCCAATGACTATGTTGGGTACTTGCCCAATCGACAAGGGTTCAAGAATGGTGGATACCAAACATGGATGGGATTGCACAGCTTCGCAGCAATTGGGACCGGAGAGATCGTTGTCGAAGAATGCTTGAAATTGCTAAACGAACTAAAATAGGTTAACTCGCTGGTCGACCGCAACTTAGCCCGAAGGGGCGGACATATCCTCTGAATTTGCACAAGATTATCGAGCAACCATCTCGCATGAAAAGTTTTTCCGTCCAGCTACTTGCGTTCTTGTTCGTTGCATTGACGCCTGCTATCAGTTGGGTTGCGGGACCGTTGTATGTAATGCTCAACCTGATTTTCGCGTTTGCGGCGATTGTGCCCCTTTTGGTTACATCTAAGCAAGTTGATGGACGCCTTGATTTCGAAAAGACCAGCTTCGCTGGCAGGCTTTTCCAAATTTGGTATTGGATCAATGTTGCCATTGCCACACCCTGCATTGTATATGCATCGGGACTTCTGATCTTTGGGACACAACAAGGCAATCATATCGTCACTCGCCGTGAAACTCGCGAAATCAACAACCTTTCAGGCAGGCTGGACGTATTGTATGGAAGATCAAAAAACGACTCGAATCCAAACCCGGTCAAGACACTCATCGCATTCATCTTGTTCGACCCAAACCGCTCGTACGAAAAGACCTCGTCCTCCGGAGGTGATGGCCCCGACGTTTCAGCAACCAACGTCCAGTTGGACGCCAATCAAGTCAGTACGTTTGGGTATGGATCAATTTGGAACCGGACGAGTGATTTGCTCGCCATTCAAGACAAGGAGTTTACACGGACCAAAGGAAACGTTTTTGTGATTTTGCAGACGGACGCCTATCCAATGGACATCATCCAGCTACCTGCAATTTGCAATGCAACAAACGCAGAAGATGTGATTCGCTTTGCAAAAGAGCAAAGCGAAAAGCTCGATGAGCAAAGATTGGGGTTACTCCGAATCACGAAGTGAATCACGCAATTTGCGACCACGAGAAGCGAAGCGCGTTTTCTTGAGTCTTCGCGGCAATTGAACCAATTTTCCGAACGGCGCTAGCTCCGGTTCTTGACGAATCGCGAGCGATCTTGGAAACCGGGGCTCGCGCCCGCCGGCTAATTCACCGCCAAAATACACCGCGAGTTGCTTACTTTTCTTCTTTATCGTCTTCGTTGTACTCGTATTCGAGATCGGCGTCGTCGCCGGTTCCGAACTCGTCATCTTCGAATTCATCGTCTTCGTCAACGAAGTCTTCGAGATCACCGTCGAGGCTTTCGCCGGCATCGGCCGCGGACATCGCGTCGCTCTCGTCGCGCTTGTTGCGTTGCTCTTTGTTCAAATCATCTCGTTCGTCATCGCGTGCTCTCGGTTGCAGATAGAGCTTGATCGGAATTTCGCCGAACGGCAAATGATCGCGCAGGAACGTGAGCAGATAGCGCTGATAGGTTTTGCTGAACCCTTGTGGCTGATTGCACACCAAGATGATGGTCGGTGGCAAACTGGTGATTTGTGTTGCGTAGTAAATCTTCGGACGCTTCATCATGAACATCGGTGGCTCATGGCGTTCCAGGGCCACCTTGACCAGTTTGTTCAGTTGGTGTGTCGAGATTCGCTCATTGGCTTGTTTGAAAAGCATTTGAGCATGGTTCAAAAGTGCTTTGACGTTTTTGCCGGTTTGCCCAGTGATGAAGCCGATAGGGCAATAAGCCATCGTTGGGAAGGTTTCGTGCACGTAACGGACCCATCGCTCGGTTGGCATTTGGCCCGCCAGCAAGTCCCATTTGTTTACCACGAAAATACATGGCTTGTATTGGTCTGCAATGTAGTGAGCAAGCTGCTTATCGACCTTGCTCATCTGCTGTTTTGAGTCGAAGAACATAAGCACAACGTCCGCCCGGCGGATGCTTCGCTGAGCTCGGTGCATACCGTACCAATCAATATCCGTTTTCACGCTTTTGTTACGGCGCAATCCGGGAGTATCCATGGCCATGAACTTGTGGCCGTCCAGGTCGAACATAACGTCGACGCAGTCCCGAGTTGTTCCGGGAACTTGGCTGACGATCATACGCTCGGCTTTGACGAGGGTGTTGACGAACGTGCTTTTGCCGACGTTGCGCTTGCCAACAATAGCCAGCTTCATCATGGGGGGTTCGACTTCGGTTGGCATCGCGTCCAATTGTGGAATGCGTTGTACTACCAAATCCAGCAATTCATCTTTGTTGCGATTTTGGTGGACGCTGACCCGAATCAACCAACCGCGACCTAGCTGATGGAATTCGTCGGCATTGGTGTCCAGGGATGGGCTGTCTGTCTTGTTGGCCACCAGCAAAATCGGCTTGTTGATCTTGCGAAGGCGGTCGGCAACCTCTTGATCCAAAGGCAGAATCCCGGCGCGGGAATCGACGACAAACAACAAAACATCGGCGTCATCGATAGCGATTTCAATTTGGGCTTCGATATCGGCCGTCAAATTATCGACGTCGATGATTCCCATTCCGCCAGTATCAATCAGCTCGAAATGCTGGCCGCGATGTTCGATTAGCGTCGTAAGACGATCCCGAGTGACTCCAGCGGTATCCTCAACAATTGCAAGTCGGCGACCGGCAATCCAGTTGAAAAGAGAGCTTTTGCCGACATTGGGTCGGCCTACAATGGCTACGCGAGGAATTGGCATCGAGCGAACGGAAATCGAGAGACTGTGGAAATTTGGATCAAAGAGTATCCTAGTCTTAAGAGTACTTTTGCGGGAGTGTTCAGATTTGCACATCTTGCTAGAATCCCATGTTTCCATGATAAAATGCGTCATGCGCAAGCCGATGTGCACATTCTAGGGTCGCAACCGAGGCAATTGACATGCAAAGGAACCAATGGAAAGCCGCCAGCGCCCAGCTTCTGAAGCATTGGAGTCGGAGCGGAATTTCGCAGTTGCCCACCTCCACAGCGGAATCACATTCAGTGGCTGCCTCCTGGCTCGAAACCCACGCATCGCTCGTTTTCGAGACTCCGGAGTCTGCAAATCCCAGGGTAAATGCTGATGTTTCTTCCGATTCTCAGGTTGCTCCACCGATCGCAGCAAATTTGGTTGCGGAGCCCAGTCCTCAGCGACAATCGGTTCCGTTCACGCCCCAAGCTGTGGCTGAACCCACGCTGAAAAGTGTTGCTGAACCGAAAACCCTTGCGATTCCTAGCTCCTCACCCAGATCAACCTCGCCAATTTCAACCACGCAACCCGGTTCGGCCGGGACTTGGAATTCGAAATCCTTACCAATTCTTGAACGCCAGGTTGCTTTCGATGCCCTGAATGCTCAAGTGATTGCATGTCGAAAGTGCGAAGAGATCGTCTGCCGGAGACAACGAACCGTATTCGGGGTTGGCGCACTGAATGCGAGAGTGGTGATGTTTGGCGAAGCTCCCGGAGCAGACGAAGATCGCCTAGGGGAACCCTTTGTTGGCGCTGCGGGCCAGCTTCTCGATAAAATCCTAGTGGCCAGCGGGTTGAAGCGGCCCGAGGTCTATATCCTAAACTCCTTAAAGTGTAGACCGCCCAACAATCGCACACCTGCCGAATCCGAAATCGAAAACTGCCGGCCATTCTTCGAAGCACAACTGGAAACAATCCAGCCGGAATACATCGTTTGCTGGGGGGCGGTTGCCGTTCGGGCTGTGCTGGGGAGCACAGACAGTGTCGGTCGCTTGCGAGGCAAATTCCACTTTTATCGGGGAGCAAAAGTTCTGGTTACCTACCATCCCTCGTACTTGTTACGTACGCCCGACGCTAAGAAACTGACTTGGGAAGACATGAAAATGCTCTTGAAAGATATGGGGCTCCCGATTCCCGGAAAGAGCTAAGACGAGCGGCAGGGAAAAAAAACCACAACTCGTAGCTGGATTCGTAAGAATTCAGCTGGTTCTGAATTCTTACGAATTCCGCTACCGCAGTTTTCAATCTGCTGCTCACCTAAGAAGCGTCCGTCCTTGAATGGAACCACTCGCTCCGTTCTAATGTCCTCCTCGGTCGATGTAACCTTTATCAACATTTCGAAATGAATTCGGTATCATGAGACCACTTGTGCTTTCGCTCTCTGGCACGCTGCTCTTTTCTTGTGCAGCTTTCTTTGTGGCGTCCCAATATGCAATTGGAACTCCATCCAATTCCACTCAAATGGGCGCGATCTCCGCTAGCCCAGGAATTGTAGGGGCCAAGCCTTTTACAGAAACCATTTCGGAGGCGACAGAAGGAACTTCCCCTACTGCGGCGCCATCGTCGTCTCGTTTAACGGTTCTGGTCGCAAGCTTAACCGTGTTTGTGCTCTCGATCTTTGTCGGTTTTGAAATCATTGCCAAGGTTCCTCCGACTCTTCACACGCCACTGATGAGCGGCTCCAATGCGATCAGTGGAATCACGGTAGTCGGTGCGATCATCGCTGCAGGCTACAAAGAAACGGGCTTCGGCAGCTTGCTGGGATTGGTAGCCATCGTTCTGGCAATGATCAATGTAGTCGGAGGCTTTGTGGTGACTCATCGAATGCTCTTGATGTTCAAGAAACGTTAACGAAATTGTAGCTGATCGATTTGCCCAAAACTCTTTGATGTTGCGAGTTGTTGATGAGTGCACTTATCTCATTGGTTTATCTGATCTCTGCCGTCATGTTCGTAGTGGGCTTGAAACTGATGTCCGCACCGCGAACTGCCGTCCGTGGCAATCTCGTTGGCGCGACGGGGATGCTACTGGCGATTCTCCTTACCCTTTTGGATCAAGGTGTCGCGGGATATCTCTTCATCTCACTAGGACTCATCGCTGGAACGGTCATCGGCACTTCGATGGCAAACCAGGTGAAAATGACGGCCATGCCGCAATTGGTTGGCCTGC
>CANHVO010000230.1 GCA_947463915.1 Planctomycetaceae bacterium
GCCATACTGATACGATTACCCAGGGGATCAACCGAAGCCACTGGACGTCCAAAACGATAAACGTTTGTGGTTCGGGAACCGCTGGGCTGGATAATGGCGATGGGAGCCGAACAGCTTTGGTACAGGTAACTCGTGCGGTTGCCGAGTGGATCAATCTGAGCCAAGCGACGATTGTTGAGATCGTAGACGAAACTGGATATGGCACCGATTGGGTTCTTGGCTGCGATCAACTGCCCTTTGGCATAGGAAAAGGTTGTTCGTTGAGCTAACGGATTGAGGGCTGCGGCGCGATCGCCTGTTCCATTGTAAACCAAGGAGGTACGAAACCCGAGTGCGTTGACGGTAGCTATTCGCTGGCCTATCGCATTGAAAACGAACGTTGTTCTCTCGTTGAGCGCGTTTACCTTGGCCGTCATTAAGCCATTTGAATCCCGAACGTAGCTTGTTCGTTGTCCTTTGGCATCGATCGAAGCCTTCGCTTGTGAACCTGTGTCGTAAACAAAGCTTGACCTGCCTTGAGGCGTAGCCACTGCCAATAGCCCCATAGTCCCGTTGGTTAGCTCGGTGTAAATGAGGGAAGTCCGCTCACCGCTCGGAGAAAGCTTGTTTTGAAGGCGTCTGCCAATATAGCTAAAGCTGGTCCGTACTCCCGTTGGATCCGACACAGCCACAACTTGTCGAGAAACAGCATGTTTAACAGTGGTGACAGCTGAATCAGGAGCCGTGATCGTTGTGCTGAGCCAGTTATTGTAAGCGATCGAATAAGTGTTGCCGTCTGGCTTTTGAATACTGGTACACATTCCTGCGGAGGAATGCGTAAAAGTCGTAGTAAGGCCAGTTGGGCTAGCAACGGCTTTTAGCCTGTTTGTCGCGTCGTACTTTAGGTTCGTGGTACACAGTTCTGGGGTCACGACCTGCGTCACGCAATTGTTCGAATCAAGAACGAAGGTCGTGATTCTTCCAAGCGGATCCTGAAACCTGCGAAATCGATTCGTTACCGAATCATAAGCAAACGTTGAGCGGCGGGACGCGGGGTCGACGACATATCGTGGAGGACTGCCAACAACCGTCCAAACGGCGCCATTGGGATTGGTGATTTTGGTGAGTGCACCAGCCGAGCTATAGTCAAAGGCAATTCCGTCGCCCGTTTTCTCCGTGTAGGTACCATCGGAGTTAAGCGTCAAAAGATGCTTTGAATTGGGAGGTGGGACGAACGCAGCGGGGCCAGATGACTTACAAGTGTGTATCTCGATCGTACCATCGGAAAGCCGTACTCCAGCGGAAACGGGCAGCGTGTCATTGCCTCCGACAATGGCTTGGCTGAAAATACTGTGCAGTCCAAGCCCAAAGGGCGTTGTGGTCAAATGCGTTGTGTTGAGCGTAAAGCTCGGCACAGGCGCCCAAGCGTCACCACTCGGCGGTGACAACTTGATTGCAATGTTCCCGTTCTCGACATTAAACTTTGCCACGCAATCGGAATCAGAACAGCCGCCTGTTCCTGCATTGATTGGAATCAGGGTGTGTGGGCCTGAATCGCCACAACACGACGAATCTGGAAAATCGCTTCCAGTAAGTTCCGCTTGGTTCGGAGGATTGAATGGCGTGTACAAACATGAACAACGAGGAAAACAGGGGTCCTGGATTGCGTCCATGGCAGTGGGCGCAAATGGCACCACGCTTACGCTGCTCCCAGTCGGGTCGCATTCTGTGCCCAGTCCGCTAAAGTAAGACAAGGACTGCGGGTCCATGCAGTCTTCGATTTTCTCTTTTTTCCAAACGATGTTGATCGCTGGGGTTGTCGACCCTGTTCCAGAGAGCGTGACGAGGTAGGTTACCTTCCCTGTTTGGCAAGTCAAAATCGCAAACGAAATGAGCGCATAGCCACAAATCGGTGGCGAGAGCGTCAGCTCACTTATGCAAGGCCCTTGTGGATTAAGGGGCCCCAGTTGCATATCGAAGATGTAGTCGCCATTGATGTCGTTGCAATTACACCTAACTGTGCACTGTGGACAAGTTCCAGAAACTCCGCTGATCGATACCTTGTAATAACGAAGCGATCCAAATGGGCCACAGCAAAGAATTTCAGGCGGAACGATTGTCGCTGACGACATAACTCACCTTGAGCTGTCTTGAGAATCTGATCGAAACGAATTCGCAAATCTAGAACATGGACCTGACTGCATCATGATCTTCGCCAACAAAACTATCTGAACAACGTGACGGATCGTTGCCTGCACCTTTGAAGATAGCAGATGTTACGCCAGTGTGCCCAATTAATGACGGAAAATGGACAAATGCTGGAAGACCAGTCTCACTCGCCCAAGAAGCAAGTACCGAATCAATTCCATAAGTGCCTGCATTCCCATCGCGATGACGCTGAACATATGGGTCAAGTAGAATCGCGCGGGCTGAGGCTGCTGGAAATACAATCGACAACGCTCCATAAAGAAGGTCGGATTTATCAATCCGGAAAAATCCCTCCTTATTGGTGGTTCGAGACTGCAGGGTGCCACAGTAGAGCGAAACAAATGCTACTACTGGATGGGGCCATAGTACCCGTTCCAGATATTGTCTCAGATTTCGGCAAGCAACGATGTCATCCTGACACAGTAAATACGCATCCGCGTTTGGTTGCGTCAGAACCAACTCCTCTAGGGACAAATACCAATTAGGGAAAGCACCAACCCGTCTACCGCGAATGGTAACAGGTGACTGTAGTTCCATAGTTTGTGAGAAAGTGCCTGGCTCAGCAAACACATGCAATTGATCTTCTGGCCATCCTGCTACGCTAAGGCTCTCTACAGTTCGATCAAAGGTGCTTTTTTCTCTTGGGGCCGTTGTTATCCCAACCGCCCATTGATGGACCGAGTTCAAATGCAAACGTTCTTTGAAGTCGGGACATAAACGACAAAACTCATTTGTTGCGCATTCATGCGAGGGATGAAAGCAATCAAAACTAACAGAATCCAAGGTCGATGTGTCTCGAAAAAAGCAACTTGGAACCTCGGAAGCCGGACGCAGTTGACGGGGCAAGGTTCGCATGTCCTGCACTGTTTCATTGGTCTTGTACCGACAGGAGTCGCATTCATTCGAGCGAATGATGTTGTTCTTCATGTGGACTCTCGGATTGGCACAAAAGTGCTGTCCCTCATGTGAATGGGAGATCGACAACCGATATGTACAGCCCTGCTCGCTCATGTCGACTGGGCCTTCGCTAGAGGAATATTTGAGAACAATATTTGACGAGCGGTATCGGAAAGGTGTTTTGCCTCAACCCCCCAATGAATTTTTGCTTTCCAATTCGAGCATCGAAGGTTCGCGTAAAAATCATGATCGAAATCAGCATTCGGGGGACTTCCCGAAAAAACACGCTCGCTAAGCAATTCACCTCGAATCAATACACAACCGAATCCATTGCCTCCAATTGTTTGGACCGCATTGCCATCAGGGACGACTTTTCTGCCAAAATGATCCCATGCCACGAATCCATCGTGATATCTGGACCGATACGGGGCGGATACTGAGCCCGTTGTCGCGTCAAACTCACGAAGGAGTTGTTCGCAGACATCAAAGGGTGGGGTGATATCATCCTCAAGGACCCAAACGAAGGAAGATTGAACTGATCTTGCAAGGAAATTGTAAATTCGGGCCATGGTTCGACGCACGGCATTTACGACTTCAGCCCTCGGGAAATCGGCTAAACCAGGTTCGCCAACACTCTTACAAATGTGGCGCAAGTCGGGGTAATCGCAACCCGCGACCCAGTTTTTGATAACGCCAGCAAACTCTGCGTCTCCACTCGTGTCTAGAATCATCAATTGTATCTGTTGGTGAGGCCACGTCTGGCCTTCTAGAAACTCTCGCATCGGAGGCCAGAGAACGTGCCGCCCAGAAAGAGGGATAAACAGTGTTATTGTTTCGCGATCAACATGAGAGACGCGAAAATAGTCATTGCCAATTTTGGTTTCGTGGAGTGCGGATTTCTCATGCCTTCGGTACAAATAGGCGGAGCTCTGCTTGATCGATTTCCATCCATCTCCCAGAATGCACTTCCAAATAAACCAATCACCGGTCAGCCGAGAAATCTCCCCTGGAAGTTTGGTTTCAAAGGCCTTGGAAAGTAGAATCGCGTCGCGACGGACTAAGCTCCCAGCATGTATTCGATTTCGTGCCGAAAGCGTTACACGATCTACATGGTTCGGAAACGAAATCAGCTCATCTTTGGTCCCGAAGCATTGTAAGTCAGAATGGACAATTCCAGCATTTGGGTTTTGCCGAAGCATTCGAAGCCCGCATTCCAGATAATCTGGTGGCAATCGATCGTCCGCATCAAGGAAACATAATACAGGGGAATTGGTTGCCTCAAATCCAACGCGCCGTGCCTCATGAACATTTGAAGCGTTTATTGCAATCAATCGAACCCCACTTGACGCAAAACTCTCGGCAATCGTTCGCGAGTCATCTGTGGAATTGTCATCGACGACCAGAATTTCCTTAGCTACCTTGGTTTGATTCAGCACGCTTTCAATCGCCTCTCGAAGATACCTGCCGTAATTGTGGCACGGGATAATGACAGCGATATCGGTAAGAGAACTGGTGAATCGAAGAGGGTTGTTTAAGTTCGCGCTTACTTCTCGCTTTTCAATCGGCTCTGGTTCCAGCCGACGAGTGCAGTTCTGACAAATCGTCGGAAAAACCAAGTTGTCGAGAGTGTGGACGGAAGGATGAGCGCAAAAAAACAATGATCTTTCTTCATCAAAGTTGACACGAGAGTGGCATGTCGGAAATGTCTGCATTTTAGGGGCATTCGAAAAGAGCAAGACAGAAACCACTTGCAATGTAGGGTGCTCAATGGGGTGCGTCAAGTTTTTGAACACGTTTCTCCCGAGCTTCCAATTAGATTCAATTCGAAGATATTTTACTTTTGCGTATCCCTCTAATAAAACTCCCCGCAAAGGCTGCCACGTGCAATCAACGTCCCGCGCCGTTTGGCGGCTATGATCGGATCATGGGTAGATTAACTGCCCAAGGGAATACACCTTAATCGCTACCCATCGATTCGATTGGCGACTCTAATCTAATCGTGGAGAGACAGTTACTCCAGCTCAATAAATGCCCCCCCTTTTGAAGCGATCATGTGCGGCCCCTTTTAAAGCGCCAACTGCCAGCAACTACATCAAAGGACCCCTTCATGGACCAACTGCCAGGATGTGAATATCGCATCGAACTCGATGGGCCGGACGAATATTACTGCCGTCATACCCAAGTTCATGCACTTAGAAACCGAGTAACAGCGACCATGTGCCGGTCGTGCACACGCAGGGTGGAAGGGTGTCATTCGCCACGACCAATTCCTGATAACTTTGACCAGCCATATGCAATTGAACCCTCATTGGTCCAGCAGGTTTGGAGCTTGTCTACGTCTATTGCGAGTTTCGTCACGGATGGAATGAGGCTTGTCGATAAGGGCGAGTATGCAGAGAGGATTGCTATTTGTGACGATTGTGAATTTCGAATTGGGAATCGATGTGCAAAGTGCGGCTGCAACCTTACGCTCAAGGCCTCTGCCAAAGTTTTTGAATGCCCTATTTCAAAATGGGGCAAATCGACGAAGTAGCTGGTCTAGGAATTTCCCAACACGAATTGCGTCATCTGTTGCCAAACGAAGTCAGGCTTGGCTGTACGTTGAACCGCAGAAGCACAGCGTGCTAAGTAGTCTGCCGAAACCGAGTCGGAATGGCTTGCAGGAAGCCGATACAATGGCTTGAGATTCCTTTCGGCCATTTCCAATGCTACGGATGACCCTTGATTAGTAAGCACCGGTATTCCGGATGCGAGATAGTCGAAAGCCTTGGCTGGTGGTTTGTGACGTGCGCGAAAGTCGTGTCCCTTGATATCCACAGCGACGCTTGCCTGAGAAAGCCAGTCGATATGTTTAGATTCTGACCAAGTCCCCACTCGCACACTTTTTGGGTTGTGAAATCCTAAGTCCTTGGGTGACAATTCACATCCCTCGGATTCGGTCAAGACCCAAAGGTCAAGGTTTGCTTGTTGGTTTGCCCAATCCGCGACAGGACCAATGTTACAATGTCGACCAATCCAAAGTGATGGCCCGCGAGTCCAAGTATCACGGGGTTTTGGCAAGACGTATTTTAGGGGGTGGTCAACATATTCCACGTTCGCCATGGAATTGAAGTAGCGCAAATGCCTTCTACTGCTTACGATGACTAAGTCAAAACAGCCAATCGATTCAATGTCCAAATCAATCTCGGAAGCACTCCCGTAAACGTCGACGGGCAAAAAGATTAGGCGACAGTTTTGACGACGAAGTTGCTTTAGAGTCTCCAATGGGGGTTTGAATTTGAGGAAAACCACGACGTCCGCTGCCAGTGGATGGTGCACATCGGTAAACGTTGAGGTTTGGCAAGTGGACTGCAATGCGTTCCCAAGACCAATTCCAAGCCAGTTCCAGGAACCGAATTCCGGTAGCTCTGGGCCAATCGAAATATGTTTAGAGGAACTCAAATTAATGCCTCCTCGATAGCTTGTTGAAGGGCACTCACAGCGAATTCAGGCACATGCATTTTGTCCAAGGGTACACCATCGAGTGCCTCGGATATGTCTTTTGCCGTAATCTGGCAGCATTGCCCAAGGCTCTTGTTCAAAATCATAGTCGTCAGGACCGATCCGCAAGCAACCGTGACGCCGCAATTATGCGACTGAAATGCCGCGTCTATTACGATTTGATCGACACAGACAATTTGAATAACCATAAATGGCCCTTCACCGGGACAGCCGCTTAGGCCCACACCGCTTGGATTCTCTAATTTGCCTCGATTCTGAGGCTCCAAAAAATGTTCCATAATCAAATCTGAGTATCGGTTCATAAGATTGGCAACCTATGTTTTTGCGTCGCGCCTCGCCCGAATTCCTTGGATCGCATTTACTAAATCCAGCCGAGCTGGGGAAAGCTCTAGACCTGTTGCAAGTAGGCTATAAGCAGCGTCTAGTTCCCCCTGATCTTCCAGAATTGCTGCTAGCTGACACCGTGTCACAACTCGATCTGGAGCCATCTCCAAGCACCCTTGAAGAGTCTTTATTCCATCGTGCGATCTATTGCACAGATGTAGAGTGATTCCGAGGTTATGCAACACCGCTGGATCCTCTGGGCGCAAATCTCTGAGTTGCTCCAGTAGCGGTAATGCGGATGCGTGCAATCCCCGCTCGGTTAGCAAGCGGCACAATTCGTCAAGACATTCTTGACTGTCCGTTTCTCGCCACGTTCTCTCAAGAAGGCTATGAGCCTCAGAAGTTTTGCCGTTCGCATCAAGCTCTAGGCAAGTCAAGATGGAACAAGCAACTCGAAATTCTGGTGCTACCGGCATAGATTCGATTATCTTCCTAACTTCATTCCACCGCCCACTTCTGGCGAAAAGACGGCCTAACGCTTCCCAGGCAGGGACGAAACTGGGTGAGGAATTTATCGCGATGCGGAATTGAGCTATTGCCTCTTCAATCCTTCCGAGTTCCGAATAGGCCAAAGCCAAATTGAAATTTGCCTTATAACCGGAGAGTCCCGGATCGATGCTTTGAAAAACCTTTTCTGCGGGCTCAGTGAGAACTTGCAGATAGTCGTCTACAGCTTCCGCCAAACGTCCTTCATCTTGTAGCATGGTTGCGCGACGGAAAAGAATTTCTTTGTCTCCTGGAAACAATTCGAGAGATTGGGTGGCTGTCTCAATCGCCGATTGCATCTTGCCTTGCTGTCGCTGGCAACTGATCAAAAGTGCCCAGGCTTTTCGAAGATGCGATTCCCCTTCATTTGCGAAACGGATCGATTTTAGCAAGCACTCCTCAGCTTGTTCGAAATTGCCCGAGTCTTCGTAGGTCATGCCCAAGTTAAATAGGACAAATGGATGATCTGGAAAACGCTCAATATCGAGCTGGAGAATTCGAAAATCCCTTTCAAGCTTTCTCTTCCTAATTTCTTCCGTCTGCCTTGATCCCGAATGTACTACATAAATATCTGCGAACGCGACGGAATTCCCTTGGCGTCGAATGGATGGCAAAATTTGCTCGTGAATCCGGTGTTCGAAACGATAGCAAGGCAAGTTTCTAAAAATCTTGACGTGATCAACAATAGTAATCTCCCCTTCAACAAACGAAAGGCAGTGAACTTGCATGACGTACCCGTCTATTCCCATCGCATGTGGACCATACACGAGCTTGCGGAGGCGTTGCCCTTGTTCTTGGGATATCACATCATCGGAATCCATCCAGAAAATCCATTCGCCAGTGGCGAACTTGATCGATTCATTCCTGGCTGCGGAAAAGTCGTCACACCAAGGAAATTCATAGAGTTTGGCTCCATATTTTTTGCAGATCTCGGGAGTGCGATCGACCGAACCGGTATCGACAATGATGATCTCATCGACCCAGGGGTAAACGCTGTCCAGGCACGCCTCAATTGTGTCTTCATTGTCGCGAACAATCATGCACAATGAGAGCTTAACGTGACTTCGTACAAGTAGTTCGTTTCCGTCTTCAAGTCGACGGAACTTGTATTCAACCGATGGTTCCGCTTGGCCTGCATTGGCAAGGGAAGGTTCGAATTTAGAATTTTCGTCGGCTTGCCATTTCGAAACGAAACGTTGCTCGTTTTCGTGCATGATCTTTTGGAAATCGAGACCAGCGCCACTAAACGTAGCACTTCCGTAATGGTGAACGAAAGCATTCTGGGCAATGACGGCTCGATATCCCGCATTGATGGCTCGACGGCAAAAGTCGTCGTCTTCGTAACATCCGATTTCGAATTGCTCATCGAGGACACCGATTCGGTCCATGACATCGCGCCGAAACAAAAGACAAAATCCAACCAGTCGATCTGTCGATCTTAGTTCTCGATTCCGCCGACGGTCCCATGCAAAACCGTCCATACTGGTCATGTCGTGATAGCTGACGCTGATCTGCTGTTCGCCACTTACGTTATTGGAAACAGGGCCCACTAAACCATTGAGTTCGTCGTCATAAAGAACTGTGAGCAACTCGGAGAGCCATCCAGTTGACACGACACAATCGTTATTCAAGAGAACAATCTGCTTGCCAGTGGAAATCTTGAGCCCTTGATTGACTGCGGGCGCGAAGCCGCGATTTTCCAAATTCAAGACTACTTTCGCGTTTGGAATTGAAGCCAGATATTCGGGCGTTCCGTCGGTTGAACCATTGTCGATGAATATCAGTTCGATGGGCTCATCGGTTCGAATGAGCAAACTATCGACACATTCCTTGGTGAAAGCGAGCTGGTTCCAGGTTACGACCACGATCGATGTGAGACCAAACTCGGGCTTTGGTCTGGAAATCGCACGAACAACATATTGATAGGTAAAGAACTCTTCTGCTTGGCTCGTCGTTAGTCCACCAATATGGAGGCCCCCAACGTGAACATCTCCCGGCCGCCCCGCCTCTTCCCATTGTTGGTAGCCGCTGCCAGGTATGGACAGAATTTCTTCAATATCTAGGTCGCATCGAAACAGAAGTTTTTCCAATTCTCGCTTTGTAAAGCAACGCACATGGTCCTCGTCTAAAAGTCCCGCACGTTCGTAAGTCCAATTTCCATCAATAAGCCCTGAGACAACCGAATGGTGTCGGCTATTCGGAACACTGATAACTACGGATCCGTTAGGTGAAAGCCAGGTTGCGCACTTTTTGATAGCCGCAGCCGGGTCCCGCAAATGCTCCAAAACATCAGCGAAAATGATGTTGTCAAATGAATCAACAGGAAACATGGAAGCGTCGATTTGGTCAATTGAAAGTTCGACGACACGATCCAGTCGCGTTTTGGCAACTGCCGCTGCAGCTTGACTCGGTTCTATTCCTGTCACACAAACGTCGATTCCCCTTTTCAGTTCTTGGCCAAGACGACCGCCACCACAGCCTACATCCAAAATGCGTTTCGATGACAATGGAACGAGTGACTGCACGTCTGGTCGTGAGAATTCAAAATATTCGGCTGGCTTGACTGGAAGTTTTTCGGCTTTCAATAAGGAAATGGCTGGACATTGACGCGAATTTTTCGCCGGGCCAATCTGGCTAAGCATCTGCTTCATTCGGTGCACGTAGGTGTGATTTTCCACTACGTGCCTGTATCCGCTTTCAGCGATAGATGCCCTTCTGTCACGGTCCTCTAGCAACTCTCGCACAATTCCAAGCAACTGATCTTTGTCCTCATAAACGAGCAGTTGTTTTCCAATATCGAACAGCTCTTCAAGGCCATTGTCCTCGATGGCATTGGTAACCAATGGAATACGGTGCGAGGGAATTTCGAATAGCCGCATGTTCAAGTCGTCTGCGACGCTGCAATTGAACCCCAATCGAGCTTCCGAATAGACACGTGCCATGTCGCTAAAGAGGGCCTGGCAGAACCGTGAATTTGGGAATTCGCGCTGAAGCGATTCGATCAAATCCCTTCGTTTGCCAAACAAGAAATGGCCTACAAACGCGATATCATAACAAACTTCAACTCCGGAAACAGGTCGATGAATGTCTGGGTCGCATGCCAATGGAAGCCATTCCACCTTTCGATTCGTAGCCTGGCTCAATGCGTGCGCACCGTTCTTTTGGGCTGCAAAAAGTGTATCTACCTCGCCAAATCGACTTAGTGCCGTTGCGAGCCCAACAGGCCTTACAACGACTTTCACACACTCCGCAGCAGGGATGTGTACCAGTATTCAAAAACCAGATGGCAATACCTACTCGATCTCTTACAATGACTGGCTTCGCACAACGATCACGGCTCCTGATTCAGCTGTCACCACTGTTAAACATGCTGTTTCTCGACAAGTTGTCGCCGTGTCGGATCCAACGGGAGTACGGACTAGCTTTAGCTACGTTGGCAGACGACTTCAAAACAAGCAAGCTTCAAGCGGAGAGCGGACCTCGCTCGTGTACGCCTCGCTAACCAATGGGACCATGGGGCTATTGGCAGTGGCTACGCCTCAAGGCAGATCAAGTTTTGTTTACGACACAGTCTCACAAGTAAAGGCTTCGATCGATGCCAAAGGACAACGAACAAGCTATGTTCGGGATTCAAATGGC
>CANHVO010000231.1 GCA_947463915.1 Planctomycetaceae bacterium
ACGCGTTGTAGGGAGATTAAAGGGTGCTTTGAGCTTGCGGATTCACAGCGCCCTTTTGAACTCGATTCAGGCTCGATCTGGATGATTTGCAAGTCAGGATTCCCGATAAGAGTATTTTCTTTTTGTGTCTCTTGTGCCTTTTTGTGGCTAAAATCGGGGCACTTATTCTTTATCTAGTTTTAGACAGGAGTATGCCCGAAATGAGTTTGAATATTCCGATCGTTCCAAGAACGGATCTTACGGATGCGGATGTAAACAAAATATGTGATGTAATTCGTGAGTGCGGTTTTGGGTTGCACAAGTATCTCGGACCAGGGTTCCGAGAAAAGGCCTACGAACGAGGCATGATTCACCGCATGCAGAAAGCGGGATTAGTTGTTCGCGTCCAACCCGCCGTGAAGATCTTCGACGAAGATGGAACTGAGCTGCTTGAGGAAATCATGGATCTGATCGTCGAAGATGTCCTGATTCTTGAATTGAAGGCTGTCCGGGAAACTTCCAGCACAGACGTTGCACAGTTGCTAGGCTATCTTAAAGCCTCCAAGTTCCGACATGGACTATTGATTAACTTCGGCGCGCCCAAGTTCTACATCAAAAAGTATGTGTTGTAGCGTAACTTCAATCGGTCACGCTTCGAGGCAATTTCGCGAGAGTTTTCAGGCTCACTACTTTAGCCACGAAAAGGCACAAAGACCACAACAAGAGGACATCGAGATTCAGAGCATTTTTGAGGCTATCACTTCTGAATCTTTTAAGTGGCTGTGATTTTTGTGTGTCTTGTGTCTTTTCGTGGCAAAAAAATCGTCAGCTCCAGGTGCGAGCGGCTCTAGAACGAAGGCTGTTGGCTTCTGCGTCGTTTGTAAATTCTTGTTTGATCGGATCGAAGCTTAATTTTCGTTTGAGCATCCACGACATCGCTGCCGCATGACAAGCCACGTGCGAATTGCGCATCACTTCGGGATTCGCCACCGTCGCCTGTCGCGACTTTACGCAGTCAAAGAAGTTTCTCGCGTGGGCTGACACGTCCAGCCCTTTTACTTTGCCCGCTGACTCTTGCAATTCTTTGCGAAGCGAGTCGGAGGAAACAACCGTTTCGCCGCTATCACCTGTTTCGATTGATCCCTCAGTGCCGACAAACTTCACCGGACAAGTTCCCAAGCGCGTAATCCAATTCGGACCGCGATCGCCGAATGGGGTCGGCAAGAAGTCCAAAATCATTTTTACGCCATTGGCATACATGCATGTGATGCCAGTATCGTAAGGCTCAATCGAAATCGGCATCGTATTGTCAGACTGATTTGCCCACTGACAAAGATCGACTGTGTGGGCGCCCCAGTCCAACAACCTCGCACCGGAATCGAAATCATAGTAGCCTCGCCAACCGCCAGATACGTACTTGCTGTTGTACGGACGCCAAGGTGCTGGGCCGAGCCACAAGTTCCAGTCGACCACCTCTTTGGTTGGGGTTGGTTCGCCTGGAAGCCAGCTATTGTCCAATGTTGGGATGTAAACCGAAGCGTACATCGTTTCTAGCTTTCCAAGTTTGCCAGTTTGCGCAAGACGAACAGCTTGTTGGAAATTCGGAACACTTCGTCGCTGCGTTCCCGCTTGAAAGATCCGGCCCGTGGCCTTCATCGTATCCGCCAGCTGCTGACATAGCTCAATCGTCAGTCCGCAAGGTTTTTCGCTATACACGTCTTTTCCTGCCTTGGCTGCCATCATGGATGCGGTTGCATGCCATCGATCGCCCGTTGCCACGATGACTGTGTCGATGTCTTTGCGATCCAATAGCTCGCGAAAGTCCCTATACAGTTTGCAGTCCGTATTTGCATAATGTTTGTCAACAAGCGCTTTGCCAGCATCCCGTCGACTTGCTTGAACATCCGCAATCGCAACGCATTGAACATCCGCTAAACCGAGCATGGCCTGAAGGTCGTAAGTGCAGCGAGGACCGATACCGATCACGCCGAGTGTGATCTTGTTGCTAGGTGCTACTCCACCTCGACCTAGCACATGCGGTGCGACGATGAGCGGCATGGCTGCAGCTGCCGTTGATGACTTGAGGAAGTTCCGTCTGGTCGTGTTGTTTTGTTTCATGGTGCGAGCGATTTGCGGGAGGAAGTGATGAGTCTGTTTCGGCGTTTGCAGAGGGGACTCTGGAAGGTGCATGGGCGGTTCACGACCACTTGATAATTGTAGCCAAAAATACTTTGGCAGGTGGGCTAGGTGAGCGACGAGCTTTGATCTGCCTCGCACGACGCGCAAGCTAGTGAATTTGCAAATCGATTCACTAGCTTGCGCGTCGTGCTAAGTTCGCTTGGGCTCGTTCCCTAGCTCAGCCCAACGCTGTGAAGGATTTTAGGACTGTTGGGGCTTGACCCCGCCGTCCGCAGCTTTGGAGTTGTGATTTTCATCACGAGGCCAATTAGAAACCGTCGACAAAAGTGAGTTTGAGGCGCTAGCCGAGTTCTTTTGACTTTCAAAAATCGGCTAGTAGCGCCTCAGGCTCATGAAAACGAAATCCGACTTTTGTCGGCCGCAACCAATTAGAGCACCAAAGCGGCGTGCGGTCGGGACGAGCCCGAGCGGACAAAAAGGCAAATTTCTAAGTCACAGTCGGCAAAAATGACCTTCCAAATGTAACACCTGCCGGATGCGATATTTGAGGCCAATTCGGATGTTTACGTTGGTGCATCGTGCTAAAGCAGTGACCCACTAGCTTTTGATTTTCCTTAGCTTCAAATTTTTGAACTCGATTTGCTTGCCGTGATTTTGGACACTCACATAGCCTTTCAGCGGTTTGCTCTTGATCTCCTCTATTTGCGATTGGTCCACATCCTGAATCAGTTTTCCATTAAGGGTTACCCGGATTTTTGGTCCGATGCATTCGATGTCGATGCTGTTCCACTCGCCTGCTGGTTTGACCGTGTTGGCCGTCGGTGCAACGTAACGATAAAGCGACGCCGTGCTGGTCTTGCTCGCGTCTTTCGCAGCATCATCTAGCAATTGGATCTCGTAGCCCGAGTAACTTGGCCGCGTGGCTGTCGACCTTGCCATATCGTACTTCAAGTGTCGGATGCCAATACCGCTATTGCAGTCTTTGCCCATTCGGAATTCGAGATGGTACGTGAAGTCGTCTACTTCTGTTTCAAATCGTAGGAAACCGAAACCTTTACCATCGCATCGGAGTAGCCCATTTTGGACCGACCAAACCGGTTTCGTTTGGTCTTCTTTGTCTTTAAACTCTTTGATGCCTTCGGCGACCCAACCTGTTAAATCCTTGCCGTTGAACATTTCGATCCAATCGTCCTGTTTTTGAGCTTCGTCGTCGGCTGAAATTGCGGATGTTGCCAGTCCGAAAAGAGCAAATACCGCTCCTAATCGCAAAGCTCGAAAACTGGAAAGCATTAGGGATACTCCTAAGGAGACGGTGGCAGAGGTATGGGTACTGACAATCCGCATCGCAAGATCGTCGTCCTGAGTTACAATCATATCCACTTGCGGTCCCTTCTGCTTGCCAAACCAACCGTTTTGACTTTAGCCCCAAAGCTATGTTTGATTACAACACGACACTCGTGATTCAAAGCGCCGGATTGCTCGGCGTGATTGCGGGCATGGTCGGGGTGTATTTGTTGCTACGCAAACGCTCGCTCATCGGAGACGCCATTTGCCATGCAGCCCTGCCTGGCCTTGCAATCGCCTTTTTGACCAACGTGGCTTGGGGCGGAAACGGCAAGAGCCTCGTTTGGCTACTCATGGGAGCCGGACTGTCGGGAACGGCAGGTTCGTTGGCCGTAATCGGATTGCGGAGGTGGACCAACCTCAAAGAAGATGCAGCATTGGGCATCGTTCTGAGCGTTTTTTTCGGCATTGGAACCGCACTCTTTAGCATCGTCCAACAGTCTGAAGGGGACAAAGCGGGACTGGAAAATTTCATTCTTGGAAAAACGGCATCGATTGTTGCTAGCGACGCGCAGACGATTCGCATCGCATCGTTGATCGTGGTTGCCGCTTTGGTGCTATTTCGAAAAGAGCTAAAACTACTTTGCTTCGATCCTATGTTGGCATCGGCTCAAGGTTGGCCGATTCTTTTCATGGATCTATTGCTGTTGAGTTGTGTCCTCGTGGTGGTAATCGTTGGTGCTAATGTAGTCGGTGTCATCTTGGTCATCGCATTGTTGGTGATCCCACCAGCCTCCGCACGTTTTTGGACACATTCATTACCAGTTACGATTTTCGCGAGCGCCTTGATTGGAGCAAGCTCTGGCGTAATTGGTGCCTTGAGCAGTTTGTACATCGACCATATTCCCTCGGGAGCAGCCATTGTTCTCGCTGCAAGCGGCTTCTTTGCGCTTAGTCTTGTTTTTGGCATCGAACGAGGACTGCTTTGGAGAGCCTGGAGCCTAGGCCGCCAGCGAACCAAAGCAGACCAAGAGCACCTGTTACGATCAATTTTTGAATTGCTTGAATCCCAAGATAAGACGCCGCAAGTACATGGTCAACTGAGGTCAGAGTCCGTTCAATTAGTCGACTTGGTCCGGATGCGAGAATGGTCTTCTTCGAGACTCAACGCGGCGGTTCGAAAAGTTCGCAGGCAAGGTTGGATGACAATCAATCGCGACGGCGCAGCGACTTTGACTGCGAGTGGGATCCAACAATCGGTAAGAGCAGTTCGTCGACACCGCTTGCTAGAGCTCTACTTTGCGCGTTGGGCCGATCTTTCGCCTGACGCGATCGACCGAGGGGCCGACTACACGGAACACTCGCTCAACGATGACTTGTTAGCCGAGCTTGAGAAGGACGCTATCGTCATGGGCGACGCGATCTCGTTACCGAAGAGCGTGCATCCGATCTAGGTGAGCATCGATGCGATGAAAAATCGTTTAACAGTCAGCCATAGGCGTACATTGTTATGTGCCGAGTACGCCTTGGGCTGACTGTTAAACCAGATGTCTTAGAGGAACGTGGAGGCTTTAGCGTTACTTCGTCGGTTTGAGCCTCGGGAGCAATTCACGTTCGACCCATTTTGTGTCGACGGTCCCTTCTTGGAACTCCTTTTGCTTGAGAACCGTCGCATGGAAACTGGCGGTCGTTTTGATGCCAGAGATTCGCAATTCACTCAACGCACGAAGCATACACTCGATTGCTTCTTCACGAGTTGGCTTATGAACAATGATCTTGGCGATCATCGAATCGTAGTGGGGCGGTACAGAGTAACCAGCGTGCGCGTGCGAATCGACTCGAACGCCCAGTCCGCCGGGCGTGTACATCTTTTCGATGCGGCCAGGGCAGGGCTGGAAGTTTTTGTCAGGGTCTTCCGCGTTGATACGGCATTCAATCGAGGCGCCAAAAGGCTTGATATCCGCTTGTGTGAATGGCAATGGCTGACCGGCCGCGACCAAAATCTGCGACTTGATCAAATCGACGCCGGAGATCATTTCGCTGACAGGGTGCTCAACTTGAATCCGTGCATTGACCTCGATGAAATAGAATTTATCGTTTTGATCAACAATGAACTCTACTGTGGCAGCATTGTAATAATTGGCTTGCTTGATCAGCCGAACAGCGGCATCGCACATGGCCTTTCGAGTCGCCTCGGGCAATCGAGGGGACGGGCTTTCCTCGATCAGTTTTTGGTGTCGACGTTGGACAGAGCAGTCGCGTTCGTGCAAATGGACTACGTTTCCATGTTGGTCAGCGATGATCTGCACCTCGACGTGCCTCGGCCGATCGATGTACTTTTCTAAATAGACGCCGCCGTTTCCGAACGCAGCTTTGGCTTCGGTTTGAGCTTGCGAGATCGAGGTTTGTAGGGAGGTTTCATCCATTGCCACACGCATCCCTTTTCCACCGCCACCCGCGGTGGCTTTGATCAGAACAGGGAAACCGATCTTTCTCGCGGCCGCCAACGCGTCTTCCTCGGTTTCGAGTAGACCATCGCTGCCTGGTACGACAGGAACTCCAGCAGCAACAGCCATTTCGCGTGCGGTATTCTTATCGCCAAGTTTTTCCATCGCTTCGGGCGACGGTCCGATAAACGTAAAGTTGCAGCTTCGGCAAACTTCGTTGAAGCTCGAGTTTTCCGCAAGGAAGCCATAACCAGGGTGGATAGCGTCAACGTTGCCGATTTCAGCTGCAGCAATTACTCGGTCCACTCGGAGATAGCTGTCCATCGACTTTGCTGTCCCAACGCAGATTGCTTGGTCGGCCAGGTCCAGGTATTGCGAACCTCGATCGGCTTCGCTGAAAATTGCGACCGTCTCGATACCCAGTTCCTTGCAGGCTCGAATGACGCGCAGAGCGATCTCGCCTCGATTGGCGATGAGCACACGCTTAAACATTTTTAGCCTCGCGTATCGATCTTGAAGAGCGGCTTGCCGAAGTCGACAGCTTCCTCGTTCTTGACAAGCACTTGAACAATCTTGCCTCGCACTTCTGCCGGAATTTCATTGAAAACCTTCATCGCTTCAATGATGCAAACGACTGTGTCGCTTTGAACAGCCGCGCCGGGCTCGACAAAGTTTTTGGCGTTGGGGTTGGCTCGCGAGTAAAAAGTGCCAACCATGGGCGACTTGATGTAGGCGATATGCGGACCATCGGCGTCCGCCGCAGTCGCCGCTACTGCTGATGGGGCGGGGGCGGCTTGCATTGGGGGCGGTGCCATCATGCTTGTGGTCATGATGGGCTGACCATGGCCCGCTCTCGACAAACGAATTTGCTGCTCGTCTTGGCGAAGATCGATCTCACCGAGTTCGTGTTCCTTCATCAACTCGATCAACTTTCGAATGCGATCGATGTCGAATACGTCGTCGGTTCGTGGTGTCGATTCCGCCATCTCTCAACGGGCCTTTCAAAATGCAAATCATAAAAAAACTGTTTTCAGGCCTCGTTTTATACATTCCAGCCTCCTGGCCTGGAAGCCCTGAACCGGAAGCAAAAGCTCCGCAGGAACGACAAATGCGACAATTTTTTCGTAGAATTGCTGGTTGTGAGGGCGGGTCTGTGAAAACGGATCGATTTGTTGAAATTTGGAATGCCGTTGACGTTGTCTGTGATCTTCTTTTTGCAGGCGGTTCGGAAGATCGACGACTTGTATCTGGATTCGTGAGAATTTAGCTGTAGCTGAATTCTTACGATTCAGCTACGGTAGTTTTCGTACTGTCGCTCGCCCTTAGCGTTTCCGGTAATCGCATGTCTGGGTGAGGAGCCGGTAATCAGTTTGATTTTTGAATTCTTTTCTGGGTAATCCTTGGGAAAAAGAAGGATTGGTTAGGGCGAATACTATAACCCCATCTCAGCTAGCAAGTGCTTGGCCTCGTAAACAATTCCGGTGATCCATAAGACGTACCGAATATCGACGCCGATTGAACGGCTATAGCTTTCGTTCCATGCAAAGTCGTTAATGGTGGCTTCGAATGTCCGATCGAAGTTGACTCCGACTAGCTCACCCTTTGCGTTGAACACGGGACTTCCTGAGTTTCCTCCTGTGGTATCTGTGTTGTACAAAATGGCGACAGGCACTTGCCCAAGTTTCGGATGCACGAACGTACCAAAGTCTTTGGCCGCATATCGGTCCAATACCGCTTTGGGAGTAATGTAGGGTTCGGCTCCAGTCGTCTTTTCGATCACTCCTTGAAGCGTGGAGACGGGCGTTTTTTGGATTGCGTCAGAAGGAGAATAACCTCGAACTCTTCCGTAAGTGATTCGCAGAGTTGCATTCGCATCCGGCACAAATTGAGCTGGATCAAACGCTTGCTTAGCTTCCACTAACGAGCCATACAACTGGCCTAAACGACCCTCTCGTTCCTTATCTAAGTCTCGCAGTTTTTTGTAAGCTGGATAAAGCTGAATGACCAGATTCAAAATGGGGTCCGAGACGGATTCGAGTTCGGCAGGATTTTTTTTTAGGCACTCCTCAACGAAACGATTGTCTCCGAGTCGCGTCGAGCTCATCAAAGACTCGGCGCGTTCTGCGAATGAGCGATTGTCGTCCAGTACTATTGCAAGCCGCTCCATATCTCGGGAACCATTGATCTTGCTAAGTCGTTCGAGCATTCCTGCCAGCATGATCGTATCGGTTGGCTTGTGCCAATCGGCTACATCCAGTTTTAGCTGCTGAACCGTAAGTTCGATGTTCCGGTTCATATAGGGTGTTTCCCGCTCTAAATCTTGTTTTTCTCTTTCGACTGCAGCATCGTAAATCGTGAACGCGAAGGACATCGCTCTACACGCCAGCTTCAGTTCGCGGAAGTGAATCTCAAACGGCCCCTTTTCTGACATGTCTTGGTAAACCGAGCCAATGTCCTTAAGCAAGGAGCCATAGGCATTGCGGCGTCCCGCGTCGGTTTGAATAAACTTCGTCAGCTCTGCTTCAGATTTCTCCTTGGTCGCAACGATACTTGCTCGCTTGAGACCAAGTAGTTGCCCTCGCGAACGCTTCTCGACATTGGCTAACGATTTGGTTCGGGATGCGTGCTTGATCGCTACTTCACGATCCGATGCGCCAGCCTTTTCCATTTCGCTGATTTGCCAGGCGTAAAGTTCGACAACGGCAGGCAAGCGAACATCTTGTTCGAATTTCAAAAAACTGGCTGTCTTTTGTCGAACGGTACGGCCTGGGTAGCCAAGCAAGAATACGAAATCTTCTTCGTTCACTCCTTGGGGAGCGATCTTAATCACTCGCTTCGGGTGGTAAGGAATATTGTTGGGAGAATACTCCGCGGATGTTCCGTCTGGAGCGGTGTAGGCTCGCATGAACGAGAAGTCGCCGGTGTGGCGGGGCCATTCCCAATTGTCTGCTTCCCCTCCGAAAGCACCTACAGCAATAGGCGGAGCGAACACCAAACGAATGTCCTTAAGGTAGGTGTACAAAAACAACACGTACGTCTTGCCAGCAAACATCTCTGCGACTTCGACTCGCAAGCCTTTGTTTTCCTTTTCGCTTTCAAGTTCGATCTCCTTTCGCCGTTTTTCGATGGCCTTGTTGCGTTCGAGCGCTGTCATGCTCTCGGTCAAGGCAGAAAGGACTTGCTCTGAGACGTCTTTGTATCCTTCAGTGATTCGGACGGTGTAGTTCGGCGCGGGAACTTCCTCGGCGAAATCTTTTGCGATAAATCCGTTGGTTAGCAGGTCGTTTTTGGAGGTGCTGGCTTTCTGAATCGCATCGAATGCGCAGTGATGGTTGGTGATGATCAAGCCGTTCCTGGAAACGAACGAACCAGTGCAGCCGTTAACACGACAGATACCGTCAACCAAGCTGACTTGGCCTGGGTTAAAAAGCTCTGCGGGGGTTAACCCCATACCCTTTGCGGACAAATTAAGTCGGCCGAGCTCACTGATCGGGAACATCCCTTCGTCGCTCAAGACTACGCTGGTGGCAAATCCGAGAAAACAGACAATCAGCATTGGCAGACGAGGAGACATGGTGACCTTGGGTACAAAGACTGAGAAAACACGAAATTGAGTAGCCATCAGTATAGCTAGACTGAAAGCCGATTTCGCGGAGGGGCTCGGATTCGGGGGGCGTCCCGTCACGAGGCGACGGGGCCTGATGGGGAATCGCAAAGGAGGGCGTTTCGTGGTTTGCTGTTGGGCACGCTTACTGAGTTTCGAGAATCGAGTCTGCTAAATCCCGGTGAAGCAGACGACTGATGAATTCTGGCCGGGAGCGAACTTTCTATTGCGATTTTGAGCGGACTCCCTGAGGCTCTTGGGTGAGCCTGCGGCGCTGCCTCGGCCGAAGTACTTCTTGAAGTTCCAAACCAAGTCGCACCACATTCTCCCGTCGATGCCGACCTTTTGGAGAATCGGTTCGAGGTCCTTTGGGATATTCGGTTTTTCAATGCTTCCAACGCGTTGTTGGCTGGTCCATTTGAGTAATTTCAAATAGTCGGACAGGTTCATCCAAAGGAAGCCTTTGTCACTGGCTCGCACACCGCTGCTGCTTGTTTGTGCTCCAGGATTGGCTCGTTCATTGAGTGTGAGTGGAGAAAGCCAAGCGTCTCGTAGGATTGAGGGGCCTCGTTTCTTGTTGGCTTCGGCTTTTCGCTTGCGAAGCTGTTCTGGAGTTGAGGTGCGGTGGATTCGGCCTGCTTCCTCCGTCTCGATCGCAACGAATTCGACGGCGGCTGATTGGATCGTCTTTCCTTCGAGGGCTTTGATTCGATCGTATGCTGACGTGTGGATCGACTCTTGGGGAGACGAAGCCAAAGCGGCGCGGATTGGGTTTAGGTCTACGTACACACTGCATGCGAGCAAGCCCGCTTCGTCGGTGATGGCTTGAGCTTTGAATCGACCTTCCCAGAAATGGCCTGTGGCTTGGTCCTGGAAGTTGGCGAGTCGCGCGATAGGTTCGCACAGTGCTTTCATGAACCAGGAGGGATCTGACAAACGCAAACGGATCAGCTGAATCCGTTCTGTATTGTTGACTAGGGTATCGACGGAATTGGTCGTGGGTTCGGCAAGGTGCTCGTCGATTCGCTGGCCGGGGAAAATGCGAAGCCAGCGAATCGCGACCTCTTTGTCGGACCATTCTCGCACAACATCGGGTCGAGTTCGAGCGACGAGGTGAAGGTGATTTGAGAGGATCGCATAGGTTAGGACATCGATCCCGAAGACCGAAGCGAGACGTTCCAGACGGCAACGGATCCATTCTCTACGGTGGGAATAGTCTTTTCCCGTCGTTTCATCTACACCGGTTAAAAACGACCGGCGGACGCAGCGTTGGATTAAGTGGACGATGCCGACTTGGCTCGGATCAAATTGTTCAGCACGTGGTGTGCGCGGCATATTGAATCTCCTTTCGCAAAAAGTTAGCAAAGGGAGGAAGCAAAGTCAATACAGGTGCCAGGCACCTGTTTGATGAGAGAAAGTCAATACAGGTGCCTGGCACCTGTTTGATGAGAGGGAATTGAGGGCCGTCGTTTTCCGCTCGGTCGTAACAGTTGTGTCCGGCGCTAGGCTACGAACTCTTCCTCGCCGTCTGCACCAGGACGCTGTAGCTGGCCGGACTCT
>CANHVO010000232.1 GCA_947463915.1 Planctomycetaceae bacterium
AAGCATCTTTTGATACCTATCCAGAAAACTCGCTTCAAATGTTTCCAAATCTGGCGGTCCATGTGTCGCCCGCTGGGCTTAGAAACAAGCAGATCAGAATCCGGCGGCTCACGCCGCCGGCAGAGATGTTTCGCCCGCCGGGCTTTGTAGTCACAGACAACTCGCCCCGGTTTGACACGCCTGAGCGGTATACGGGAACTCGCCCACCAAGAGTCGTCTTCCGCCATCGCGTATTGAAGCATACAGGAAGTGACGGAAAGTTCTGCGTTCAACGCGTCAAATGAAAACGGCGAGCGCAGATCAAAGTCGGTATTTGCGCAATTGGTTTCAATTTGAGAGGAGCTATTCAAGTGATTCGTCTTCCTTTTTGGCCTTCGAATACAACCCTCGCAATGGACGTCGTAATCGCAATGGCTAGCGCCATCAATCCTAAGGAAACGGTAGATAGCGACACCCAATTCCAAATCGAAAAAGGTGCTTCAAACTCAACGGTATAGCTTGCGTACCGACGTGGCATTCCGACACCAAGGAGACTGCGTAGGTTCAATGCGGTGTACATAATTATCAAGGCGAGACCGAAATCGCGAAGAAAGATCAAAAGCCTTCCGATGGGGCTTCTGGCTTCAGTCCTGTTAGCACTATCTGTGCCCTCGCTAGGTTCGTATGGGTTAAGATTCATGTTTGCCTGTTTAATCATCGACCTTTGAGAATGAGTCCGCGATGTTCCATTAAAAATTTCGACGTGAGACAACCGTTTGCGTCAAAAATTTCCCCGTGCTCTCCCATTCCCCATAACTCGATGGACGCGTTTTTAAGTTCAGCCTTTAGACGGTCGATGCCTTTCAACGTAACTTGTGTCCCAAAGATGCCAAGGGTACGCATTTTCGGTAGAGCGTTGAGAGTCTGTATCCCACCATCTGTAATTCGACCGTCATAAATGATTAGTGCTTCAAGGCCTTTTAATTCCGCGATGGTTTTCAATCCTCGATCTGAAACTTGTGGGCATCCAATCACCAATGTTTTCAGGCCTTTGAAAACACGGAGTCGGTCAAGAGTATCGTCCGTAACCAATTCTGTGTCCCCAGGGAAATTCATTAGCTCGAGGATCGTAATTGAATCTGGTTCGACTATCGCTTCCCAATCAGCGGTCGTTGGTGAGTAAAGAGACCTAATCTTGGCGCGGGTTTCTGCTCTGGCCTCCTTGAGCCGTTGTGTTTCTTCTATAAGCTGAGGCCTATTCTCGTCTCCAAAATCCAAGACACCATATCCGGCCACATTAGGTTCGCAGCCAATAGTCGATAGAATCACGCTAAGTGAGACTGAAAGCAGAACTGTTATTCGCATTATCACTTCCATAGCTCCGATTCCTGTTTCGATACTCCGTGTCAGTCTATCCGACGCATCAGTCCTCCTGCAAGCGACCACCGCCGTAGCTCAAGCAGCTACTAACCAATCTGTTGAAAGGACGTAGCTAGGCAGCCATCGCCGAATTGATCAAAAGCCAATCTGTGGAAGGGACACGCACCGATTTGACACGCCGGAGCGCCGGTATTTAATTGGCTCCGAGGCAAACATCACATCCACGGTAGCCCGCCGACCCATTCAACCAACCAGATAGAGTACAGTTAGGAGGTGCTTACCAACGCCGCGCCGGAAAGTCACTAGTACTGCCATGAAATGCCTGACCCTACTACTTGGTTTTTGTGCCGTTTTGCTTCCGAACGTATCCGTTGCGCTGGAGGATCACCGTGTTCCGGTATTCCAGCGTTTGGATGCAGTTGCTGGAAGTCATTCAGAGTCCGAGGAGTTCAAACGCTTGCTCCGAGACTACCAATTCAGCGCAAATCCCAAGCGCGACAATTCGTGGGGGTCCGGCTTCGGCGTCTTCCTAGAACGATTAAAAAAACGGCATCGTTGCTATTGGATTCCGGCCACCGTCTTCGGCGACAAACATGCCGACTTACAGCGGAACGCTTCCGAAAGAACTGAAACCTGAAGACACGAAAACCCAAGTCGTAATTTAGGAGGTACCGCCAGTACCCAAGACGAAATGCCGACCGGCAATCAGCAGCGTAGCTATCGCATCCGCCTCCACGGTAAACACGGGCAGAACCAGAGTCCGCCCCTTGCGGATCACGACCACGAACGAGCTCCTTTCCATACCAATCCGAACCCCATTCCATTACGTCTCCATGCATGTCGTACAAGCCGAAATGATTCGCTGGCTTTTGTGCTACCAAGTGTGCGTACTTTTCTGTTTTGGTGTTTCCACCATCACGAAAACCACCCCACCAACCGAATTCACTCAATTGAATGGCATTACCACCAAAATTATAAGCCGTTGTGCTGCCCGCACGACACGCATACTCCCATTCCGCTTCCGTCGGTAAGCGATACGCCTTCCCCTCGTTCTCGCTCAACTTCGTACAGAACTCTACCGCGTCATCCCACCTTACATAAGTCGCCGGGTTTTTTTGGACCCTGCTGTACGCCGACCCTACCCTTCCAAAGCGTCGTCCCCATTACACTAGTCCATTGCCCTTGCGTAACTTCGGTGACGCCAAGAAAGAATAGCTGACTGATCGTTACCGCCACCTGATTTTCGTCTTTCATACGTCCTGGTTCGTCCAAGGGGCTACCCATCGTGAAACTGCCCGACGGAATGAGCGCCAGCTTCATGCCAATGCTATTCGTGATCACTTCGCCAGGCTTCGAAACACCAGGGCTTGCTGATTCTTTCGGTACTTCCTGTCCAAATGAGTTGCTAGTCCATGCTGACAACAAAATGCAAGCACCTAAAATACCCCATAATGATCCAGGCAAGATTGGCATAATTCACATCCCAAACTGCAAAGGAGTTCTTGTGAAGCAAAAACAACGTCGAGGTTACCACGACATGAGCCTAGTTTAACGGATTTGCACCGGCCAGTGCCCGAACGACACGATTCAACCGGCGGCGGCCACAAACGCCTGCCTTCAGGACCGACCTGATCCGCCGCTCGGTTGCAATCTATGGTTCGGCGACGCGTCGCTGATGACGCACGCAATGGAAGAACAGTGCGATCGACGGGTTTGCTGCATTCGGTATGTTCTGCGACGTTAAGTCATTCAAGCTGGCTCCTTAACGATTGCTGAATTCGGCCTCGCCAGCCACACACCACGACGCTGATAAGCCAGACAATCGCGCCGAGGGGAGTGGCGCTGTAGTAGAAGATGAGATTGGTGGGTAGACGCAAGTCGTTGGCCAACGCAAAAAAGTAGATGGCGCATGCGACAAGCGGAATGTTGAAGAGAAGCAGGCAGTTGAGCGACTTCACTCTCTCAGGAAATGCCACGATGGCATCGCACCGTATTTCTGCGCGCTGATTGTTGCGAAGCGCCCAGAATGTCAAACCCATCACCGGTGGGAGAACCCAAAGCGCTTTCGGTGCGGCAGGCACTGTAATGAAGGCGTAGTAGAGAAGGACGACCACACCGATAGTCCACATCTCGACTCTTGAGGGTCTGAACTCAGTGGGGCGCAGACGCGGGTAGAGCCAATGCGCGAGCACCAGTAGTGCAGTCGTCCCGAAGGTGAAAAGAGCAAAATGGATGAACAGGATGTCCTTCCGGCCTGTGTCTAACAGCTCTTTCATAGGCTGCGGCGGTTCATTCCACCAAAAGATTCCCCAGAGGCCATAGAAGAGGCCAATGCAACCGGCAAGCAAGATGGTCGCGAAATACTTGTTTTGCGACAAGACGCGTCGTACCAGATACCATCCGACGAATACATCGATCGGCGCGTGCCATGCAAGTGCTGTAAACGAGATGGACATGGGAAATGGGGTGTCGGGTGTGCCATATGTCGTTTGAACGACGATGCCCTCCTCGAACCAACCGTAAAACGCTCCTGCAAGAAATATCGACCAAGGATCGCGTACTTTGAAGCAGTTGACCACGCACAGGAAAGGATAGGCCATGATCGAATACAGTAGCCATACCGCGATCATACCACCCAAGTCCATCCCTTCTCGTTCGGGCGTAGCCCAGAAAACGAATTCACCGTAATACACGATGATGTAGCCTCTGTATAATGCCACCGCCAAGCGGTCAAGGAAAGGTTTCATTTGCAAGTCTCAGTCGCCGAACTTGTGATTCACCCGAGCTCATCTCGGGAGACTAAGCAATATACCGAAATCAATTCGGTATAAAATGAAATTTACAGAGTTGTCCGACTTAACCGGCGCCACTGCTGAGGGAGTTCTGCTCCGATTTTCACAAGGCATGCTTCGCCGGGAACCAGATAACCCCCTGTCGATTCGATATGACGAACACCCGGTTGCGAACCTAAGGGGGCCGGAGCCAAAAGACACTCGGGAAGAACGTGCCCACCTTCGTTGAACCGCCGTATGCGCGCTCGCACGCGCGTTGGTCTGGTGGGGTGCCTCGAATCGGTCATCTATGCCCGGTTTCGGCCTTTTATCGATTCTCCAAACGGTTCCGCAATCGTATCGAAGTGAGGAAATCATCATAACTTCGAAAGTCCATATAGTTGTTTCCCTGCAACGAAATCTCGTGAACAATCTCGTCGCGAATGGGAAGGTACTTCTCGCTATACCTGAAACCACTTTGGCTTACCTGGGCGTATTCATTCCACAACAAATTAATCTTCGCCGAGTCTGGGTACTTTTCTAGATCTGCAACGATCTCATCGATCTTTCGAAGCATTGGCAGGCTTGCGTAAACCTGAGGAATAGTATTGCAATGAAGATTGTGTGTCCAGTAAACGGTCACTGCCCATTCTAACTCTGATGATTCAGATGGAGGCACCAATACCAGGGCGTCGATTCTCCGCAAAAGTTGTTCGCATAAGCGAGCTCTATAAATCTGTTCACCGAACGCAATTGCGACAATGCTGGCGGCGATCAGCAAAAGAATGCAACCAGACCATTTTAATCGTTTTCGCCACATATGCTAATTGACCGAACTAGTCATCCTCCGGCGCGGCGCCGGTAAACACATGTCCAATGTAACCCATCTGGCTGGCTAAATGGGCCGGCCAACTCCTCGGAGGTGAATGTTTGGCTGGGAGCCGAGTCAACACCGACGCACCGGCGTGTCAAACCGGAGCGAGTTGGGGGCATCCCTAGCGAATCAAGAACTGCGACTTGGGCTTCTCGAACAAGGGATTGAGTTCTGGCTAACTTCTTAAGTCAAAAAAACCCAGGTCGGGCAAGCGACCGCACATGTCAGGCGAATGACGACGCAGAATTCAGTCCTTCATTCGTTATCGGTCAATTCATAGCGTTTGCCTTATTTCCATGCTCGTTTGATGGCTAATCGTCACAGTTAGTACTTGATCTGGATTTGTACACGACATGCTTACCGTGAGCATGTCGCCTGCTGGATTGCGAAAGGCAATCTCAAATCTCGAGTCGACTTCAACCGGAACATTGGTCGTTGCCTTCCAACCGGAACTTCCGAGCGCCGAAAGGTAAAACCTGACAAGATCTTCCTGACTCTGTTTCGATTCGAAAGCGAGTTCGGTCGTGGGAGCATCAACGTACCGCAATTGCATAGTTTCCTTCGGAACGGGAAACTCCACTGGTAGCAACTTGGTAGAGACTTCGACTCGGGTTTGGCCCTTTTGATCTTTTGCCAATTCGGGACAAATGGTTGTATTGAGCAGAATCGCGTTCTGCCTAAAGAAAAGCACGTTGTAAACTGTCGGGTCCGTACCGACCATTCCGAATGGCTCCCATCCTTGCTCTTCAAATCGTTTGCGGCACTCCTCGGACGTCTCTACGGCGTTTACCTCGGTGACATAGACGGACCACTGCGGACTGGCTTGAAATTTTCTTGGCGTCAAGAACGCTGGTACCAGTGCTCTTACGTCAACATTTCCGTGCAGAGCGATCGAAACGCCCCAATTGAAACCTTTCCCACGCTGAATTGTCGATGAAGCGAAAAATCCGTTGCGTGTGAAGGTGCATTTTGCGTACGAATTGCTTACGGTGCTTCCCGGCAATTCGGTCCACATTCGCTCGTTGAATGCGTTTCGCTGAAACTGCAGGATCTTCTTGAATTCGACATCGGGGGCCATTGCATACGACAGTGAATTCACTCGTCGATTGATCGACTCACCGGCGATTGTCATTGCCGGAAAGGTCATAAGATCGAGTACATGTACGGCCTCGGCGACAGTTGCCGGTACTACATGCGTCGGCTGAACTGGGACACGGGCAGTCTCTTCGAAGCCGCAACCAGTAAACAGTAACGAAACAAAGACGAGAAACGCGATGAACTTGTTGTAATAGGTCATGATGTCGCGGCATCGGTTAGAGACGACACAGTAGCCGACAACTTACAATTCTCATTGGCAGGGCCGGAAAGCACATACATTAGTGTATCCCATCTGGCTGGTGGAATGGGTAGGCGAGCCGCATGGCGGTGAACGATTGGCTGGTAGCCAAGTAAACCGACGCACCGGCGTGTCAAACCGGAGCGAGTTGGGGGCAACTGCCAAAGGTCATAGAGAATGTGCCCGAAAACGGACCTTCTTACCCGATTTACCCTGGCTCTGTTTCAGCCGAGGCAGAAAAGAGTGGCCGGGAGCAGCATTCTTACTCGCTGTCACGAGGTTTTCGCCACTGTTGATTTACGTTGGATCGCGCCCAATGGACTCTATTATCGTGATCGACAAGTAACGCTTCCCCGGATTCAAACACGAAGATTGTATCTCGTGATTGGCCGAAACAGGCAAACTCACTGATCCGCTTTGGAACAGTTGGCGACGCGCAAATTAATGGTGGGCATTCCTCTGTTGACCAACCTGTTTCGCCTATGGCGTCCAGAATCACGACCGCTCTACCTGACGGGGTCATTTTGGTGTGTGATAGTAATCGCTGATAGACTTCGCCTTCTTCTCCATCTAGTCCGCCCTTTTGCGCGAGACCTTGTTCAGGATCTGTTGAGTTCCTGAACAGGTAGCATGAGTAATCGGCCTCATAGTTTGCTGTCATCATTCCACCAAGGAACGAATCCCAGTCCAGCCCGATCCCATCAGGAATGAATGAGGTCGACTCAGGAAAGAACTTTCTTACGAGTCGAGCGGCTTCAAGGAATTCGGGATCGTTGCCCTTCATGTCTCGTCCTTCGCACCTGAAATTCTCAGTCGCGGCTCCCGCGACACATGATGATTGTACCCAATGAACAGGGGCGTTGAACAACTTTGCCTTTATGTCTCCACGATGACGCACTGGCGTGTCAAACGGGTGCGAATTGGACAATTCGAGCGAGCCCAGCACAACCCGCAGCAAAAACGAAAATGACCAGAAGATCACTTACGTCTTAACGCAGAACAAGTTTGATGTTTGGATGGTCCGCGAAGATTTCTAGTATTACCTCGCGAAGTGTCTGTTGCGAGGGTTCGTGAATTGTGTCCAGCACTTGGCAATCGTTCCAACCGTTTAGCGTAAGTTGATACTCCGATTCGAGCCAGCGAAGGTAGTCGTTGAACGCGTCCAGATTCAATGTCTGCCAGTAACCACCACCGTATTCGAAGAGACCAGTATTGAATGCGTGAATCAACTCGTCTAATGAACTAACGGTAGACAAGTCAACATCGTATTCGGGCATAGGTCTTCGTGGCGTAGCGAGTAATTCTCCGGCACACCGCCGGTAAAAACAATCGTAATGTACCCCATCCGCGGATTGAATGGGCAGACTCCGCGATTGGAGGTGGACTTTTGCCTGGTAGACGAGTAAACACCGACGCACCGGCGTGTCAAACCGGAGCGGGTTACAGTCTAGTTAGCCATGTGCTGTGCGAGGGGTCGCCGAGCATTCCAGGTCACTATCCCGATTGTCATGGATCAACCCGTTTTCGATTTCGACGATCAATCCAAGAGGAGAGCGTAGAAGGACCGTACGTGCGAGTGTGGGAATATGCCCAGTTGTAGTTGTCGGGCATTACAGCTTTGGTCGCTCGTTTGGAACTTGGATACCAAAAATTTCCGTCAGGTTCACGCAATCCACAGCTAAGCGTGGCGAGCGAGCTGTCATCACGATTGGTGTCGATCGCAACAGAGAATTTTGCAGGCGCGATACCGTAACCATTAGGAGCATCTAGGAAATGCAGTCGGAAGTAGAGATCGATCGCGGCGCCAAATTCAATCATTACAGTCTCGAGTGACAAGCCATCTGATGTAATGCATGCGCCATTCGTCTGTTGTTCCACCACCTCGCCGAAAAGGTCATCGGCCGTACGGATAAACTTGAAATCGGAGCGAAAGTCTTCGATGAGCGTCCCGTTCCATTTGCCGCACGCAGCTTCAGAGTCGTAGTGACTCAAGCGGGTACTCGCGGACCGGAAGATTAAGTCGAATTTGAGGTTGAACGCAGGGTCTCCAATTTCAGTCGGGAAAATAGTAATTCTCGGGCGATGTGCCGGCTACCATATCCTAAATGTACTCCATCTGGCTGTTTAAATGGGAGGGCGAACTACTTGGAAGTGAATGCTTGGGGGGAGCAGAACAAACACCGAAGCTCCGGCGTGTCAAACCGGAGCAGGTTGGGCTGTGGGTGGGGAGGGTGCTTGGAAACGGGCAACTTTTCCCGATTTACGTCTTCGCTGAGGCGTTGGTAAACCAGACACCCTCAACTATCTCCCGTCGCATATCGATGAGAGCACTCCCGCTCTGATCCTCACATAGTGCTAAATTGTCTAAAGCCGCCTCGATTTGTCCCGTTTGTGCGAGAACACGAGACAATCCAATTCGAGCACTATCGCCTGAACCATGTTGCAGTGCAAGTTGGAAGTGTTTCTCAGCGCCAGCAAAGTCATCGAAATAGGAATCCAATGCCCACCCGATCGACTCGTAAGCCGGTGCGTATGTCTCATCGCATACAATCGCTCTGTTGTAGCAGTCCATTGAGTGTTCGATTGGCAGAGCCTCATCACATGCCTGCATGATGTCGCCAAGAGCGTCCCACAGTTCGGGTTCGTCTGGATGCAAACTCGAAAGCGCTCTTAGCTCTTCGATGTCTTTTGACGAGTATGAGTCTTGCTTACGAATGCGATCGATTGTGTCGAATGGTTCCATGCGGGTAATCAATTTCCAAGACGACACTAGTAATTCTCGGGCGCGGCGCCCGGACGCTCGACGATTGCATCACGCTTTTCGATACGGTTTCGTAGTTCCAGTGCAATCATGGCGGCCCCGATGATTAATGTCGGCATCGGAAAAATCGCAAATAGTGGATTTGGATATGCGGCCAAGATCAACACGATGCTTAGAATCGACAACGGAGCAATGAACATTCCAATGAACAAGCGAGCATTGCTTCGCACCAACAAAGGATTCATTTCAGCTTTTGTCATTGCAATTCTCTTTTTTTGCGCTGAGTCGACGAACTAGTCAACGCGGTTGATCCATCGATTGGTGTCCATCGGATTGTTCGCGGTTCTTTCGTGTCTTGAAGGAGACAAGGGCATGCGAGCACACAAACGCTACAAGAACACAGAGAGAAGCATAGATCCCCCCTGGTAACCACCCAGCAGCGATTGAGGTGGCTGGTGCCATACTATCATATTCAGGATCCGTTACTAGGTTGTACTGGGCTGCGACAACCATCAACCCCCAGACCCAAATTGTGCCAGCGAAGATTGCTCGAAGCTTGTTCTTTATTCTCATGGCAAATGCGAGCGGCATGCCCAATGTTAGGAAACCGAATACGATGTCCAGTTGCGGTAACTCCTTTGCATAGGCGAACCAGTAAATCTACGGCGCGGCGCCGGTAAACACATTCCCAATCTACCCCATTTGGCTAGTCGAATGGGCCGACGAGCTACTTAAAGGTGAATGTTTGGCTAGAAGCCAGTAAACACTTCGCTCCGGCGTGTCAAACCGGAGCGATTTAGCTTAGCGAGCAGTGGAGAAATGGGCTTTCCCACTGCGGAGTAAAGCATGTTGTTGGAAAACATAATGCCGAACAACCGGAGAAACGTGGTATCTTGGAACGGCAGGCGGTCGCAACCTTGAACGAGCGCGAGGCGATCGCAAGCCGGTCACAGTCCATTTCGTCTACAGAGGCTAATCATGCGAGTGAGAGCACCGATAAGAATTTATGTTGCAATAGTGTGTCTGTTGCTGGGATGTTCGAGGTCGCCTTTGTTCGCGCAACACTGTCCGCCAATTTATGACGCGTATCTAAGTCGAATCGAAACGGAAAAGCGAATAGAAGATGCGAACAATCCTGGGAGTAGCGAAATTGGTCTCGACCTTAACCTCGAATTCTATAAGTACGGGGGAAGGGAACTTGAAGCTTACCAGTTGTACCTGATCGCATACCTTAAGTCTTCTGAAACGAGCGTGCCTCCGCAACCACCTGCGGATATTCTGGATAAGAGTCGCGTCGCAATCCTTCATACGGAAGTCATCAAGCAAACGAAACGAGGCCATTTCCCCGCGAAGCTCTTTATTGATAACGTCACGCTGGCCAAGAAGGTCGCGGAACTTGAGGATCAAGTCGGACCGCGAAAGACTGATGACATCAAATTTGCGGATTGCTCGCGTCCATTTCGGTTAGCGATCTTTATCCCGTTCTTGGATGACGAAAAGTACTCCACACTAGATGGTCTGCCCAAAGATCGGCACGAATGTAACTATTGGGGAGACCGTGCGCTGCTTTTTCAGCCATTGCCATACAAGCTGGAACTATGGCATCCGAATAGAAAACGGCCAACGGTACTTCTGCACCACGCCGCACCACCTACATTTCTGCGAGAAAAAGCTCCGCGATGACGTCATTCAGAGCCTCGGGAGCGATTGCAACCTTGCCGACAAAACAGTCCGGATTGAACGCTGCATCTCGGGCGGCCGACCTTAAGAAGGAAACTGCGATGACGTGCGTTCTTTTACCTCATTTGTTGGTGCTCCACGAACCGTTTTGGAGCACAACGCGATAGCCATCCGGATCCTCAAATGTCCGGCCTGAGATGTCCCAGTAGGGATTGAATGACG
>CANHVO010000233.1 GCA_947463915.1 Planctomycetaceae bacterium
GGATGGTCCGTCGATTGACGATAAGTGGCCGAAAGCAAAATGAGTCTATGCAGAGATTTCAGGTTCCAGCCATCCTCAATAAACCTCTTCGTCAACCAATCCAGCAATTCAGGATGACTGGGGGGACCACCTAAGCGTCCAAAATCACTTGGGTTTTCGGCGAGCCCTCGACCGAAATGACTTTGCCAAATGCGATTTACGACCACCCGCGTGGATAGCGGGTTGGTTGGGTCTGTCAGCCACTTCGCGAGTGCACTGCGACGGCCGGTCGTAAGGCCCGATTCCGCGGGCATGATGTCCATCGGTTTGGGGTTGAGTATCGAAGGCACACCGGGCTCGACAACCTCACTTGTCCGTTTCGGCATGACAGTGCTCGGGGCTGTTGGACCAACATCCGACACGGCCATGGCCACAGGAAGCGACTCCGGCTTGAGACTCTCAAACTCCTTCAATTCCCGACGCAATACGACCAGCTTCTCTTTGTCTTCGGCGGAAAGATATTGATCAAGTCGTTCGTGCTCGGACTCGACCTGTCGTTGAACAAGATACGCTAGCTGCTCTTCGCCAGGCGAGCGTTGATCGCTGGGCTTCCTGGCAATGGCGATCAAGTCGTCCGGAAATCGGTCGATCGCAATATCACGGTACTTGTCTCGGTATGGTTGTTCGATCGCAGTGATTCGATCTCGCAAACTCTTGGTTTTGTCTTCCCAAACTGCGAGCTTGGCTTGGTACTCGGCAACGCTCACTGAATCGGCAACGACAGTGTCACGCGGCATGATCGGTGCCAGAAATGCTTGCAGGCGGAGGTAGTCTTTTTGTAGTAGAGGATCGAACTTGTGGTTGTGACATTTCGCACACTGAAGCCCCAAACCCAGAAAGACATCGGCCGTCGTATCCGTGACGTCATCTAGGATTGTTTTCCACTGCGTTCTCGCGTCACGGATGTTCCACTCGTAAACCCAATGCCTCAAGTACCCTAAAGCAATTTTGGCATCCGCATTTTCTGGAAACAGCTCATCCCCCGCAATTTGCTCTTGCACAAAGCGATCGTAGGGCTTGTTTTGATTGAAGGAACGGATGACGTAGTCGCGGTATCGCCATGCATTGGGCCGGAAGTCATCGGCTCGATAACCATCGCTGTCAGCGTAACGAACGAGATCTAGCCACTGCCTAGCAGCTCGTTCGCCATACCCCTTGGACTCTAGCAATCGATCCACGAGTTTCTCATATGCATCTGGCGACTCGTCATTGGTGAATGCATCAACCTGCTCAGGCGTCGGAGGCAAACCGATTACATCGAGGAACAACCTCCGGACGAGTGCAAGCTTCGTGGCTTCTGATGCGGGGGCAAGCCCTTGCGATGCAAGTCGATCTGCAATGAAATGGTCGATCGGGTTTCGCGACCAAGCCGCTTGGGTGGCGTCGAGTTTTGGCAACTCGGCTGAGACTACAGGCGCGATGGCCCACCACTTGCGGTCCTCTTCATCAAATAACTCCCTCTGGCGCAGTGGCGCATTGTGTTCTGAATCCGGCCAGGGCGCTCCCATCGCGACCCAACGTGTCAGAATTGCGATTTCTGCATCGGCGAGCTTTTCATCGGGTGGCATTTCACTCGACTTGTAGTTGATCGCATCTACCAATAGACTATCATCTGGCTTTCCCCGAACAATCGCTGGTCCTGATTCCCCCCCCTTCAACAATGCCGCCAAGGAGTCTACTTGAAGATCGCCATTGGCTTTCTCGCCGCTGTGGCATTGGTAACATCGTTTCACCAGGAGTGGTCGCACTTCGTTTTCAAAGAATTTTGCTTGGTCTGGCGAGACATCTTGCGCCTGCAATAGCGAGTTCAACGCGCAACTTGAAAGCATCAAGAAGGACACAACACGAAACACGAACCATTGGTTGCTTTTAGGAATTTGATACAAGCTCATGTGTGAGGGGCGAGTCATTGTGCTTTCTCTTTCAGGAGAGGAAGTCCGCCGATGAAAACAGGATCGACTTGGTGCTCTTCATCGTCCGCAGCGTCTTGGAAAAACAATCCTTCAACCGCGACATCCCCAGCATATCCTAGGTCGCTTAGATCAATTGCGGTCGCAATCGCAAAGAAGTCTAACGCGGGTCTACTTTGTTTAAAACTCCCGTTCAAAAGGTCCTTGATTGACGACACTTTGGATTCAAACCTCAGCAACTCGAACTTCGGAAGCCGAAGTGCCTCTGCGGAGTTTAATGTGATGTCGTAGCGCATTACGGTTATGGATCGCAAGCCTGGCTCAAACTGGAGTGGGCTCACATGGAACCCATCGCCGTCGGCTGGATTCGCAACCGATTGCAGTTCAAAAAAGACAACATCTGGACCGGGGGCATTCACGACCGGCTGGCGAAAACGAATTGCCATTCCGGGCGTTGTTTCAGCCTTGGCGTTATCCCCGAGCACCGGGTCGTGAGTCAACGCTTGCCGACCGCCACCCGGGTTCAGCATCCCTGTGTGGAGCAGCGAGTCTGAGTCCATCGTGCCCGTGCGACTGAATCCTGACATTTCATCCCCAAGGACGACCGATAAGTGATGCGTATTCGAACCGCCCCGAAAATGCGTTACTTCAACGCCAATCAACTGCTGTACCGTGTATTCATGCGGTCGGCCATCACGCTGTACCAAAACGGATTCAAGCCGCCCGTTTGATACTCCGGCGGTGCTGCCGATTCGAAACGAAACGATGCGATCGGGGAGATGCCCCCGAAATTGGCTGGATGTGAATTCGATAGCCGACGAGTTGTCACCATCGAAGCGGCTCGCCTGGCGCTCTTTCAGCAAGACCTTGTCCAAGCTTTTGGGGTCATGCCCTCGCACCTCAGCCGCACCCTCCACAACGTGAACTTCGGTATCGCCGTCTTCAGAAACCGATATGGCAAAGCGAGTCCCTAAATCAGTGACTTCTGTTTGGGGCGTAAAAACTTGAAAGCCCTCTGCCCCCGGCGGAGCATGCACGCTACATGAGCCGCGTTTCACCATCAAACGTTCAGCGCTCTCAATTTCTAACACCGCCGGAGCCTCTAAGATTGCCTCGGCACCTCCGGCGAACTTCAATTCGATCACCCCTGCAATCAACGCATACTCATGATGGCTTTCCAAAGGAAGACCGACGGCGGGCATCGTGTCGCGAAAAAAACGACCGCCGGCCGACTGCACCAACACAGCATCCTTAGTTTTCGATTTGGCAACCGTATAAGTCCGGAACCATTCAGGGTAATTCGCAATTAGTAGCAGCGATGCAGCAATCGCAAAGGCCGTAATCGCAAACAACGCAGTTGTTTTTTGGTTGAGCCGACTGGGACCAAGAGGCTTCTCGGCGGCTCCCGAATGTCCGTACGACATCTGGCGCAAATCGGTGTCTAGATCCAAGTAGTCAAAGTACAACTGCTGAGCAGCGGGGTTGTCCCTCAACCGATGTTGTAATTCCGAGTGTTCTTGATCGGAAATAGACCCATCCAGCAACCTCGATAATAAAGCAAGCAGAGTGAGGTCGAGATCGTCGCGTCGTTCGGTCATCGTGAAGCCTCCTCTGAAGCGATTCGTTTTTCAATACACTGCAATAACTGGCGACGTAGTATCGAGAGGCGGTTGTAAAGGGTTTGCATTGCTTTACCTGTCGACTTTGCGATCTCTTCAACTGGTCGCGAGTCTTCGTAAACAAGCTGGACCAAATCTCGATCGGCTTGCCTCAAGTTTTCGACGCACATTCGTAAGGCCGATGATCTTCGGTCGCGGCGAACCAGACTGTCGCTGCGTCGTACTGCCAGTTGCTCGACAAGGTCATCTGCAAGCTGAAGTCTGTCCCTGCCATACACCCGTCGAAAATTTCGCACCTCGTTCAGTGCTATCGTGCAGGCCCATGGCAGAAAGAGTCGCTGTTGATCGAATTGGTCAAAATGCCGCCAGAGAGTCAAACTGCAACGCTGAAAAACATCCTGCGCATCCGCGTATTGGGGCAGCAGGCCGCGGATATAGGAGAAAATGCGAGCCTGGTCCAGCAGGAAATGCTGCAAAAACTCTTCGTAGCGTTCATCTTGGGACTGATCAGTCAACATCCAACTCGCAAAGGAAAGTAGCTTTCATCGGCACAAAAGCAGATATTCTTCTAGTCACCGTCAAAGCCAAAAACAAAGTTGTTCTTTGTTGCCAGCAGCGAAAGTCGTCAAGACTTTCGGTATTTCAGAGACCTGCCGAAACACTCGGCGAGTTTCGCCAACCGACAATCAAAGCTTAGCTGTGCACTAGAATAGATTGGTATGGACCACCCAACGACTTACCGAAAAACCGCAAATCTTTTTGCGTTTTTGTTGAAACGCTGCGTTTTTGGGTGTTGGGACTACGACGCGAGTGCCTACGTGACGCTTAGGCGATGCCACGGAGCCCCATCCAATGGGGGCTCTCTAGATATCGACATGCACTACAATGATTTGCTCATTCGTTGCAATCGCAAATCGATTGTTCAACGCATCGATCGCAAGTGGCGGCAACGCATCAATGTGGTGGATGATACTGCTCGTCTGATCGCCGCATTGCAACTCTGGCATGCGGCAGGTTATCTCGCCGGTTCGAAGACTAACGATCTTCGGGTGCTTATAGAAAGCCACCGCGAAATCATCGTTGATTGGCATCAAGACTCCAGACGGTTCAGCGACCTCAACCATCGAACAAATCTTCTTGGCTTCCATGTCCCAAACCCCCAACGATTTTGGTCTGAACTCATTGTTTCCATAGTCACCACCCGAAAATGTTTCATCGCTTGAGCTGATCATAAGGCTGCTGGAGCCCGCAAATGCCGCCGTGGACACTTCGACCTGTTGGCTTGGGAAAAGACCCGGATCGTCGAGGCTTACGGGCGTCCTTATCGCCTCGTCGATCGAGAATAGCTTGAGCACATCAAACGGGTGCCAAAACCAGCCAGCACTAATGAGCCATTGGTTGCTTCGATCTACCATCAGCCTCGAATGAAAGAAGTCCGCAGGTTTTCGTTCGAGAGATTCAGTCAATCGAGTCCCCGTTTCAACTTCGTCAATATCGATCTGGCAATAATCCTCGGGGCAGTGAATCAGCACTTCCCGACCATCCTTCAGCATGGCGAAACAGATCGGATACTCGTAAGCAGTCGCATGATAGTAACTGCGATTAAGCTCTCGAACGATCGATCCATTGCACAACAGTAACCCTTTCGTTCCAAGTTTTTCATAGATAACTACGTATTGCCCGCTTGGCGATACAACAGCAGCATCAAATCGAAAGGCGTAATACACCATACGTGGGATAGTCCTGCCATCTAGCTCAAACCGCTGTCCTCCACCAACCCAGTCAACAAGCGAATCTCCGCTCCAAACAAGCGATCGGACGCTCTTTGCGTCGATCTTCGCTTCGATTCGTAACTCAGGCATTTCAATTCTCCTACTAGCAAGCATCACGAAAGTATACCGAGTCAATCGAACTTCGAGAGCGCTCTTCCATTCGTCCATACGAAAACAACCCAGGCCACAATGACAGAGTCACAAATTGTGGAACGGGTCGTTGTAGATGGATTGTAGGTGGCTTGCTAGGCTCGAAAATGTTTGGAGTAGAGGCTATCCGCGGCCACCCTCGAAGCAAGTCTTGCAAATCCATTGACACCTGAAGCATTGCAGCTTCGCGCGGACCTCAATCAGCGATCCGCCGCAAGCAGGGCAAGCCGGGTGGCACGGCTTTTCCCTCTTCTTAACTTCCGCTTCCATGCTAGCGCTACGAAGTCAACTTAAGGCCAATCAGCGACGTTACCAATAGAACCAAAAATCCTACTCTCGAGACGGAAATTGGATCACCTAGAAATGCCATCCCAATAACTGCCACACCAACTCCACCGATACCCGTCCAGACCGCGTAAGCCGTTCCGATTGGTATTTCTCGCACTGCTTCTTCAAGGAACCCAAAGCTTAATAGGACGCACGCATAAAACGCGATCGTCCAAGGAATGTTCTTATGACCATCCATTAACTTGATTGCACTCGCAAAACCTATTTCCAGAAGACCAGCTAGCAGCAAACACAGCCAAGCCGTTGAACTACCCATGTTTTTCCTCCATTCTGAGTCACTTACAAGGTTTCACTGCTCTTAGCAGCCTGTCGAATAACTCGCGGCTTCCTTGGTAAAGATTAGCCTTCCATAAAAACATCCAACTTTTGACCTGCATAGATTCGAGGCGGTACACCTACGACTTCGTAAACAACAAATAAAACACGAGTATCCACTCGCTCGGTGGTGCTGCCGGTCAAGGAACTTTTCGGAACGATTCGGGGGTCGATACGGACAAAACGCAATTCGATGGAGGTCCGATCTCGCCCTCGCACAAAACCTTCAGCTCGCGCTTTGGGGCTTACTCTACTCGCGTCTTCCTCGTCAACCTGAACCCGAACGCGAAACGGCCCATGCACTCCAAGTTGGACGAGTGGCTTTTCGGTTTTCGTCGATTCTGCAAACTCACCTGGGCGAACATCGACATGTAGGACCAAGCCATCGATGGGAGCTCGAACCACCAATCGTTCAAGATCTACTTGCACTTGTTCTACACTCGCTTTGGCCGATGCCACTTCATGTTCCGCGATCTCAATATCATGACACCAGGTTCCTGCCTCCAATTTTGCGAGATCCGCTTTGGCTTGTGCTTGTTCGGCATTTGCTTGGTCGTAGGCGTATTTCCTCGCAATATGTTCTTCTTCGCTTAACGCCCGCTGCTCAACGAGTAGCTTTGCTCGATTCCAGGCGTCTTCGTTGCGTTTCGAAGTTGCAGTGGCCGCCGACACTCTCGCACGTGCTGGCGGGAGGTCCTCTGGCCGTGTACCAGCCTTGAGCTTTTGGAGCTTCGCGCTGGCGGTTGCCAATGTTGCAGTACGATTGTGCAGCTCTGCTCGCAATGCGCGATCGTCCAATGTAAACAGAGGCTCACCTGTCGAGACCGTTTGGCCAGGGACGACATGCGTCTTGGAGACAATTCCAGAAATGGGAGTTGCGATAGCAATGGGCTCACCAGCCATCTGAACTTCACCCAGCCCAGAAATGGTATTCGCTCCAAGCTTCGTCAAAGGAGGAGGATTTCGAGCAGCCGAAAGTTGCTCTTTGGGTGTCAAGTGACTCAACGTCGCGATACCAAAGCCAGCCGCGATTGCGGCGATGAGCGGAATGCCGAATTTGATCAACATTGTTTATTTTCCTTTCGCAATGGAGCTGCCCGTTTTTCGATAAGTTACGTTAGTGCGAAGTCGAATGCGGATCGACCGGATGTTTTTGACTGGATACGCTTTCAACTTTTGAAATGAGACCGTCCTCCATGTGCACCACTCGATCTGCAAAACTGTAAACGCGCGGATCATGCGTCACCACAATGGCTGCTCGATCTTCTGCAACGGCAAGGTCCCTCAGCAATGTCATCACGGCTTGTCCCGCTTGGCCGTCAAGTGCTGCTGTTGGCTCATCGCAAAGCAATAACTTCGGCGAGTGCACTAACGCACGCGCAATTGCAACGCGTTGCTGCTGGCCACCCGAGAGCTGACTGGGAAGCTTGTTTGCATGGGCTCCAAGCCCTAATGTATCGAGCAGCGCTTTTCCCTTGGCCAGTGCGCTGGGCCAGTCGAACCCGCTGGCTACGAGAGGTACAGCAACGTTCTCCGATGCAGTGAGGCCTGCTAGCAAGTTGTATTGCTGAAAGATGAAGCCAATGTTCTTCAATCGATATGGTACAAGCATCGACGCAGACATGGACGAGACCTCATGCCCGAATACCTGCATCGAACCAGATGCGCCACGAAGCAGTCCAGCAATCAATGAGATCAATGTAGTCTTGCCACAGCCGCTCGGCCCAACCAGCATCGTCAGCATTCCAGCGGGAGCAACAAAATCAACCCCCTTCAAAACGCTGACGGAACCAGCTGCAGTTTTAAACGCCATTTTGACATCTTTGCAAATCACGCTCATTGCTAACCTCGGAAGACAACGGCTGGATCTACCGTTAGAACTTTTCGTACGCTGACCACACACGCCAGCAGAGTTACCAAAACAATAAAGATGCCCGAACCAACAAAGATGAGTGGATGCATAAACATTCCCCGTAACCCACCTGAGAGCTGAGTGCTCGTCATTGCAAAAAACAAATTGGCAGCGCCAATGCCAAGGCAATAACCGATGGTGGATACGAACAGCGCCTGAGTCATGATCATCCGAAGGATCACCCAGTTATTGATCCCGATGGCCTTTAACGTCGCGAACTGCTTCAAGTTCTCAACACTAAACATGTAGAACGTTTGCCCGACAATAGCGACGCCAATAACGACTCCCATTAAAATGGTGATGCCGAAGTTTTCCGCGATTCCCGAATACTTTAAGATCCACGTGCGAGTGTCGTCCATGAACTCAGCACGTGTTCGAGCCTTCAGGCCAGTCGCCTTCGTAATCTGCTTGGCAACTTCTTCTGGTGAATGTTCGGAGGCAGCACGGGCGAGAACATAAGTCACAGGGTTGAGCGTTTCTCTGGCCATGGACACTCCCAAGCTTCGTCTGGTGTAAACGCGAGGCATTCCACTCCAGGACGCGCCGATGTAGCAGATCCCTACAACTACAGCCCGACGTTGTCCAATCTCGACTATTGCACCAACTTGAGGCGCCACCCCAGGGAAAATATTTGTATATCCGGCTATGTCCATGACAATCGCATCCGGCTGATCAAAATCATCCAAGGTCCCGATGAGCATTTCCTGAGGCGCACCGACCATAGATAAATCGTCGATCCCTATCACCTGCACAAGCTTCATTCGCCCGTCCTCTGTTCGCAATTGTGCAGTTGACTGGTAGTAGGGTACGGCCCACTGAACACCCGGAACCGATCGAACTCGATTCACAGACAACTCAGCAATCGGATAGCCTTGATCAAGCGTTTCCACGCTAGACTTCATTACCCAGATGTCCGCTTGGTTGGCTTCGAGAATGTCCCGCGTCGACGCGTGCATCAATGAATGGAAAATGGCGGACTGCTGACTGATGAGCAAGGTCGCAAAAGAGACCCCCAGAACCAACGCAACGTACTTGGCCTTGTCGTGCAGAAGTATTTTGAAAGCGACGAGATTCATGATTCGTTTCTCCTTGAAACGCCTACTTCGAAGCGGACTTCTTCGTCTTCTTTTTTGATTTCAGCATTGGAAAACCATCGCCGTAACGCCTGACCGAATCCAGGGTGACATTCGCAAGCACTTCAATGAACGAATCGCCCCCGTGTACCTTTTCGACGACTGCAGGCGCAAACTCTTGAAGGATTCGCCGATGGGTCATGAAGGTTGAGGCAAGGAGATGCATTGTGATTACGCCAAAACGAACCGCATCGTTGTCCTTGGGCAGCGACGTCACGCGACTAACTACTTCGCACAGCCATTCGAATTCGGGCAGATAGCAGTGCTTAAGTACTTTGCGAAACGAAGCGGACGGATCGATTGCCTCGCGCTCGATGAGCTTGATTGGCCATGCAACTTTTTGAGCTGCGTAGTCCTTAATTAACCACTGAATGGCTAATCGAAGGGCCTCTTCTGGTGTTGCGGTATTCGCTTGGTCGAATAGTGGCAATGCTTCGTCCGAGATTTTGACGGCAGTGACAAGTACTTCTTCATAAAGAGCTTCCATGCTTCCAAAATGGTAGGGGATCGCTCCAAGCGAAACGCCCGCCTGGGCCGTCACTTGCCTGGCTGTGACCCCGCTGAATCCAAAGTTGGCAAAAAGTTCACCAGCTGCCTGAATTACGGCCGCCTTCGTTTTTTCGGAATCGCTCGCAACTCCCATCATCCCCTCCACGAACGCAAATCACCTGTGTAGTACGTGTGTATGATACAATTGTACTACACAGGGGCGGTTGAGTCAAGGTCCGTCGATGGATGGCTCAGCATTTTTTCGCGAACCCAAGTAGAACGTCGCACGCCGACATTAACGCGAGGGTAATTTAATGGTCAAACCACTGAGCAGGCGATTGCAAGATCGAACATGATGTCGATGATGCTTGCAATTGCCCTAAGTTCGGGTATCGTAGTTTCTCTTAAAACTCTGTAATGATCAGCGAGGTCGTATCGCCCCGGAAGCTTCACCCTTCGGACCAATTTAACTGGCCACTATGTTTCTTACTCCTGCGAGTTTGCTGTATCGGCTTAGGCAACCGGAGGAGAACTTGGCTTGGGACCGATTTGTCGAACTGTACTCCCCGCTCCTCTTTCATTGGGCGAACCAGTTAGGCCACCAAGAGTCGGATAGTGCAGACCTAGTTCAAGATGTTTTCGTTATTCTTTGGCGAAAATTGCCGGAGTTCGAATACGACCCGTCAAAGAGCTTTCACGCATGGTTGAAAACGCTCTTTATGAATCGATTTCGATCGCTTCAAAGAAATCGCGACCTCCGTCACTTGCCACTGATCGACCAAGAACCGTTCCAAGATTTGCAGGATACCGACATGGACCCTGAGGACTCACGATTCCTCATTCGAAAAGCATTTAGCCTTATTGAGCGTGATTTTCCGCTGTTACATCAGCAAGTATTTCGGGCTTATGTTTTGCAGGAGCTACCAGCCGAAGAAGTAGCAGTCCTTTACGATGTCGGGCTCGGTACGGTTTACGGTATCAAATCGAAAGTACTTAGTCGGCTCAGGCAAGAAATGAGAAATTGGATTGACGGAGTTGCCAATTGAGAATTTTCGTGGAAGAAATTGGCCGTTTGAGCGTACTACATGGGAAGCCCTTCCTAGAACTTTTGGCGTTCGAACGCTAATTTGGCGAAATCCATGAACAAGACAAGTAATTGCCCAACTATTAGCGATTTAGCCGAATTCTTTGATGGCCAGTTAATCTGGGGCCACCCAGCTTTTGAATCCCGCCTTAACCTACTTACAAAAAAATGCTGTGCTCCCTTTGTTTCTCCCCGAACTTGGTCTTTACGCAACACAGCGAAC